>JAEUIR010000232.1 GCA_016795025.1 Phycisphaerales bacterium
CGCCTCAATCCACCCCTGCGCCGCCTCTCCTTCTTGAGCGAAGCGCATCAATACTCACTCTCCTGCCGATCGCGCGTCTCTTCCACCGGCGCCTCCTCGCCTTCCTTCGGGGCGCGGATCTCGAACGGGCGCGTCAAAACCGGCTGCGGCGCACCCACGCTGTAGAGCTTCACGACATATTTGCCCGCGCCGCCGCGCGCGATCGCCGTCATATCCACTGGCCACGCCTGACCCGATTGGCCATCGCGCGCCGACCAGGTGAACTCCGTGGAGAACAGATCGTCGCGTCCGCCATCCGCCGTAATGGCCACGCGGAATCGGTTATGGTCGCACGATCGCGGCAGACCGCGCACCGCGACCAGAAACTTGTCCAGGTTCGACGGCAGCGCCCGCGCCTCCTCGTAGCGACCGTCGTAATAATCCAACGCCACAAGGAGCATGTTGGTGTCAAACTCCACCCGTTGGCGCGTTGGTGCGATTTGCTGATAGAACTGGCGAGCCAGAGCCGTCACCGCTTCGTCCGCCAATTGTTCTGGCGATTCCTCGGGCGGTCGGCCGTGCCCGCTTTCGTCCAGCGTCACAGGTTGTGACGCATGGCTGAACAGCAGCGATCCGGTCTCTGCGTCGATCACGCGAACCGTCGCCGCTACAGTCGCGGCGTGGCGATATTCCAACCGCTCCTCATACCCAGAAATCACGCGCCGTCCACGCGAATCGCGCCCGTAGATGGGTCTGCGCACCGGCCGCCGCTCCGCGACCAGATCAAACGTCGTAATTCGGCCGATGACCAGCGCCTGCGCCGCTTCGATGCGGCCCTGAGGAATGGCCGTTCGCGGGTCGGACACATCCGCGAGATTCGACAGATCCTGCTCGGTGAAGACCTCTTTCATGCTCGAACGGTCCATCACCTTGAACGCGCCATTGCGCGAAAGATCGTCCACCAACGCCGCAGTCAGGCGATCCGCCGCACCGGCTGCATCACGACGCGACACCTGGAATGGCAACACGGCCAATCGCTCATATTTCTGAAACGGCCACTTTGGATAGCTGACGACATCGGCGTCGCGGGCCTTCCCGCCGCGGCCGCAACCCACCGTTGCAAAGCCGGCAACCAACGAGAGAATCACCAGCGCCAACGCACCCGGCCGATTTTTCATCTTTTTCCCGCCAATGAACCGGACAGTCGAGTGTCCGCGGTTGCCCACTTTGTCTTTATGCGCCGGCGCTTCCCGTCAGTCCCAGGACAATCTGCTGCAAGATGGTCGAAAGTCCGGTGGTGATCACGGACGAGTAGATCTGCGTCAGTTCCTGATCGCTCAGACACCCGCCGAGCACCAGCGTTGTGCCGCCGGTCGTCACCAGTCCATACCACTTGCGTCGCAGGAATTTCATCATGGTCTTATCCTCTTTCGCGGTTGTCAGTCGGCTGTGTCGCTCGGGGCGCGACCCGCGCCGCCGGGAATTGTAAGCTGCTTTGGCTGCGCGCCAATCATCTCGCCGCGCTGCAATCGTCGGTGATTGTAGTTGCGCATGCCGCGGTGGCCGACATCAGCGCACAACTGCGGGCACAACTTCTGACACGTTCAGGACGATCAAAAACACGCGAACTTCTATAATCCGCTCACGTATGCGGCCGAATTAAACTTATGGAAGTGCAGGCTGCGGCAGCTTCGACCCGCGATCGGGTTTTCAGCCGCGGCGGGCGCGAGAAAACACAAAACAGGGAGACCCGGTTATGACAAAGCGATATGCAACACCCACACGACTGCTGCTATGCGCCGCGGTCGCGCTGGCAAGCTGCGCCGCCACATTTGCGCAGCAGCGGCTGCTGCGCCTCAAGCTCGACGGCCCGGTCATCGAAACGCCCAAAGGCGAGGAGTTGTTTGATTTCGGCGAGCTATTCGGCGAAAAAGCCCGCACGCTTCACGACATCACCACTGCCATTCGCACCGCCGCAAAGGACAGCGAAATCGCCGGAATGGTGCTGTTCGTCGAGCAGCCTCAGATCGGGCTCGCACAGGCCGACGAAGTCGTACGCGCCATCCGCGACTTCCGCAAGGCGGGCAAAAAGGTGTATTGCTATCTCGACTCGGCCGGCAACGGCGTGTACGCCATCGCCGCATCGGCCGATCATATCACGCTTTCGCAGAACAGCTCGCTCGACATCATCGGCCTGAATGCACAGATGTCGTTCTACAAAGGGCTGCTGGACAAGCTGAATTGCAACATGGAAATGCTGCATTGCGGCGCGTACAAGACCGCCCTTGAACCTTTTGTCCGCACCGAGCCCAGCAAGGAAAACGCCGAGATGGTCAACTGGCTGCTCGACGGAATCTACACGCGCTGGATCAACATGATCGCCGAAGGGCGAAATCTAAAGCCCGACCAGGTTCGCGCCGCCGTCGATGCGGCTCCAATCATGGCCGACAAAGCGCTGGAGCTTAAGCTCATTGACGCAGTCGGCTCGATGAACGATTTCCGCGAGATGGTCCGCAAGCATCACGGCAAGGATTGCGAAATCGTCAAGAAATACCCCGAAAAAGACGGTATGAAGCTCGACTTCAACAATCCGTTCGCGATGTTCCAGATTTTCTCGAAGATGATGGAGGAAGCCGCCAGCACCAGCGACAAGCCCGGTATCGGCATTGTCTACATCGAGGGCCCGATCGTCGACGGCCGCAGCGAAGTCGATTGGATGAGCGGAAGCTCGTCCGCCGGCAGCACGACGATCCGCGCTGCGTTCGAAAAAGCTCTTGAAGACGAAAACGTCAAAGCCGTCGTCGTCCGCGTGAATTCTCCGGGTGGGTCGGCGCTGGCCAGCGACATTATGTGGGAAGCCGCGACGCGCTGCGCCAAGGCCAAGCCGCTCATCGTCAGCATGGGCAATGTGGCTGGGAGCGGCGGCTATTACGTTTCGATACCCGGCGACACGATTTTCGCGGAAGAAGCGACTCTCACCGGATCAATCGGCGTGGTGGGCGGAAAGATGGTGTGGAAAGGTCTGTTTGAAAATCACCTCGGCATCACGACATTCGAGTTTCCGCGCGGCAAGCATGCGGGGCTGATGAGCCAGAATCGCCCGTGGAGCGACGAGGAACGCGCCGCGATGACCAAGCTGCTCGACGACATTTACGTTCAGTTCAAGGGGCGCATCATGACCTCGCGCGGCCCGCGCATCAAAGGCGATCTCGAAAAGATGGCCGGCGGCCGCGTTTATACCGGCAAGCAGGCGCTTGAGCTCGGCCTGATCGACCGCATCGGCGGCCTTTCGGATGCGATCGTGCTCGCGGCGGAGAAGGCCAAGCTCTCCGACTATGAGATCTACGTTTATCCGAAGCCGAAGGACATCGGCGACATCTTCCGGCAGATCGCCGGCGAAGAGACTGACAAGGGCTGGGACGCCGATAGCGGCCCGGTCCTGCGCAACGCTCCGCTGATCAAGGCCGCACTTCAGTTGATCGGCACTGGCGAATTCGGCCCGGCGCGCAGCGCACTCAACGGACTCTCCACGGCAATTATTCTGGATCGCGCAAAAGTCGGCTGCTTCATGCCGTTTGACTTGCAGTTCCGCTAAATCAAGCTAAAAACACCATTCTTCGGGCGGATCACCGACAAGCAAAGAGTCGGTGATCCGCCTCGCTTTTCGCTCGAATCCACGCCTCCGCCCGTCTACTTCCAGAAGCGCTCCGGTTTCGCCGATGCGCATACGGCGGAATTTCCAGCGTGCGCAGGAATTACGCTCGTTTTGCCGGAGACAGAAAAAACTGGGCGCTCGGCGACCGGCGGCCGAACCCCGTGGATTGAGCGTGAACGACGCGACACAAAACCTCCGCATTCTGCTGATCGACGCCAACGATAAGTCCGCGGTGACGCTGACGCGTTGCCTGCGCGTCTGCGGCTATGCTGTTTCGCGCTGCGCACAGTTAACGACTTCATATGACCATCAAGACGAACCGGCTGCGATCGTCGTGCATATCGCCGGCTCCGTCGAAAACCCAGCCGAAGTGATCTCCGGCATTGTCGCGGTCGTGACGCCGCGTCCGACATCCATCTTGGCCGTCATCGAAAACGAGCGCATCGCGGAATCCGTCCTTGCAGCCGGCGCCGACGATTTTCTGGTTTGGCCCTGCGGCGATCGCGCGATCGCCGCGCGAATGCATCTGCTTACCCGGCAAAGAGCGCTCAGGCATGAGCTTTGGATCGCCAACGAGCACCGCTCTGAACATGCGCGCACGCTGTTGGCGCTGCTCGACCTGTCTGCGGTGCTGAGCAGTTGCCAATCGCTGGATGAGGTGCTGGACAGCATCATCGCCACCGCAACTGGTCTTACGCAGGCTCGCCATGCAGCCATCCTCCTGCCCGACGCCAATACACACGATCTGGTCGTCACGGCCGTGGCAGGAGCCGCGCCGCTGCTTGCGAAGGGGCAGCGTCTCCCGGCTGATCACGGCGTGATGTGCGCGGCGATGCGCAGCGGCGCTGTGACGCCGTTGCGTCGTGGCGATCTTGGCAGCGCTGCCGAGCGCGGCGGCGAGGAGCGGCCAGTCATCGGCGTGTGCATTCCCCTGCGCTCGCCATCCCAGCCGGATGCCCAACTGTCTCTCGGTGTGATGTACCTCAGTTGGCGCGAGCCCGAGAATCAATATGGCGGCGCCATACATGAGATGCTCGAATTGATCGGCAATCTGGCGGCCGTCTCGATCGAGGGCGCGCTAACGCGATTTTGGCGCGACGAAGCCCGCGATTCGCTGGTGCTGGCGCTGGTCGAGTTGGCCGAGCGCCGCGACAACGACACCGCGCGTCATCTGGATCGGGTCACGGCATTCGCGGTGCTGCTCGCACAGGAATTGTGCCAGGAGGCGCGCTTCGCGTTCATCGACGACACTTTCATCGAGGAACTACGGCGATCCGCTCCGCTGCACGACATCGGCAAGGTCGCGATACCGGACAGTATCCTGCTGAAGCCGGGTAAGCTGACCGTTCCCGAAATGGAAATCATGAAAACGCACACGCTGGTCGGCGCGGAAGCCATTCGCGCCGTGCGCAAGCGCTTGCCGAATTCGAAATTCGGGCAGATGGCCGAAGATATCGCACGACACCATCACGAACGCTATGACGGCACGGGCTATCCCTTCGGCGCGGCCGGCGATGCAATCCCGCTGGCGGCGCGCATCGTCGCACTCGCGGATGTTTACGACGCACTCACCACGGAGCGCTCCTATAAGAAGGCGCTGACGCACGAGGAAGCCGCGCAGATCATCGTTGAAGGGGCAGGAACGCATTTCGATCCGCAAATTGTCGAAGCGTTCAATCGGCGAGCGAATGAAATCAGGGAATTCGCGCGAAAGCTGAGCGACGCACAGAAGGAGTGCGCCACGGAACCGGCGTCCGAAATCCCCATGCACTGGTACCTGCACGCACGCAGCGGCTCATTGATCGCCGCGCCGGCCGCCGGAACGCATCGCCACGGCCGGTTCGTCGCCTCCAGCGAGTCGGCGGCGGACAGCCCGTCGATCCCCAGCGCCCTGCTTCACGCCGCGTTTTCAA
>JAEUIR010000233.1 GCA_016795025.1 Phycisphaerales bacterium
TACGCGTGGCTTGGGGGGGCTCTTTTTCCACCGGCGGAACAGGGCTCGCGGCGAGCACAACGCTTGCGAGTCGTCGGAGGATGACATCCACATCCTCCGCCCGAATGGTTAACCGCAATGTGAGTTCCAGTGGTGTGATGTCGATCCCACGTTCACAATAGCTATTCGTCATAAGCCTTCCCTTTTCGAGTTGTAAACTTCTGTTTCCTTACGTTATAGATAGAATCCGAGTACATGCTCACTTTGGTTAGCTACTGGCTCCCCGCCGAACTCCTCGCCATGCGGCCCGCGGAACGCTTGCGTCCCAGTGCCTGGGCCGAACGACACCGGGTTCTGACGCGCATGCAATCCGCCCGCTCCGGCCCGTGGCGGAATGCTCAAGCGCCGTATCTGGCTGGCCTCATGGACCTGTGCATGCGGCGCGACGTCGAGGAAGTGACGATTGTCAAGGCGGCGCAGGTCGGTGTCAGCGAGGCGCTGCGGAACGTCATCGGCTATTACGCCCACCAGGAGCCTGATCCGATCCTGCTGGTCTTGCCGGACGAGCAATCCGGCCGCAAGATCGTCGCGCAGCGCATCGTCCCGCTGCTGCGCAATACGCCCTGTTTGCGCGAGCAGTTCACCGCCGCCAGCCGTGACATCCAGCTCCGGCATATCACGCTTGCCAACGGGTTCACGCTCAGGCTGGGCTGGTCCGGTTCACCGGCGTCCTTGGCCAGCGACCCGTGCCGCGTCGTGATCAATGACGAAGTCGACAAGTTCCAACCCTGGTCCGGCCGAGAGAGCGATCCGATCACGCTGGGCTATGCCCGCACGCAAACCTACGAAGGCCGCCGCTTGATCGTTAATGTCAGCACGCCGACCACGGCCGATGGCCTGATCTGGCGGCGCTTCGAAAGCACGCCGGTGCGGCTGTATTTCCATGTGCCATGCCCGCATTGCGGTGCATACCAGAAGCTGGTCTTCTCCAACGTGAAGTGGAAGAAGTTCGATCAGGCCGATCCGGCCCGTGAAGCGGCGATGATCGAGAAGGAGAAAGCGGCCTGGTATGAATGCGCGCATTGCCATGCGGCGATTCACGAACCGCAGCGGGCCGCGATGATTCAGCAAGGACGCTGGCAGGCCGAGGATGAGGATGGTGTGCCGGTTGACGACGCCGATCTCGGCAGCCGGGTCGGCGTCCACATCTGGGCCGCGTACGCGCTCTGGTGTCCGCTGTTCCGCATCGCGGCTGAGTTCGTTCGCTGCAAAGGCGACCCGATCTCGCTGATGGGGTTCACCAATAGTTGGCTCGGCGAGCCATTCCGACAGCAGATCGTTCATGCCAAGGTCGGCGTATTCGAATCGAAATCGGTCGAATGCAGCGCGGCGCCGGCGCGGATCGTTCCCGGTTGGGCGCGGTGCCTGATCGCCACGGCGGACACACAGAAGGACCATTTTTATTACGTCATTCGCGCCTGGGGCGTCGGCTTTCGGTCGCAGCGCGTCGATCATGGCATGGTGATGACCTTCGAGGAGCTGCGACAGCGTGCTCTGTTGTCCCGATTCCCTTGGCAAGATAGCAATCGTCTGCCGGCTGGCGTCTGCATGCTTGGCATCGACTCGGGGGGCACGTCATCGCTCTCAGGTAGCCGGACGGCCGAAGTGTACAAGTTCGCGCTATCCGATCCAGCCCGCATCAAGCCGCTCAAAGGCGACGGTCACACGCGCGACTTGCCGATTCGGACGAGCCGCGTGACGTATCGGCCTCCGGATCAGTCCGCGGCGCCGTTCGATGTCTTTCTGTCGCTCGTCAATTGCACGTATTACAAAGACCGCCTGGCGCATGCGATCACGGCGAAGATGGCCGCGGCAGATCCCGCGACCGCCGTCGTCACCGGCGAGCACGACATGTGGTCGCTGAACTCTGAGAATGATTCTGATTACAACAGGCAGATGACATCCGAGCACAAGGTTCTCGTCCGCAAGGAGGGTGGACGCCAGGTTCAGATGTGGATGCCAGTCTCCAGCGGCGCAGCGAATCATTATTGGGACTGCGAATATATGCAATTCGCCGTGGCCGACATGGCCCGCGTCGACCTGATGCAGCCGCCGCGGCCGGAATCAACGCAGCGTCAGCCCCCGCCGCACCCGTGGCCCCAGCGCCAGTTGCCGGCACGGCCGCCCATTCGAAGGCATTACGGTTGACGCGCTGGGCTTAAATCGCCGCGCGCTGCGCCTTCCGCCCGGTAAACTTCTCCCAGCGATGCACGATCACATCCGCGTACGGTGCGTCGAGTTCCATGAGGAACGCCCTCCGCCCGGTCTGCTCCGCCGCCATCAGCGTCGAGCCGCTGCCGCCGAAGAGGTCGAGCACGTTCTCGCCCGGGCGAGATGAGTACTGGATGGCCCGCGCCGCCAATTCGACCGGCTTTTCCGTCAAATGGACCATCGACTGAGGGTTCACTTTCTTCACGTGCCACAGGTCGGTCGCATTGTTGGGACCATAGAACTCGTGGCCGGCGCCTTCGCGCCAGCCGTAAAAGCAAATCTCGAAGGCGCCCATATAGTCTTTGCGGGTCAGGACCGGATGCTGCTTGTCCCAAACAATGCCCTGCGAAAAATACAACCCATGCTTCTTCAGGAACGGCGGGTAATTGCCGAGGTTCGCATATCCGCCCCACACATAGAAGCTTCTCCCCGGTTCCAATACACGGGCTACATTTCCGAACCAAGCATCCAAAAGGCCGTCAAACTCCTCGTCGCTGACAAAGTCGTTCGCCAGCGGCCGATCTTTGGCCCGCAGCTTTCGCGTCGTCGGTTTCGCCTTCTGCGGGTCGCGAGCCACGTCGAACCCCTGATGGTGCGTCATCGAGCCGGCGCGACGGGCTGAATCGGAAGCCGGAAACGACGACAAACCGGCCGCGATGGCATTATTGCTCCGCGGTTCGACTTTTACGTTGTATGGTGGATCGGTGTTCAGCAGGTGTATGGGCTGGCCATCGAGCAGCCGATCCACATCCGCGACCGAGGCGCTGTTTCCGCACAGCAACCGATGCTCGCGCCCATCGGCGCTGCGCAGAATCCACAAATCTCCCGGCTGCGTGATCGCTTCATCCGGCGGCGCGGGTACTTCATCCTCAATGATCTCCGACGCCTGCTCCTGCTCGGCCAGCCAGCGCTGCGAGTCTTCGAGGATCGAATCGAGCTGGCCGCGAAGGTCGGCGAACATTTCGTCACTTAGATCGATCTCAGCGATCAGCGCCTGCAACTGGTCCACATCGGCGATCGCCATATTCGCCAGCGGATCCAACGTCGCCAGGATTTTCTTTTCCGCCGCTTCCGACCAGGAACCGATCAGCACCGGCACGAGCGCCTTGGGATCGGAGATCTCACAGCGCGCGTGTCCATCCACAAGCCGCTGCGTCCGTTCGTTGTATAACAACGCGCCCGCCCACCCGATCTCCGGATCGGCGATCACGCCCTTGATGGCCGATAGCTGGCCAGCCGGATGCCGCCGCCAGTTTGCAGGGTTCGGCGTCAGGCTGGCGCTCTCGACCCATTCCAAACGTAAACGCGGCCGATCAGCCCTGCTTCGAGATTCAGAAGCACCTTCGGCCACGGGGGTTTTCTGCTGTTCGCGCATCGGGCGCGCCTGGCTTCGGTTACTCATTGGGCCTCACTTTCGGGTAACGACGGGATCGACGTCTGCTGACTCAACTCGAGTAGCACACCATCGATCGCGTTTATCAGAATGTTCTCGATCTGCATGTCGTCCTTGCCGACCAACTGCGCGGACAATTGCCGCGGTAACGCTTGGAACGCCGACCGAACGGCATGGGCACGCCGCGCGAGCGCCTGTTCGACCTCGGCGCGGTTGATCAGTTCGCCGGCCAGCGCGGCGCGCTCAAGTTCCAACTTCGCGGCGCGAGTCAGCGTCAGTTTCAATTTGGCGGCCGACAGCGGGCTGCGCCGCAGCGCTTCAATCTCGCTGCCTGGTTCCGCGGCGAACGGTTGGGTCCACGCTGTCGCTGGATTCGGCGACAACGTCGCTGCAGCCCATTCCGCCGCTTTGCGGATGCTCCACGGCGGCGTCCGCGATTGATTCCACCGAGCGTGCTTCACCCAATCCGCGACCGACTGGTGCGTCCGGTCCACGCCGCGGGCCAATTCACGCAAGCTGTTGGCGACGTCATTCGTATCTTGTCGTGTTTTTCGTGCCATATGTCCGTCAGCCTGTCAGCCCGTCAGCCCTAAAAATCCGCCTGACGAATTCGTTCGAATTCCGGGCCGTTTCCACCCGCGGCTGGGCCATTGCCCTGGAAGTACCTATGCAGTTGTTTGTCTGCATATCCGCTAAGCGATTCTATTGCTCTCATGCCCCACGCTTGTCCTGCCATTCGGATTGCGGGACTCTGGGGACACTGGGGACTCAATAACTCAGTAGCCACGCGCGCGTGTAAAAAGTAATGGGCTAGGTATTGAAGTCCCCAGTGTCCCTAGGGTCCTCACGGTCATGTCACCTTGTCCAGGTAATAACGGCTCGAGCTTCCATAGTTGTCTCGCCGGATCACGAACTCCTCGACTGGCCGGTCGATGTTGCACGTCAACGCTTTGGCGACAAACGCCTGTGTCTGGGCATGCTCCGAAGCGCGCGCAAAGCAGTCGAGGAACAACCCAAGCTCGCGGGCAACCCAAGACAGGTCCCTGGCCGGCATCGGCGTCATGCCGAAGCGGTTCCACCATTCGAGCACGAACGCTTTCAGATCCTCACCACGCGGATCGGCAGCTCTGCGCCAATTGCGCTCGTTTGCGCGCCATTCCGTGAACCCCACGCCATGTAGGACTCCGCCTACCACGTCACTCCATTCCTCGAATCCGCCCAAGCGGCACCGATTGGGGTGCGGAGGACGTCCTGCGGCAATCCACAATTCGACCGCTCCAAGAAGGGCGCCGAGCACAACGCTGCGGACCGAGGCGAGATACTCGAAGAGATCCGGATGCTTGAAGTCGACACGATCTTCCGGGTGATCGTTGGGTGGCTGAAGATGAATGGGAATGGACCGCTTGGCGATCTCGCCGCTGGTGATGATGTTGTTGCCGGTGCCCAGCACTATGAGATTGTTCGGCAGCGTCACCATGAGGCTCTTGCCCAACAACCGGCCGGTGAACAGGCGGGACGTCAAAAGCGAGGCAAGCGCCGGCGAGTCCACCACCGTCCGAATGTTGTCGAGCACGACGAAGCCCCCGTCGCGTAGCAGCTCGGCCAAGATGCGCTTTTCGATCTCTTCCTCGTTAGGCGGGAATTGCACCGGGGCAATCGACACGCCTTTGAAGATATGGCCCATCAGGTCGCAGGCGAGCTTGGTCTTGCCGGTGCGCTCCAGCGGCGCTACGACCGGGTGCATCGGGATATTGCCCGCGATCGCCGGCTGCACCACGGGCGTCAGCAGCATTCCGACCGCATTGTCGCGGTTCGCCGGGGTTCTGAAGGGGAAGTCGACTAGCAGATCTTCCAGGATGGCGTGGATCTGGCCAGCATCCAGGATCGGC
>JAEUIR010000234.1 GCA_016795025.1 Phycisphaerales bacterium
GCCGTCACAGTTCATGTCGCCGAGGACGGACTCAGACTGGCCGGCCCAAAATCCCGAACCAACATCGTGGTGAAACGAACTCGCGTTTCCGGCGGTGGGTTGACCCAGCGTAGCCCGCACGGAGTGATGCGCGGAAGTCGCCGTCCCTCCGCCGGCGGAAAATACATGGCGCGTGATTTCGCTATCCGCGAACGCACTCGAACCGCCGATCCACAGGAGCGCCATCAAACTGGTTGAAAACGAACGTCTCATGGTTTAATCCTTTCATGATGAGCATGGTCGCGCCACGCAACACCCGCTTCGTAGCTGTGGGCATGCAGGGCGCGATAGGTCGTGCGTCATTTGGACTCCACTACGCTCAATCGTTCCGCCATCGCCGCCACGAGGAGCTTGATCTGTTCCAATTCGGTCTTCAACTGGGCGTTCTCCGTCCTAACCGCTTCGATCTGGCATTGCTGTTCCTTAGCCGCCTCGACAAGCAACGGCGTCAGCCGGCTGTAATCGACGGCGAGATAGCCGTCATCGTTTTTGACCACGACTTCGGGCAGGACTTCCTGCAATTCCTGGGCGATGAAGCCGATCTGGCGCGCATCGCTGAACTTACGCTCGGGGAACTCGTCCCGACGCCAGTCGTAGTTAACGCCGCGGAGTTGGCCGAGCGTTTCCAGAGCGCCCGCCAGCGGTGCGACGTTTTTCTTGAAGCGAGCATCGGAGCAACTGCAAACCGAGAAAGCCTGGATATTACCTATAGCGTCGATGTTGCCCTGAGCGCAGATATTTCCCGTTGCACAGATGTTTCCCGTTGCGCGCACGTTTCCGTTGACGTCCAGTTTAGAACTGGGAGTTGCGGTGCCGATGCCAAGGTTTCCGCCGGCTTGGAGATGCATGATTTCGCTGGCGACGCCAATGTTACCGTCTGCGGACCATACGAAGTCACCATTACTCGTCACAAAGCGGATGTAGTTATTTGCCACTCGCGAGTAAAGCCCCAGATCGTTAGTACCAGTAATCGCCGCTCCGCCGCGCTGGATGGTTCCATTGGTAACATTGATTCGTCCGTTTACATCCAGCCGCACAATGGGGGCCGTCGTCCCAACTCCGGTGTCGCCACCCGCCGTCATGGTAATGACGGGCAGATTCGCGGTGCCCAATCGGAAATCGCGCACGACCGAATTATGTATAATCGATGCGCCAATGTTGTCCATCCTGAAATTGGTCAGATAGCCGCTGTTTGAGTTGAAATCAAAGGTATATCCCGTGTTCGAACCGCTATCGTGAATGTGAAGCGGGGCTGATGGTGAAGTCGTGCCAATCCCGACTCTGCCTTGGACAATCAGGCCGTTGGCCGGCGCGACGTTAGTGCCGGAGTAGGCGGCTCCGATCGCTGCGGCGCCCTCCACATCCAGTCTGTTTTGCGGGGTGGATGTTCCAATGCCCGCATTGCCAGAGGCGCCGTCGACCAGGAATCTTGTGGCGCTGCTATTTTGATAAGCGACCTGAAAACCTGAAGTTGGGGAGCTGGTGCCGACAACGCAAACGTTGTTCTGGCCCGATGAAATAATGAGATCGTTGGTAGCCCTGATCTGCTGTAACCCGCTGGATAGAAGCTGAAGCGTTCTGCCAGGATTGGTCACGCTGTCCAGGAGAAAATCGCCACCGCGAACAAGCGCGGTGCCATTGACATCCAGCGTCCTAGCCGGAGTATACGTGCCAATGCCGACTTTCACGTTATTGAGCAAAGGACCGTTGTAGCATCGGCCGGTATTTGGAGCACCATTGATTAGCGACGGGGACCAGCCAATGGTAAATACGTTGTTGGGAGCCGCATCATCGATAAGCAAACGAAGCGGAAGTGTTGGGCAAGGGGCGCCAACACCGCCAGTGTAGCCAAATGGGAGCATTCCATGTCCCGCTCCGCCGAGGAGCCCGCCAACCGTGTAAAAATCACCGGGGGCGCCATCGGCCGTGCCGCTGTGCATCGCGAACGGGCTGCTGGCCAACGGCTGATCGGAAAGCTGCTCATAGCCCGCGCCCGTATTCACCCAAACGCGTAGCTTCGCATCGGTGCTCTCATTGATCCGCGCCGGATCCAGCGGCGTCATCGGGGTGCCGCCCAGAATAACGGAAAACAGGCCTTGCGCGACGGGCACCACGACGGAGCCGGTCGGCTGACTCCCATTCGTGCTCGTGTCATCGTTCGACCACAGCGTAACCGCGCCGCCGTCGCCGACAATCGCGAACTTCATGGTCGCGTCGCCGTCGAAGCGCACGCCGTCGCGCCGCAGCTCGCCCTGGTAATTCGTCGTTGTCGTTGATTGAGCCATACAGAGACTAAAGCTGGCCGCGCCGAACGCGATGACGCAGCAAAGCTGGCGCGCGAAAGACATATTCTGGGATAGTCGGTTGCATTGCATGTTTTTTCCCTTGTTGAATCAATGATTGCGTATTCAGTTACGCTGAAAACACTCGAATTTTTTATCGTGTTTGCATACCTACTCCTTGCTGAATCCGGTCGGATGACTCTGCGGTCGCCCGCCAGGTCGTCCACCTATCGTTCTTCACCGCGCCGAACCATCTGCCCGCACACATAGGTGGATGCTTGAGCGCGGGTCCGTTCGCGATCACACCGCGTTCGTTGAGGCTGAAAAGACCGCCCACGGCGGGTTCACCCACACTCCCCCGCGCACCTGTCCGATCTCGCACATGACCATAGAATTTTCCAAGAAAAGTCCGCCGCCTCGCGCCGCCCCTTCCGCTATCATCCAGGGACCATCGTTCCGACGGCCGAATTTATGAATCATGCGATATCCACAAAAACTGCGACGGCGCTGTTGGCGGGCCTCCTCAACCCCGAGAACGCGGTCGCATGGAATGAGTTTCAACAGCGCTATGTCCCGATCATGCGCTCCTTCGCCTTGAAGCTGGGGCTGAACGACGCCGACGCCGACGACGTGACGCAGGACGCTCTGGTGCGCTTCGTGCGCGATTACCGTGCGGGGAAATACGACCGCGAGCGCGGCCGCCTGCGCTCGTGGCTGGTGGGAATCGTCAAGTATCGCGTGGCCGATTTTCTGCGCTCGCGGGCGATGCACCCCCAGCGGGCGGGCAGCTCGGCCATGGCCAATCTGCCGGATGATGATGCACTGGATAAGCTGTGGGAGGCGGAAGAGCGCCGGACCGTCCTGTGCCGCGCTTTCGCGACACTGCGCGAGCGATCCAAATTGGCGGACAAGACCATTCGCGCGTTCGAACGGTTTGTGTTCGATGAGCTGCCGGCAGCCACGGTGGCGGCGGAGCTTGAGATGGCCCCTCATGACGTATACGTGGCTCGCAGCCGCGTATTCGATCGCCTGCAATCGATCATCTCCGAGATTCAATCGCAGTATCAGGATACGTGAACATGATCGCGGGCGATCGTCCGATGTGTCTGGGTCAGGATGAGCTTGAGCGGATCGCGACGGACGCGGCAGCGGGCGGCGATTCCCTGGCGCATCTTGAACACTGCGCTGACTGCCGGGCGGCGATCGACCGCATTCGCGCGGAGCGCGCCCTGTTCAGCGAACTGGTGGGCGCAGTCCGCGAAGGCAGCGCGGTGCCGCAAAGGCCCGCGGCCGTAATCGAAATTCCCGGCTACACGATCTACGCGGAGCTGTGTCGCGGGGGCCAGGGTATTGTCTATCGCGCGCTGCAACAGTCCACGCGGCGCGAGGTGGCGGTCAAGGTGATGCGCGATGGGCCGTTCTCCGGCCGCGCCGATCGGGCCCGCTTCGAACGCGAGGTCGAGCTGCTCGCGCAATTGGAACACCCCAACATCGTCGCGATTCACGATTCCGGAATGGCCGCGGGATTTTTCTATTTTGTCATGGACCTGGTGCGCGGCGTCACGCTGGACGAGTTTATCGCCGGCCGCGACGCTGCGCAGGCGTCCCGCAGTCGCGCCGCGCACGGCGCCTCGTCCGCCAACCGGGCGGAGCGGCGGCTCCCGCTGAGTCGCGCTGAAGTGACGCTGCGTCTGCGCCTGTTCGCCACGATCTGTGACGCCGTTAACGCCGCGCATCTGCGCGGCGTGATCCACCGCGATTTGAAACCCGCCAACGTGCTGGTGGATGAGCGCGGAACGCCGCACGTGCTGGATTTCGGCCTTGCCCGGGCGGCGGCCCGCTCCGACGCATCGCTGACCATCACGCGAACCGGTTTCTTTGTCGGCACGCCACTGTGGGCGGCCCCTGAGCAATTGGACGACCAGACCGGACGCAGCGATCTGCGCTCGGACGTCTATTCGCTGGGTGTCATGCTGTACCAGATGCTCACGGGAGCGTGGCCATACGGCGAAGCGCGCTCGTTGCCTGAGATTGTGACTGCGGTGCGCGACGTGGATCCGATTTCGCCGCGCCGCGTTCGCGCCGGGTTGGATGACGATATTGAGACGATCATCCTGAAGTGCCTGGAGAAGGATCCTGCGCGACGATATGAGACGGCCGGCGCGGTGGCCCGCGACGTGCTGCGCTATCTTGCCGGCAACGCGATCGACGCGCGGCGCGACAGCAACTGGTACGTGTTTCGCAAGTCCCTCAACCGCCATCGCCGCACCGTCACGGCGACGACGCTGATCGCGGCGGCGTTGCTGATCGGCGGCGCGATGGCCGTCAACGGCGCGATCGAATCTCGCACCGCACAGGCCCGCGAAGGATATGAGCGCGCCCGAGTCGCGTCCGAACGCGCCAAGGCCGAGGCCATCACCCAGATCGCACGCGAGATGTTTCCCACCGGCGATCGCAATACGCTCGTCAGCACGCCGCAGTTTATCGCGCTGCAAAACCTGACGAAGCGAATGGACACGGGATTGCTTCAAGGTCGGCCGGAAGTGGAAATCGCCGTCCGCACCTCCATCGCGGAAATCTATCGCGAACGAGGATTGACCCGTTTTTCCGAGCAGGAGCTTAGACAAGCGCATCGGCTAAGTGTGCTTTCGTTCGGCCAGCGACATGCGACCACGGCCGCGTGCGCCGACGTTCTCGCGGAGATGCTGTTGCGGCGAAACTCGGCGCTGGAGGCGGAGCGGCATTGCCGCGCCGCGCTGGACGTGCGCCGTGAAGTTCTTGGACCCGAGCACGTGGACGTGGCCCGCAGCCTCGAAACGCTGGCGCGCATCGAACTCGCGATGGGCCGCTCGTCCGACGCGCTGAAGTCCGCGGCGAACGCACTGCGCATTCGCCGCAATACCTTCGGCGATGAGCACGTCGACGTGGCCGCCAGCCATGAGACGATCGCCGCGATCGGGTTGTTCGACGGCGCCTCGGCGGCGGCGAGCGCCGAACTCTGCGGGCTCGGCGTCCGGCTCGACGGGGTCGGCGATGGCTGCGGCTGGAGCGGCCGCTGCGGCCCCACCCCGAGCAGCGTGCCCCGCGCCTTTCGCGGCACCAGCTCCTCCATGCACGCC
>JAEUIR010000235.1 GCA_016795025.1 Phycisphaerales bacterium
CAGCCAGACCATGGTCACCGCGGCTGGCGCGGTCATCACTGCCCGCGGCATCGGCGAGTCCATCCGCGGCCTGCGCGTCGACGGCGCCCGGCCGGACCTGATCATCTGCGACGACATCGAGACGGACGATCAGGTGCGCTCGCCGCAGCGCCGCGCGAAACTGGACGCCTGGTTGCGGCGCGTCGTCATGCCCGCGCTGGCGCCGCACGGGCGATTAGTGATCGTCGGCTCGCTGATTCATCACGACTCGCTGCTGGCGAATCTTCGAGATCGGCGTCGATTTCCGGGCTGGGACTACGCAGTGCATCGCGCCATCGAAGCCGCGCCGAATGCTGATGGCTCGTTTGAGCTCGTGCCGCTATGGCCGGCGCGCTGGTCGATCGAACGCCTGCATGTTGAGCGGCAGCGAATCGGGACGCTGGCGTTTGAGCAGGAATACATGGCTAACCCGATCAATGAATCGCGGCGCGTGTTCCGGCCGGAGTGGCTGCGTCGATACGACCCGCGCGAGCTTTCGGGGCGCGAGCTGGTGACAATGATCGCGGTGGATCCGGCGACAGGCGCGGAGGACGGCGACTTTTTCTCGCTATGGGTCGGATCGATCGACGCCAGAAACAGCGTGATCTACACGCGCGAGCTGACGCTGGAACGCATCAACATCGTGGAGCAGATCAAACGAGTGATTTCGGCGGCGCAGCGCTGGCGCCCGGCGCGCGTCGGCATCGAAGCCACCGCGTATCAAGTGGCGTTGAAGCACATGCTGGACGAACACAATCGCCGATCGGGAAGTTACATCCCGGTGGTGGAAGTACGGCCGATGGGCAACAAACTCGCGCGCATCGCGGGCATTGCGCCGCTTTTCGAGGCGGGCCTGTTCCGGCTGCCGGCGGATCTGGACCCGGAGATTGAAGCTCAGTTTCTGCAGTTTCCGAGGGGACACGACGATGCGCCCGACGTTTGCGCAATGGGCATCGAGCTGGCACGATCGATGTACTCGCTCGGACAAGTCGCGGCGAGCGGCGCGACGATCAACCACGCCGGCCGACGCGAGTGGTGACGCGATTTTTCCTCGATCCGAGATCCACGCGCCGCGGACCGGCCAACGCCTCGTCGTTCGCAGCGATCGCGCGCATCACCGAGCAACCACGCCACAAATCGAAAAATGATCGGCGCTCGGCTACAATTCACGCGCTGGAACGTATCGGGAGCGAATTCGACCGACAATGGCTCAAACCGCATTCATTCTTGTTGTCACGCCCGATGAAATTGAAGGACAACGGCTGCGCGAGCTGCTTCACGAAGGCCACGGCCACTCGTGTCGCGTCGCACCGACCATCGATGAAGCGCTGGATTCGATCCGAACGCGATCACCTGACGTGGTGGTCGCTGATTGCCGAAAACAAGGCGTCGCTTCCGGCCAGCCAATTGTCGATTTGCTCGATAGCCTGTCGCGCGATTCCACGGCGGTTTTGATCGGACCGGGCGAATCGCCGGACGCGCGCCATATTCGCGTGACCTGCCTCGACAGCCCCGCGCGGCTCGAGGATGTGAGCGAGCCGATCGCGCAGGTGGCGGCGAAATCTGTTTCACGACGGCAGGACATCCTGCTGCGCCGCACGCTCGAAGAGCATCGCGCGGATTCGTTTGAGGGAATTGTCGGCATCTCCCGCGAAATCAAACGCATCACCGCGCAGATCGCCAAGGCCGCACCAACGAACCTGACCGTGCTCATTCTGGGCGAAACGGGCGTCGGAAAGGAACTGATCGCCGAGGCGATTCACAAACAATCGCCGCGAGCGCGAAAGACCTTCAAGGCGGTGAATTGCGCGGGGCTCAATGAAAACCTGCTGGAAAGCGAATTATTCGGGCATGTGAAGGGCGCATTCACCGGCGCAGTGTCGGATTACAAAGGTTACTTTGTGGCGGCCGACGGTGGAACGCTGTTTCTCGACGAGATCGGCGACATGCCGCTGGTGATGCAGGCGAAATTGCTGCGCGCGCTCGAAACGCGCGAGGTCACACCGGTCGGCTCGACGGATTCTCGTAAGGTTGACGTGCGCGTGGTGGCCGCGACGCATGCGAATCTGCATGACGCGGTCGAGGAAAAGAAATTCCGCGCGGACCTGTACTACCGGCTGAACCAGTGGGTAATTCACGTTCCCGCGCTGCGCGAGCGGCGCGATGACATTCCGCTGCTGGTGGACCATTTTCTGCGAATCGCGAACAAGCGTCACGGGACGCAAATCCCCGGCGTTTCGAGCGAAGCGATGCAGCATCTCAGCAAGTATTTCTGGCCGGGGAACGTGCGCGAACTCAGCAATACGATCGAGCGGCTGGCAGTGGAGGTGGGCGGGCGGCAGATTGAAGCGGATGATCTGCCGGAGCCGATTCGCGGCACGCGCGACATCGTGCCGGCAGGCGTGGCGGGGTTCGTGGGGCTGAGCATGGCCGAAGTCGAGCGCATGATGATCGAGCGCACACTTCAGGCGACGCATGGGAATCGCGAACAGGCGGCGAAGATTTTGAACATCGGAACGCGAACGTTGTATCGGAAGTTAAAGGAATATGGGCTGGGGTAAGTCCACATTAGCATCCGCGCACAAGGACGCGGGCGGGCAGGCAACAACATGATCGCCGGGCTCGGGAAGTTGTGCCCAAAGGCTATTGCGTACACGCCCCCGCGAATATGCATTCCAAGAAGGGGTCGATGTCGAAATTGTTGACATGGCCATCGCCGTTCACGTCCGCCCGGTTGATATCACAATCCTGGTATCGAACGGCATATTCAGCGACGTCGAATAGCGCGAGGACGAACGGATCGATATCGAAGCTGTTGACAAGACCGTCGCAGTTGGTGTCGCCACGAATCAGCGGGGCAGCGGTATCCCAGTCCAATTCATGCTCGGGGCCGATCGTGCCGTAGCGGATATAGTCCCAGCGGGTGGTGTTGGGAAACCAGCGGGAACGTGTGACCCAGATGATGCTGTCGGTTGATTGAAGGGGAAACGCCCCCTCCGGAGCCCCTGAATCGACGGTCACTCCGTCGATTAGCCAAACGTAAAGATCATCGCTGTACAATTCGAGCCGATAGGTGTGTGGTACCCCGGGTTCGATGTCGACAAAGATGATCGGCAGACGATTGTCGCGGTTCAGTTTAGCTTGGTTGCTTGAAATATTAAACCCGTAATTAACCCCATAAAAGCTTCCTAGGTCAAACATGGCACCGCCGCCCCACGGGATTTCGGTCCGCGGCGCATTGGTTTCGACGCGCCATTCGACGAAGAACGTAGGTACGTTTGCAAAATCCGCGAGCGATCGTCGATAAGCCGCGGAATCACCATCAGGAGGGTTAGAACCGGGACAAACATTGACAACGGCATGAAAACAACCGTCCGCCACCCAAAGCGTCGGGTCGCAGCCAATTTGCTCAATCGTCCAGCCGGCCTGCTCCGGAAACTGATTGGCTTCGTATAAGACAACGTCGGCACTCGCCCATCTGGGAAAAATGACCCCCAGCGCTATTGCCATCCGGATGAGCATCGCAAAGCCTCCAAATTCGTCGCGTGGGGCGACGGCCCCGCATACGTACTCAAATCTTACCTTGGAGGGAGCGAATCATGAAGCCCGTTTGCAAATCGCAGGTTCGTGCGGCCATTATCGCGTGTCTTGCGATGTCTGGGGCCCGTTTCTTGTCAGCAGAAACTTGCGTATCGAGCGGCGACTTTCGCGTCTGCGCGGATTGGAGCCTCGCAAACGACCCCCTTCATGTAACCGACTTTCGCGTCACCTTTCAAGACCCCAACCCGCCCATCATCGAACTTCGAACCGGCGACGACGGCTGGGTGATTTACGTTCAAAACACACTCGACGACAGCCCTGGCGATCTGACTGCGCTGCTGCTCGATCCATCCAATCCGACCGAAAACTTCGTCGTCACGCTCGCAAATGGAGTGCAGTCCGGCGCAAATCATGTCGGCACGATCGAGCTGACGAGCGCCAACTGGATCGGGCGCTCGGGACTCGCTGAGGGTTCGCGAATCGCGGGAGATCTAAACGGCGACCTCACAGTGGTGGATGAGACGCTAAGCGTGGGCTTGTGGCTGGATATCGGCGGGGATGTGACCGCTGCGAGCACTATCACCGCGTCCAAAGTGGACTGGTTGTTTGTGGGAACGCCGGCCGAGGACGGCACGCCAACCGGCACACTCGCAGGCACATTGAGCCTGACAAACTCCATAGAATTGTTCGGACGAGTGGACATTGGCACACTGACGGGAGTGATCGATTTACACGACCGGTACCTCGGTGGACTCCTATTAATTTCGTACGGTGGCAGCGGACAAATTGTTCGGGGCGGACGCATTTTGATCGGCGGTGCGGTCGATATTCGATGCGTCGGCTCGCCGTTCAGCGGTTCCGCTACTTTTGAATCTGTCGCGCTCGGCGGCTCGATCCGCGCTCGGCAAGGAACTTTTCAGGGAGGCTTTACCGTAAATGGCGACATGAGCGGGACGATCAGCGTCGGCCTTTCGGGGTTTTCACCAGCGGCAACAATAGACATACTCGGCGATGTTGACGGTTTAGTGCGGCTCTTTGGCGGCGGACAGGGAACAGGGCACGGGACCATTCATATTGCCGGCGACGTGCAACGGCCTGACGGCCAACCAAGCATAGAAATTCAGGGCACGCTTGGTGATGGAGGGCGAATTCTCATCGACGGATCACTGCGAAGCGGCGATTCCGGGACGAACACGCCAGAAATCACCATCGGCGCGCTCAGCGCCGGCGCAGGACTGTCGGTCGATTTTGACGGATGGAATCTGGGGGATGACTGGAGTGACGCCGAGATCGTGGTGGGAACCAACTCATACTTCGCGAACACCCCCTCAGTGCATTTGTGGGAGATTCAGCCCTGTCGCGGCGACATGAACAACGACGGCGCAGTCAACAACTTTGACATCGATCCGTTCGTTCTGGCGCTGATTGATCCGGAAATCTACAGCGAGACATTTCCAGGGCTGGAAGGCAGTCGCGTCTATCACGGCGATTGCAATTGCGATGGGCTTTTCAACAACTTCGATATCAACGCTTTTGTCGCGCGACTGGCTGAAGAGGAAAACGGCTGCTGCGACGCCGGCTGCCCCGGCTGTCAATACTTCGGCCCGAATGAGCAGCGCGAACCGAAATCAGTCGCGGCGCAACTGGCCACGAACGTGTCGCGAGAGCGGTACGACGGGATGCGCATCATCGTCGCGGACGTTGCGGCGAATGAGGAGAATTCGGATGGCGAATATTGGGCTGCTGTGCTCGATTATCTTGAATAGTTCCCACAAACACGAATGATGTGGCATGGCGACAACCGTTTCAATCGTCGCGGAACGTGAACGCAAG
>JAEUIR010000236.1 GCA_016795025.1 Phycisphaerales bacterium
CCGTTGAGCGCGCCACGCGCCGCAAGGTCGCAATCAAACACATCATTCGACGCACCGCCGCGGATGATAAATTTGTCGCGCAGGCGGAAACGGAATTCGCGGTCTCGCAAGCCATCGACCATCCGGTGTTGCGCAAGTGCCACGAAATCGTGCGCATTCGCAAATGGCTTAAGGTCAGCGAACTGTTTCTGATCATGGAATATGTCGAAGGCGAAACGCTCGAGCAGCTTTGCCCGGATCGCATGGCCGACATCGTCGCGCTGTTCATCAAAGTCGCCGATGGATTGAACGCCATGCATCGAGCGGGTTATGCGCATTGCGACGTCAAGCCCATCAACATCCTGCTCATGGAAAACCATGAACCGAAAATCATCGACTTCGGCCAGAGCTGCGCGCTCGGCACTGTGAAAGAGCGGATACAAGGCACCCCGGATTACATCGCTCCTGAGCAGCTCGAGCGCAAGCCGATCGATCATCGCACGGATATCTATAACCTCGGCGCCACGATGTACTGGGTGGTCACCGGCAAGGCTTTTGCGACGAAAATGCAGGTGGCGCCCGTCGGCACCAAAAAAATTGAAGTCGACGCTCGGCGCGGCAGCGAACCACCCCACGAATTGAACCCCAAAGTCCCGTTGGCCTTGTCTTCGCTGATCCTCGAATGTTGCGAGGAAGGCCCGGAAGCGCGGCCGCGAGACATGAAGCAGGTCATCGCCCGGTTGGAGGTTGCGCAGCATCTGAGCGAGCGCAACGAGGAAAAGCTACCGCGCCCGGTTCGTCCGGCGCCCGATCGCACGGAGCCGGAATGAGCTCGCCCGCGGACGCAAAATCAGCGTGCGGAGTGCTGCGGGAGGCGGCGCAACTGATTCGCGAGGATCCGAATCGCACGGGCATGCTGCTGTCATTCGGTTCCGGCGGGCAATTGGTTGTGACCGGCGACATGCACGGCAACCTGCGGAATTTCGAGAAGCTTCAGCGATTCTGCCAACTGGAGCGCAGCCCCGCGCGCAGCGTTTTGCTTCACGAGTTGATTCACCAGGAACCCGAGCGCCCGGGCATGCCCGACACGTCGATCGATCTGCTGATCCGTGCGGCCGAGTGGAAATGCAAGTATCCGGATAACGTGTTCTTTCTTCAATCCAATCACGAGCTGTCGCAGTTTCTGCGATACGAAATCACCAAGGGCGGTCGATCGGTTCTGTTCGATTTTGAGCGTGGCGTCGAAGCCCGTTTCGGTGCGGCCGCTCCGATGGTCATGGAAGCGGTCCACGATTATCTCGGCTCGCTTCCGCTGGCGGCCAAAACAGCGAGCGGCGTAATGATCGCGCACAGCCTGCCGGATCCGCTGCGAATGGAGCATTTTGATACAACGATCTTTGAGCGCGCGGCGCGGGCGGAGGATTTCATATCCGGCGGCCCCGTGCACGCGATGGTCTGGGGCCGTTTTCATTCCCCGGCGGATATTGAGTTCTTTCGAGGGAAGCTGGCGGTGGAGTCCTTCATCGTGGGGCACACTCCACAGGAGATGGGGTATGCCGTAATCGGCAACCTGTTGATCCTGGCCAGCGACCACGCACACGGCGTATTTCTGCCTCTGGATCTCGGCCGGCGCTATTCGATGGAACAAATGGAGGCGGCCATTCGTAAGTTCGTTAGCGTCGAATAGTGATCTTGGGTGAATCGGACGGCTCAGGAGTTGGATGAATGCGAGCAATCGTCGCACGTCCGCGCGGATTTTGTGCCGGTGTGGAGCGGGCCATCAAAGTGGTCGAGATGGCGCTGGATGAATTCGGCCCGCCGATCTACGTGCGTAAGGAGATCGTCCACAATTCGCATGTCGTCATGAGACTGGCGGCGCGCGGAGCGGTGTTTGTAAACGAATTGGATGATGTGCCGGCCGGCGCGGTGACAATCCTGTCCGCGCACGGCTCACCGCCGGAAGTCTTTACGGAAGCATCCCGACGCGAGCTGCGCGTCATTGACGCGACATGCCCGCTTGTTACGAAAGTCCATGCTGAGGTGCGGCGCTACGTCAAACGCGGATTCCGGATCATCCTCATCGGCCATGCGGGACATGACGAGGTGATCGGCACAATGGGGCAGGCGCCGGGGGCCACGACGCTGGTTGAAACGCTTGCGGATGTGGCGCGGTTGACGCTTGCGTCTGGTGACCGGGGCGTCATCCTGACGCAAACCACGCTGAGTCAGGATGACACGCACGAAATCGTGACGGCACTGATGGCGCGTTTCGGGGCACAACTTGAGCTTCCGCCGAGCGACGACATCTGCTACGCGACGCAGAACCGCCAAAACGCGGTGAAGCAGGTCGCGGATCGCATTGACTTGTTGCTGGTGGTCGGGTCGCAAAACTCATCGAATTCGCAGCGGTTGACCGAGGTGGCGCATGCGCGCGGCATCGCGGCTCACCTGATCGATGGCCCCTTGAACATCGATGCGGCGTGGCTGGAAGGCGCGCGCTGCATAGGCGTAACATCCGGGGCGAGTGCGCCGGAGGACGTCGTGCAGGCGGTCCTGACGCGCCTGGCCGAGCTCGGCGTCACGCAAACCGAAGAGGTGGATGCGCCGGATGAAAACGTCGTGTTTACGTTACCGCCATTCACGAAACTAACGCGGCAGGGGAGTGAGATCGCGTGATGGATTCTCGCCAACCTTGGTTATGCGCGGCGCTCTTGGCGATCGCCGCGGGGCTTGGGGGTTGCTCGGTTTATCCGAAAATCGTGTGTCCGCCGTGCGTCACGCCGGCGCTGGGGCGGGTTCAGGACGGGCACGTCGAAATCGACGTGATGTATGCGACCGACCGCAATTTCGTTGAGGGCGGAGGAATCGGCGAAGGCGCGCGGCGCGCGGTTCTCGCGCCCCGGCTATTCGGCATTGATCGATCGGATTCACTCAAGCTCGGAAGTTGCATGGTCACGATTCCCGCAGCGCATTGCCGCGGCGCGACGGAAACACCGGGACTATTCCAGCCGCCCAACAAGTCGAAACACGTTACGCTCGCTGACATCGCCGAACCATTTCGCACCGAAGAGGACTTTATGGTCGCGCTGCGGATGCGTGTGAATCCGCCCGGGGAGAAGAAGAAGCCGATTCTCGTTTATGTGCCAGGTTTCGCGACGACATTTGAAGATGCGGCGATCATCACCGGCCAGATCGCGCACGATGTGGCGTTTGATGGCGTGCCGATCCTGTATAGCTGGCCGACGCGCGGATCGCTTCTGAGCTATCTGGTGGATTCGGTAAACGCGGAATGGTCAACCGGGTTCTTGATTCGCTTCCTCGACAAGCTTGTTGAGGAAAGCGGCGCGGAGCAGATTCACATCATCGCGTTCAGCATGGGTAGTCGCGTCGCCACAAATGGTATCAAGAACTACCTCGCGCAGCGGGCCTTGCGCGAATGCGAAACGAATGGCGCGAACGGCGCCAAAGCCGTCGCGGCGTCGCGCGACGAGCATGCCGGGAAAATCAGCGCCGATCGAACCGATGAACCGCCGTTTGGCCAGATCATCCTCGCGGCCGCGGACATGGATGCGCAAATTTTCGAGCGGGATTATGCGCCCTATCTGGCAAAAGCGGCGAAGCGCGTCACCGTGTACGTTTCGTCTGCGGATTGGGCGCTTGGCGGCGCGCAGCGGCTGCACTTGTATTCGCGTCTGGGACAGTCGCCACTGTCGCGCGTTGATTTGCAGCTATTGCTAAACCGCATCGACGTAGTGGATGCGACCGAAGTGGACCACGACTTCTTCGGCCATTTTTATTATGCGGAATGCCCGGCGGTGCTGGAGGACATTCAGCGCGTTTTGCAGGGCTACGACGCGGAAGGCCCGGAGCGCGGTTTGCAGCGACAGTTTTTTTATCGCTTTGTAGGTGAATAGTCTGCTGGAAAGCGCGCTGGCGCGGTAAGAATTTTCCGCGCCAGCGTTGCTTTGATTCGCCAGAATTAATCACCCATCAGCAGCGCGACGAACGGATCGATATCGAAGTTGTTGAACGTGCCATCCGCGTTGATGTCGCCCAGCGCGATTTCGCAAGTTGGAAACGCGGATTCATATGCGGCTGGATCGGTCAGCCCGAGCACGAAGGCGTCGATGTCAAAATTGTTCACGGTACCGTCGCAGTTCAGGTCGCCCGGCGGAGACGTCACGGAACGCCACATCAACGCCTCGTAACGGGCTGTGGACGTGTTGTAGCCGTAGCCAACCGCGACGATTGTTCCGTCCGGCGCGACTTCGAGATCTTCAACGAAGGTGGTCGTCACGAATTCCGGCGCGTACGCGCCGAGGTCGATGCGTAACGAAGCGGAGCCGATCCAAATGGTCGCACGGCCGTCAATGTCGCCGCCCTGAAGCCCCCGATGCACGCAACGCGCAGCAGAGCTTGTGGCGCCGGTCGGATGAAGATCGGCAAATGCGCCGTTCACCCACAGGGCCGCGTGCGCGCCGGCGGTGCCGACGACCTGTCCGTCACCCGCACCGTTGATTCCGGACGACGTAAAGCCGCCTGGATGCATATCGACGTGACTGGCCGACGTGCCGGTCCACATCACAGCATGGGCGGAGCCGTACTGCACGTTGTACGACCCGTATTGCCGCCCGCCATCGACGGCCGTTGCATTGGAATTCGACGCCGGAGAAAAATGAAGCAATGTGACCTGATTCGGCGTCGGCCAATAATGGGCCTGAGCATTGTAGTTGCCCTCCGAGTATTCGTAGACGAGCGTGCCGACCATTCGAACGCCGTCGGTGGCATAGAGTTGGTCGTACTCTGCGCCGGACGAATGCGTTGATTCGGTGAATGAATAGTCCGGAGCGTTCCAGAAGCCGGCTGATTGCCACGCGCACGTCCAGTATTGGCCGCCGCCCCAGCACGACCACGTGTGCCAAAACCAGCCGACCAGCAGATCGCCCTCAACATCGTTAACGCCGCCGCCAACTGAACCGATCGGCGTGATGTCAGTTGGAATACGCGTGTCGGAGTCCCACACGATCGGATGTGCCAGGTTGAAAGTTCGACCGTCGGGCAGAATCGTTGGCGTCGTGGCAGTGCCCCCGATGCGCCCATTGCTGACACCCATGGCGTAGGACGACATCTCCATCCACGCCGGGTGCAAGTTGTAAACCTGCCAGTGTTGCGGCAATGTTGAAACCGGTGTGACGGCCAGCTCAGCCGCCGCGCTGATCGTAGTGCCACATGCAGTCGTCGCGAGGCACGCATACGCGCCGCCGTCGAGTTCGCCGGGCAGGCTGATTGTGAGTGTCGCGGTGTTTGCACCGGTGATGCCGCTTCCATGGCCCGTTGAGCCGTCTGTCAGGGCGATGCCTTCATGCCTCCATTGATACGTCGTGGGCG
>JAEUIR010000237.1 GCA_016795025.1 Phycisphaerales bacterium
TCGAGCCGTTGCCGCGATAGTTGCCGCCGCGCTCCGCGCACTGGGCCGCGGTCAGAATCTCACATCGGCGCGTGCCGGTCGGGTCGGTGAAGCAGCAGCCACCCGTTGCAGGCGGCGCGCAGGGGTTATTCGCGCAGCTCGTGCCGTCGCCGCGATACGTTCCGCCAACCTCGGTACAGCCGGCCTGCGTGCGCATTTCGCAGCGCGTCGTGCCGCCCGCCGTGATGCAGCAAGCACCGGTCGGAGGCGGCGGGGCGCACGGCTCATTGCAATTCGAGCCGTTGCCGCGATAGTTGCCGCCGCGTTCCGCGCACTGCGCCGCGGTCAGAATCTCACATCGGCGCGTGCCGTCAGGAGCGGTGAAGCAGCAGCCGCCCGTCGCAGGCGGCGGCGTACAGGGAGAATTTGTGCAATTTGTTCCGTCGCCGCGATACTCGCCGCCGGCCGCTCGGCACTGATCAGCCGTGACAACTTCGCAGCGGGTTCCGGTCGGCGAGTTGAAGCAACAAGCGCCGCGCACCGGCTGCGGGCAGGTATCGTTCGCACATTGCGTGTTATCGCCTCGATACGATCCGCGCATTTCGGCGCACATTCGCTCCGTCACCACCACGCACTGCCCTGAAGGAAGGCAGCAGGCGCCCACCGGTACAGGTTGAGCATTCGCAGTGATTGCGGAGAAAAGTGAGAACAACGATGCGATGATAAGACTGGTAGGCGCGATACGGCTTCTACAGCCACTACAACATGTCATGCGTGGACTCCTTTTCCATTCCTTGAAAGTGTCATGCGGATGGCAGCGCGACCACCCGAACGGTCCCGAACCCGAGCGTAGGGACTGAGGGTGCGACGCGAGCATACGTCGCGCCGCACACCGGAAACGCCCAATATCGCGCCGGACAATTCCGCCCCCTGCTTTGGAGCAGTTTCGACCGGACGATGTTTGGCGTTCGTAGTCTAACGGAACTCGTCAAGTTCCCCTTTGTCGAAGTTTCCGCGATACGGACCGAAATCGCGGAAGCTCGCAGCACGGGCTAAAGGGAAAAACGACGCCAGCGTCTGATTATTCTTGACGCGCCTGTGACCACGCGGAAAATCAGCGGGCGCGAACACCCACTCTGCACCAGCGTTGCAGCCGCATCCCGATGCAGAATCATTCATAAGTATTTGTAGAAAAAGATGTTAGAATACTTTCACGGTTCGCCGGGTGCATCTGGCTGCAAAAAGAGCCGGCGAATTGCCGGCTCTTCTTGAAATTGCAAAATCCCGGTCAGCATCGCCTAGACAGGCCGGAAAGTAGGACTGCTTGATTCGGGCATGGACTCCAGAACTTTATCAGCCAACCCGTACGCGACTGACTGCTCGGCATCCATCCAGTTGTTTCGATCGCAATCCGTCGTGATCTGTTCATAGCTCTTGCCGGTATGGCGCGCGAGGACTTCGTAGAGTTGCTTCTGCGTCCGCATCATTTCATCGAGCTCAATCTTGATGTCGGTTGCCGGACCACGCGCGCCGCCCAGCGGCTGATGAATCATGACGCGCGAGTGCTTCAATACATAGCGCTTGCCCGGCGCGCCCGCTGATGACAAGACGGCCGCCATGCTCGCAGCCGCCCCAATGACGTACGTGGCCACCGGGCAGGAGATGAACTGCATGGTGTCATAGATGCCCATGCCCGAATAGACGGACCCGCCGGGACTGTTGATGTACAGGTGTATATCAGCTTTGCGATCCTCATTGGCCAGGAACAGCAATTGCGCGATCACCAGGTTCGAAAGGTGCGAATCGACTTCGTCGCCGAGAAACACGATGCGGTCTTTCAGCAGACGCGAGTAAATGTCGTAAGCGCGCTCCGCGCGGCCTTCGCGCTCGACGACAATCGGAATCAATTGCGAATGAATCATTTTCGGATGGCCCTTTTGTATCATCTGTGGCGTGGGACGCGCCCACCGCTTCTCGCCTCGTTCTCCCGCATCCGCCGCGTTTCGCGGATCAGCCACCGTTATTTCTTCTTCTTGTCGGCCTTGGTTTCCTTCAAAATCTCGTCGATCAGGCCGTATTCCAGCGCTTCCTGCGCATCCATGTAGCGATCGCGCTCAATGTCACGCTCGATTTGCGCCGTGGCCTTGCCGGTGCTGCGCGCGAGGATGTCCACGATCGTCTTTTTGACTTTCATGATTTCCTCGGCCTGAATTCGCATATCGGAGGCCTGGCCCATCACCGATCCCCACGGCTGATGAATCATGATCTTGGCGTGCGGCAGCGCGAAACGCTTGCCCTTCGCGCCTGCGGCCATGATCAGGGCGGCGCCGCTGCTGGCGGACCCGACGCAATAGGTTGAGATGTCGCAATTGATGAATTGCATCGTGTCGTAAATGGCGAGCGTATCGTCGATGTCGCCGCCGGGACAATTGATGTAGAGATTGATGTCCTGGTCGCGCTTCATCGATTGCAGATAGAGCATGCTTTTGATGACGTGCGAACAGACTGTGTTCCCGTTGACGGTGATGCGCGGATCGAGCGGCAGATCGAGAAATATGATGCGGTTTTCGAGCAGCAGCTCGTTCAACCCCATCTGCCGCCATTGTTGGTAGCTGCCGCTTTGCATCTTCGGTCGAACGACATGCGGCGCGTCGTAGTTCATGAATCCTCCTTGCACGTCAATCGTATTCCGCGTTCAATCAGGTGGCGCGCGGCGCACCTATCTCGCGGCCGCAGCGGCACTTGCAATCGCGGATTTCTAACCGGCCGACTCGCCGGACGCTTCGCCTGACTTCGGCGCCTTTTTCGCGCGCGAACCCGGCTTTGATTTCTTCGGCTCTTTTTCCGCGCCGCTGGCGGATTCATCGCTCTTGGCCGCCGTCTCGTTGCCATTCGCCTTTGCAGGTTCAGACGGCTCCGTGACTTCCACGATTTTTGCATCGCGCAAAATCAACTCAACGCACTTTTCCTCTCGAATCTGCTCGGCCAAGGCGTTGATCAGACCGCGCTCGAGCAGGTCGTCACGCACCTTGTCAAAGCGGCGGTTATAACGACGCGCAATTTGTGCGATAGCGCTGTTCAGTTCATCCTCGGTGATGCGCACCTGAAGCGCGAGCGCGACCGCCTCCATGATGAAATCAAGTTTCAAATCGCGCATGACCTCATTGCCCGCGACAGTCCGCAGCTCATCGATGCGCGCTTCGATTTCATTCCAGGGTGTGCCGTTTTGTTGAAGCTCCATGACTTTGCGAACCACCGCGCGGTCGGTCATGCGGGCTGACAGACCGGGCGGTAGATCCATCGCCACCTGATCGAGCAGATAGCCGAGGACTTGCTCTTTGAGCGCGCGGCGCTTGAGCGTTTCCACCTCACGTTCCATATCCTGATGAACAAATTCGCGCAGCTCCTTTTCGCTTTCGGCGCCCAACTGCTTGATGAATTCCTCCATCGATAAGGGAACCAGGCGCTTGATTTCCTGAATCGTGAATTCAAACCGCCCGGATTGCCCGCGAAGGTCCGGCCGCTCGTAATCATCAGGGATCGTGCATTCCGTTTCTCGTTTATCGCCGGCCTTCACGCCCTTCAGCGTTTCGCCCAGATTCGGCAGCGACACGCTATCAAGACGAGTCGGACGAATGCCGAGCTGCACGTTGTCCTCTTTCTTGATTTCAGCGCCGCCGACATGAAGCGTCACATCCGCGATCACCAGGTCATCGGCCGTCGCCGCGCCCTCGGTGCTTGGCTCTAAACGGCCGCGGATTTTCAGTTGCCGCCCGATGTGCTCGTTCACCAGATCGTCGGTAATCTGGATGGTGGGCGATTTCACCTCGATTCCCTTCAATTCCGGAACCGTGAACGTCGGTTTGACTTCGAGCTCGCACACGTATGTCATGTCGCCGTTGTCCGGCAATTGATACGTCTTGATCGCGTCCCCGATTTCGACCAGCTTGGGCACGCCCTTCTCGTCAACGCGAAACAGCGGATCCCCCAAAACCTTGAGTTCCAGCTTTTCCGCCGCGGCGAAGAACGACTGCCCGACGATTGTCGTTTTAAGAGAGTTTCGCACTTCGCCGCTGAATCGCCGTTCGACCAGGCGCCGCGGAGCGCGGCCCTTGCGAAAACCAGGCAATACGGCGTCATGCGCGATGTCGTCGAAATTCTTGGTGATGTGATCCGAAATCACTTTGGCCGGAACAGTGACCGTCAGTTCTTTGCGCAGTGTGCCCAAATCGCGGGCCTCCGCCATGACCTCTTTCTTCAGGACGTCAAACAGCTTCTCCGCCTGCTCTTCAGCCTTCTCGCGCAGAATCGGGTCGTTCATCGCGTTCGCGACGCCGGGCATGTCCATTCGAGAGTCTCCCAGTGCAAAAAGTATCCCCGGCCGGACTTCGCGGCCCCGGGTATTCTCAGTCGTTTCGATAACGCGGCATCATCCACAACTGCAATGCGCTGGCGCCGCGTTACAGGCCAGACGCCACCTGGCCGCCGAACAGCAGCGTAATCAGGACGCTGAATAGCTGCGAAAGAAAACTAGCGATAATCTGCCCAAAATCGACTGTGTCGAACGCGGTAATCAGGCCCAGCGCCACGCCCCCGAGCGCCGCTGAGGCAAGCCGCCGCTGCAACCGCACAACGCGATTCTGCATGCTATTGCTCCTGTTCGCATGGATCAGCCGCCGGACGGCAGGAATGAGCCCCAGCGCCACGCGCGGTTCTGATCCGAACCCGGTAGGTTACTTCCGGTGTGGAGCGTGTCAAGCAAAGCGACCAGCGAGCAGCAAGTCCGCCAGGGCGATCGCATCTAAATTTCCTTCGTTGAGCACAGCAATCACATGTTAGCTATGTGTTAGGTATTGCGCCAGGCGCATGCGCGGGTTATGGTGCTTGCAACTGGTTGGCCGGGCCCGGCCGAATTGGAAAAGCCCATCCATTCGGAGGTCTGCAACATGGAGGTTGGAGCCCGCGCCGGCGTTTTGCGCTCGTTTGCCCTGCTCCCGGATCCGCGCATGAAGCGAACTCGCAAGCACGAACTGGTCGATCTGATCGCCATGGCGATCTGCGCCATCATCTGCGGGGCCGACGGCTGGGTGCAGATCGCGATGTTCGGCCGTTCAAAACGCAAGTGGTTCGAGACGTTCTTGCATCTACCCAACGGCATTCCCGCGCACGACACGTTCGGTCGTGTCTTTGCGCGCCTCGATCCGGTCCTGTTCGAGCGTTGCTTCATCGATTGGATGAACCGGCTCGCGAAAAAGCCGCTTGGGCGGCTGGTGGCGATCGACGGCAAGACGCTGCGAGCCAGCTTTGACAAGGCCGCCGAGGGCTCGCCGCTGCATCTGGTGAGTGCCTGGTGTGAGCAGAACCAGACGGTGCTGGGGCAGTGGGCCA
>JAEUIR010000238.1 GCA_016795025.1 Phycisphaerales bacterium
CGGAGTCGAAATCCGCAATCGCCAGTTTCATACGCCCCTGTTGGCCATACGCAACGCCGCGGTTGTTCAGGGCTTTGGCCTTTTGCTCGGTCGACGCGTCTTCCAGCGCCAACACCGCGTCGAAATCCGCAATCGCCAGTTTCATACGCTCCTGTTGGCCATACGTCGCGCCCCGGTTGTTCAGCGCCCCAGCCAGGAGCCAATAAAGGGCCGTCTCGTCCCCGTATCGCTCGGTCAGTTGCACCGCATGGTTCACAAACCAGAGCACGCGATCGTGACTCCCGCCGCGGCCAAGGATAGCGCTGGCCTCGGCCGCCAGAATCATCCATGCGAATCGTGACTCAGGCGTCGAATTCGGCGGCCGGCACAACCGCTCAATTTCCGGTCGATTCGGAAAATCTCGCACGCAGCGCAACATCACCGCCAATACGTGAAACGGAGCGAAGTCCCACGCCGCATCCAGGAGTCGGTCGTTGGCTTCGTACAGTTCATTGTTATATTCATCCGGCGGAGCAAATCCGAAATGGGCGGGATGATCCGTCTTGTCTGAATACCGCGCCAGCAAAAAGCACTCCCCGAGCGGGTCCGGTTCGATCGGCGGAATATGCCCCTTCGCTCGCGGCGTCGCAAAGCAACTGATCTGCCTGACCGTTGCGCCGTCCAGCGTTTCCGGCAGATCACCCGCCCGCAACATCGCGCCCAGCGCTTTTAACTGCGCGACGTCCAGGTCCTGAAGCAGCGTCGCAACGAATGCCAGATTCGCGTGCTCCTTTCGCAAGTCGCCCTCGCGCCATAGAGCGGATTCCCGCTCGAGCACGTGCCCCACCAGTGCGTCCCGGTCCCAATTCGCGATTCCCTGAATCCCAAGCTGAGCAAGGCTTTCCCCAGCAAACGCCGCGAACAGCGGCAACCCATGCTCATCGATCTGGCCATAGATTTCGATCACGCGGTCTTCCAGCGCGTCATCCGGCCCGACGAGCGGCGGCGTGCTCGATTCGGCCTGATCTTTCCACGCGTGCCGGATCGTGCGCCATAAACTGTCCGGGTCCAGTCCCGTCATCTCGCGCGCACCGCGTTCGCTCAGATATCGAGCGCCGTTGATGTCCGCGCGATCCGTGTTCGATTCGGGCTGCATGAATTCGCGGAACCAGTGATCATTCGCGTCGGCACTGCGTTCGAGCAGCAGGATGCGCACGGGTCGCTTCAGCAGTCCCTTCTCAGACCGCCTGCGCAATTTCGCGATCGCGAGCCCGACCGCCTTCGCCCGCTCCGATACGTAGTCCACGACAATGAGCAGCGGGTAATCCGGATTGACATCCGCCCACGCCGGCAGCTTGTCTGGATCACCGCCACGCTCCAGGAACCCGGCGTACCAACCCAGTTCATGCGCCGCCAGGCATAGCTCCAGCGCCAATCGGCTCTTGCCCGCGCCACCACGCCCCGTCCAGACCCACCACCTGAACTGACCTTCGTTGAACAGAAAATCCAGCAGCTCCCCCATTTCCGTATGTCGGCCATAAAAGGGAATGCGCTGCTCGCGATACACAAATCGCGACGTGCTTCGCCGCTGCGGATTGGCGGACTCGTGCGGCACATAAAGCGGCGGAAACGGCCGCATGCTTTCGATGATTTCCGCATACACGCGATTCTGAAATCGCCGCAGCTCATCGCGTAATTCCGCGAGCGACGCTTCGTGAGTCTCGTGATCCTGGTGGATCGTCTCAAAATGCCGCTCCGCCGCCGCGGCCAGCGCCGTCGCGAGTTGCTGGTGCTGGGCAATTGCGCTCTGAATCGCCGAGTCGCGCGCCGCGCTGGTTTCCGATTGTTGAGTTAGCAACTTGTAAAGCAATATCCAGGGGTTGCTGCGCAACGGCTCGGACAAATCCGCAAAATTCGACCCGCCCGTCTGGTCAAATTCAATCAGATCGGCCAGCGCCCGAACTTGCTCGTGATTTGTTTCAAGCGCCGCGTGCAGCTTTTCACGAAGTTCATCCTGACGATTGCGGATCTCTTCGATCGACCGCCCCGCCACATACTCCTGATAAAGGCTATAAGCCCCCAGCGCACCGGCCGCGGCCGCTACGATGGGGCCGAATGCCGGCAGCGCAACCATCGCGGCGAACACCGCCGGATCACCCACCCAACTCGACAGCACCTGCAAAAAATCGGCGCTGGATGCTGTCGCGGTCGTCAGGATCCGCGTAAACCCCTGTGCTGCATTCGCGATCAGTTTCGAACCGGCTGCCATTCTCCCCTTTCCGCGAGCGCGCGACCGCCCCGAAGACTGCGTTCGCCCAAAATCGCCCGGAGCGCCGAACCAAATCAGAGTACCGGACAAGAACGAGCCGCGACCGTAAGGGAGCGGTCGCTTCGAAGCCCAGTGAGGCGTGCTATCACGCGCGCCGACGCTGGTTCTGAGAATCAAACGCCGTATTGTCCTGGAGACTCACGATTATAGCCAACTGCTCGCGGATCATCCCGTGGTTTCTTCCCCACGCGCGCCGCGGGGTCGGCGTCTGAGCTTTTCATTCGTTTCCCTTTTTACTTTCTCCCTTTTCCCCGCAATCCGCGCCAAATCCGCTCAATCCGCTTCCAGGCGCCCGCGCCGATCCGATCCGCCGCCTACCATCCGCCATGTCCAATTCGCCTGACCTGTCCGACCCCGTCTTCCGCATGGCCGATCAGGCCAGGCCGCCGGTTCTCCCTTGGCTCTGGCCCGACCGCATTCCCATCGGTGCGCTCACGCTCCTCGTCGGTGACCCCGCCGTCGGAAAGTCGATCCTCGCCACCGATCTCATCGCCCATGTCACCACCGGCCGCCCTTGGCCCGATGACCCGCTCTATGCCGAAAAATCAGACCCCCAGCGCATGCTTTCCGCGCCATACCGTGGCCGCGTGGTTTTTGTCACCCCGGAGGAATCTCTTGGCAGCACCATTCACCCGCGACTAATCGCGGCCGGCGCGGACCCGACCGCCGTCCTCATCCTCGATGGCATCCGGCCCGTCCATCACCCGCACACGCTTCCATTTTCGCTCACCTTGCACATCGACCAGCTCATCGCCGCCATTCGCGCTCTTTCCTGGCCGCGGCTCGTCATTCTCGACAATCTCCCCGCCCTGCTCGCGCCACTGCCGGACCTCTCGTCAAATTCGAGCTGCCCCGGCGAACCTCGCAGCCGTGCTTCCGTGGCCCGCGCTCTCGCACATATCGCGGCCGCCTTTTCAGTCGCCATCGTCGCCACCGCTCATTTATGCAAATCCCGTTCGCATGCTCTCCTGCACCGCGCCCATGCTTCGCTGGCGTTTCTCGGCATCGCGCGTTCCGTGCTGCTGGTCGCGCGACATCCGCTCGAGCCTTCTCGGTGCTTGCTGCTCTCTCAAAAAAGCTCGCTCGCACCGACCCCGCCGCCGCTCGCGTTTCAGATCAAAGCCGGCCCCAGGATCGACTGGTGCCCGGCGTCCCTGCCGGACATAAGTCCCGCGTTGCACGATCTCCCCGCTGAAGAGCGATCCGCGCTCGCCGAGGCCGTCGAGTGGCTCACCGATTTCCTGTCCGCGGGCCCGCGCCCCGCGCGCGAATTGGTCAACGCCGCGTACTCCGCCGCGCTCTCCCTCCCCACGCTCCGCCGCGCGAAGACCCTGCTCGGTGTCCGCTCGATGAAGTCCGCCGCCGACTCATGTTGGAATTGGCAGCTTCCGCCCGCCGCCTCCGCTCCCGTCAAAAGTCAAGATGCTCAAAATGGCGCTACAAAAACCTGATCACCTTGAGCATCTTGCTTCCATACCCGCCTTCGCCCGCCCGCCGGGCGCGCGCTTTTCACCGCGGCGCGATCTCGTTAGCCTACGCGCTATGGGAAAGCTCCTTCTCAATAAACCGCAATATGACCAATGTCTGCTCAAAATGGCGCAGCAAATCGCCGCCGCCGCCCCGCGCGATTGCCCGCTCGCCGTCGTCGGGATTCGCCGCCGCGGCGAGGTGCTCGCCAAGCGCCTGCTCCCATTGCTCGAAGCCGCCGGCGCCAAACCCGCGCATTACGGCGCGCTCGACATCACGCTCTATCGCGACGACCTCTCGACCATCGGCCCGAATGCCGTCCTGCGCGGCACCGAGATCCAGTTCGACCTGAACAATACGTGGCTCGTGCTGGTGGACGACGTCCTGTACACCGGCCGCAGCGTCCGCGCCGCGCTCGACGCCCTGATGGACCTCGGGCGGCCAAAGGCCATTCGCCTGGCCGTCATGGTCGATCGCGGCTGGCGCGAGCTGCCGGTGCAGGCCGATTTTGTCGGATTGAACGTGGAAACGACGCAGCAGAACATCGTAAAAGTCAAAGTCACCGAGATCGACGGCGTCGACGAGGTGGAGCTCGTATGACGCCCGATTCCCGCGAATTCCGCGGCTGGACGCGCAAACACATGCTTTCGCTCGGCGAGCTGTCTCGCGAGGAAATCCTCCATGTGCTCGACACCGCCGAGGGCTTCAAGGAAGTCTCGACGCGCAGCATCAAGACCGTTCCGACGCTCCGCGGGCGCGTGGTGGTCACGATGTTCTTTGAGGAATCCACCCGCACCAAGATGAGCTTCATGCTCGCCGCGCAGCGCCTGTCGGCCGATGTGATTGACTTCTCCGAGAAAATGTCGTCTACGCAGAAAGGCGAATCGCTTCTCGACACGGCCCGCAATATCGAGGCGATGGGCGTGGACATGATGATTCTGCGCCACCCGGCGGCCGGCGCGTCGTACCACCTCTCTCGCCAGATCGGCTGCTGCGTGATCAACGCCGGCGACGGCACCCACGCGCACCCGACGCAGGCCCTGCTTGATCTTTTCACCATTCGCGAGAAAAAAGGCCGCATCGAGGGTTTGAACGTGGCCATCGTCGGCGACATCGCGCACTCGCGCGTCGCTCGATCGGATGTTCAGGGACTCATCAAGCTCGGCGCGAAGGTCACGCTGGTCGGACCGCCGACGCTTGTGCCGCGCGCGTTTGAGCAGCTCGGCTGCCGCGTGACGCATGATTTTCGACGTGTGCTGCCCGAAATGGACGTGGTGAACATGCTGCGCGTTCAAAGCGAGCGCATCACCAGCAATGTGTTTCCATCCACGCGCGAATACGTGCGGCTGTTCGGGCTTGACGACGAAGCCGTGCAGCTATGCCGGCCCGACGTACTCATCATGCATCCCGGCCCCGTCAATCGCGGAATCGAGCTGGCCGCCACGGTCGCCGATGGTCCCAATTCGAGCATTCTGCGCCAGGTGACGAACGGCCTGGCGATTCGCATGGCGACGCTGTTTCTGTGCCAGCAGGCCGCGGCAGCATGAAACGGGCCGCGGCGATGCGCTAACGACG
>JAEUIR010000239.1 GCA_016795025.1 Phycisphaerales bacterium
TTGCTCAGCGCGGGCGCGGCGGCTGGATTGGTGCCGGCGACGTCGCCGATCACGTTTGTCGAATAATGGGAACGACTGAGGCAGAATTGCCCGCTACGGCTGCTCGGGCACATGGCAGTTGCTCAGGCCGCGCTTGGCCAGATATTGCTGGTGATAGTCTTCCGCACGCCAAAACGGCTTCGCTTCGGTGATTTCCGTCACAATCGGTTTCTTCCATTTGCCGCTCTTCTCCAGCCGCTCTTTTGACGCTTCGGCCGTGGCTTTTTGCTCCGGCGTGAAATAGAAAACCGCCGATCGATATTGCGAGCCCACGTCCGGGCCTTGGCGGTTCAGCGTGGTCGGATTGTGGTTCGCCCAGAAAATATCGAGCAATTGCTCATAGCTGACCAGCGCTGGATTGAACTCGATTCGAACGACTTCGGCATGGCCGGTGCGATCTGTGCATACCTGTTTGTATGTCGGATTGTCCACGTTTCCGCCCGCGTAGCCCACTTCGGTTTTGACGACGCCCTTGGTTTGACGAAACGTCTCTTCGACTCCCCAAAAGCACCCCGCTCCAAACATCGCCGTTTGCAGGTTCATCGGTTTTGCCTCAGTTCGGTCGGTCGCGCCGGGTTTGGTGCTCGTTTTCGACTGATCGGTTGATTCGCGCGCTGCGGAATCTGCGCAACCTGCGACAAATGACATCGCCAGCAGGGTATTGATCATGATCGGACGCATTGGATTCCTCGCCATAGCCGTTGTCAGCGGCGGATGGGTTAGATGCGCAATTCAGGTGAAAGGATACTCCGCAGAAGAAATTCGGCCAGCTTGGCGGAGTGCGAAGGATTTTCGCAGGGCGGAGTCCGAGATAGGAATCTCGAACCAGCACACGAGCACAGCGCAGCGGTCATTCCTCGCTTATTGCGCCGGATCGTCGCTATGCGGCATGTCGTCGTGCTCGGATTCATGGTGGGCTTCGACCGGCTCAGGGTCGTGGTCCTTCCCGAGAAGCTGCGTGCTCAAAATGCCGTCGCTTTCCTGCGTTTGCCATGGCGGATTAATCACCATGCTGACCGGCAGCAACAGCCAATTGCCGGTGAAGCGGGCAAAGTTGTAGTGCGCGGCGAAGATGTCCTCCCAACCCATGCGATGCTCGCTGTAGCCAGCGCCCTTGTCCTCAAACGGATCCTGGAAATAAAGCGGGGCGTGACGCACGGAGCCGTCGGCCACGACGAGACAATTTTTTTTCCACGCGCGCTCGCGCTGATGTTCCGGTGCATCGCCGCGCGTGCGCAGGTCGGCCACGGTCGCGGAATCGAGCGAAGCGCCGCTCGATGAAGGGCCATCTTCGGCGAAGTTGTTTTCGATCTTATGGCAACCGAGCAGCGAAACGCCGGCGGCCGCTACAGCAATCCAACGTACGTGACCGGCAAGCGACATTCGCGAGCCTCCATGCGGGCGATTCGAGTTCATATCTGGATCGTAAGCGAAGGCGGTCGGGATGTGAATTCGCCATCGCCAGGCGCTTGCTCTTCACTGTTCATTCGGCGTCTTGCGTTCGCGCGTCACTCTTCGATCGATCCTTGTGATCCGGCATAATTCGGCGCTTCCTTGGTGATGAGCACATGATGCGGATGAGACTCGATCGCGCCTGCGTGTGTGACGCGATAGAATCGTCCGTGCGTGCGGAGTTCGTCGATATTCTTCGCGCCGCAATAGCCCATGCCCTGACGAAGGCCTCCAACGAGTTGAAACACGAATTCACCCAACGCACCGCGATAGGGCACGCGCCCCTCGACGCCTTCGGGGACCATTTTCTTCGGTTGCTTGGGTTGGTTGTAGCGGTCCGCGCTGCCCGCGGCCATTGCACCGAGCGAACCCATGCCGCGATATTCCTTGTGCCGGCGGCCGCGCCATAGCACGAGCTGCCCAGGCGATTCGTCAAGCCCCGCGAATAGCGACCCGAGCATCACCGAGTTCGCGCCGGCCGCGATCGCTTTCGGAATGTCGCCGCTGAATCGCACGCCGCCGTCGGCGATCACGGGAACGCTCGCCACGCCGACCACGTTCATGATGGCGGTGATTTGCGGCACACCCGCGCCGGTCACGACGCGGGTCGTGCAAATGGACCCGGGGCCGATGCCGACTTTCAGCGCGTCCGCGCCGGCTTCCATTAAGTCCTTTGCGGCCTCAGCGGTGGCGATGTTTCCGGCGATCACATCGACCAACCAACTTTTTTTGAGTACGCGCACCGTCTCGATCACGGCGTCGCTGTGGCCGTGGGCGCTGTCGATTCCCAGCACATCCACATCGGCTTTGATGAGTTGCTCGGCTCGTTCATAGTCATAAACGCCGATGGCGGCTCCGACGCGCAGTCGCCCGCGCTGATCCTTGCAGCGCTGCGGAAACTCGCGTGAGCGGTCGATGTCGCGCATCGTGATCAGCCCGGCCAGCTTGCCGTTTGAGCTGACAAGCAGCAGCTTTTCAACGCGGGCTTGCTTGAGAATATGCTCGGCTTCGTCGAGTGTTGTGGTCGGCGGGGCGACGACCAGATTTTCCTTTGTCATGACCTCGGCGATGCGGAGGTCGGAGCGCGATAGAAACTTGAGATCGCGCCGCGTCAGAATGCCTGCGAGCGCGCCGTCGTCGCGCGTAATCGGAATGCCCGACACATTTTGAAGCTGCATGATTTCGCGCGCCCGCTCCACCGAATCGTCGGGGCGCAATGTTACGGGGTCGAGGATGACGCCGCTTTCGGAGCGCTTTACTTTGCGCACCTCGCGCACCTGCTCATCCACGGCGAGATTGCGGTGAATAATACCCATGCCGCCTTCCTGAGCGAGCGCGATGGCCAGACTGCTTTCGGTGACGGTGTCCATCGGCGCACTGACCAGCGGAATGTTGATGCGGATGCTCCGCGTGAGCTGTGTCGAAACGTCGATGTCGCGAGGGTGGATCGCCGCGCGACGCGGTACGAGCAGCACATCGTCATACGTCAGGGCTTCGCCGATGACTTTCGGGTGATTTGACTCAATCATGGTGAATTATTACGTGGGGGCGCGGCGGGCGTCAATTCAACGCGCCTCGGACAGAAATCTCCCGGCGACGTTCCGGCATTCTTTGCGCCACGCGCTGCCGTCGTTAGACGCGGCGGCCCGCTCGGACACGGCCGTTCGCGCGATCCGGTTCACTCCGCAGCCTGTTCATCCGATATCAATTGCCAGCGTGGCGCTTGCGCTTGCTTGGGCTGGTGCGGCCGCGCATCGACGACGGTTTGAATGACCTGGGGTAGGCATACGCCGCGTCGCGACGGTGACACACAAGGAGACATTTGAATGGCCAAGCGTTTCAACTCACTTCTCGTGGCGGCCGGCCTGGTCGGCGTTCTGTTGACGAACACCGGCTGCCCCAATGGTTCGCCGTTTCAGAGCATTTTCGGCGATTTCTTCGGCGTGTTCGACACGACGAACAACACAGACGACACCGACAACACGGACACGAACGACAACAACGACACCACTACGCCGACGCAAGTATCAGGCGCGGTGAAGACCAGCATCGCCATGCATGTTCAGGCGAAAATTCTCGCCGGCGACGACATGGTCGTATTCGGCACCGGCGCCACGAGCGGCGTCGGATTTATCGTTCCCAGCGCCGGCGACACCACCGCACGTGAAATCCCGAACAGCGACAATTTCCGCTCGTATTCGTTCGCCGTCGGAAATGACAACATCTTCCTCGTTGACGGCAATTTCCAGGTGACCGTGTACAACACGACCGGCGGCAGCTCGACCACGTTCGACGCCGGCGATATTCGCCTGAAGAACATCCCCTCGAGCGCCGGCGACAGCGGCCACATTCAGGCCGATGGCGCGTATTGCGCCACGCTCTGCGAAGAGAGCGAGACCGACGACGGCAACATTCTGAAGGTGATTGACACCAGCAGCGGCACGCCGACCGTGATTTCGTTCACGCAGAATCCGGCCGATTTCGCTGAGGGTTGGGAGCAGGTCGCGGTGAATGCGGCCACACAGACGGTCGTCGCGGTGATTCAGGACGAGATCTATCTGTATGACATCACGCAGCCGACCGCCGAGCCGGTGCTGTTTGAGCCGGGCGACAATGGCGTCGGATCGACTCAGATCGCCTTCGACGGCACGTACGTCGTCTTCCAGGACGACGCGGGCTCGCCGAGCACATTCATCCTCGACACCGGAACGGGCACCGTGACGCCGCTGACGAACAATCCGTCGGCCGGCCCGGTGGCCTGCAATGGCGGCTCGTTCGGCTACTTCGTGAACATGAGCGCGGATGATTCGAACGGCTCGGATTATCGCGGCGGCATCGGCACATCGCCCGGCCCCGGCGCGACGCTCGCGACAGTTGATGATTTCATCGACGGCTCGACCACGAACAACGGGCAGTTCGGCTTTGGCCAGACGATGTCCATTTCGCCAAACGGCGACTTGTGGGTGATGGGCGGCAGCGAGAACGTCGGCTCCGGCGAGTATTTGCAGGTGAACGACGGCAGCGGCTGGTCGCTGTTTGCCGATTCGTCGAATGACTATGGCTGCCCTGGCACGGATGTCAGCATCAGCGGCAACACCATCGCGTTCAAGTCGGGAAGCGGCTCGGACACTGTGGTGGCTTATTTCATCCTGTCCGGCGACGGAACGATCGCCACGTCGGCCCGCGTGAATCCGTAAGCCGCCGTTTGGGCCGTACCGGCATCCTGCAGGTCGTCTCGGGTAGCACCGGCATCCTGCCGGTGGTTTTTGGCTGATCAAGCCGTTCTGATCCGAGCCGCGACCGTGAGGGAGCGGTTGCCGCATTGGCCAATCGCCAATGACCGAGTTCGAGCCGGTCGCTTGGGATTGAGACAACCCGGGCGTCGCAGCGAATCTTCGCGGCGACGCCCGGGTTTCGTTCAATCGGCGGCCAATCAGCCGCCGATCAAGAGGCTCACGAACGGATCGATGTCGAAGTTGTTCAATGCTCCATCAAAATTCACGTCACCGATGATCCGGCCAACATCCGCAGGAATGCCGTATTGGCTCGCATACGCTTCGGGGTTTGTCAGCGCGAGCACGAACGGATCGATGTCGAAGTTGTCCACACGCTGATCGTAGTTCATGTCGGCGGGACGATATGGGCGTAACGAAGTTAAGAACGTATCCTCCTCTTGGTCGGTATATCCGAGCCAGATGAGCCAAATGCTTCCGTCTGCACCATAGTACGATGGGCGGCCATCACTATAGTATAGTTGAACCTCTCTCACTGGAATCAGCGGATCGAATCGCTCTGTCAACGGCTGGGCATTCTCATCATACCATC
>JAEUIR010000023.1 GCA_016795025.1 Phycisphaerales bacterium
GGTTGCCGGGCTGATTCTCGGGGGTTTGTTCTTCAGATTCTGGCTGGCTGCGACCGTCGCGGCGTGCTTTGTGGCGATTTCGCTCGGAATTTACACGGACCGCGTGCTTACTCCGCACTTGCAGAGCTATCTGTCGCGCAATTACGACGCGAGCAGCGAGCTTGTCACGCTGCCCGGCGCGGATGCCGCGATGGTGCCGGCAAGTGCGTCGGGCTGGGGAGCGGTTGCGGACGTGTGGGGCTACCTCTCCAACAATGTGCAACAATTTCAGCCGAGCGTCGGCGCGATCATCGTCGTGATGAGCATCGCAGGTCTGCTTGTCGGATGGAAGGCGCCGAATCTGTCGCGCTCGATCGGCGCGGCCACGCTGGGAACCGGCGCGACGATGGTGGCGCTTACCACCCTGCTCGATTGGTATTGGCCGACGGCGCTCGCGCAACTCAAATCGCTCGGCGCCGCGGGCTGGGGCGCTGTCGTGGTGATGTGGATCGTATCGCTCGCGCATAACTACCGATCGATCACGCCGAAAAAGAGACCTGCGAAGGCTGGCGATGCCGCAGCCGCTACGGAAGCGATGAAGCCTGCGGTCAGCGGCACTCCGATCTGAAAGCAAAATCAGCGGCGATTGAATGCGGCTGTTGTGAATTCCCCTGTTACACTCCGCGCATGAACTGGAAGCTCGCCCGCGATCCGTATCAATGGTGGATGTGGCTGTTCGGGCTGGTCGGCAGCCGTTATGACGGCTTGCGCCACTTTTCGGTGGTGGAGCCGGGTGTCTTGATGCGATGCGGACAGCCACGCGCGTCGGAACTCGCCGAAATCCAGAAATCTCACGGGTTGCGCACAATCGTTTGCGCTCGGGGTGGGACACGCCATCCGCTGCGCGGACGTTGGTTTCGCAAGGAACAGACGTTCTGCCAGCGGACGGGCGTACAGCTTGTTCACATGCCGTTTTCTGACAAGTCAATGCCGCCGGAAGATATCTTCGAGCGCTTTCTGGAAGTTGTCCGCGACCCGGACAATCAACCGGTGCTCGTGCATTGTGAACAGGGGTTTCATCGGACCGGCATCTTGTGCGCGGCGCATCGCATCGCGAATCAGAACTGGCCAATCGAATCGGCGATCGCGGAAATGGAACAGCTCGGTTTTGAAACGCACGTCGCAAAGCGGCAGAGCTTGCTCGACGCGCTGCGATCGTGGTCCGGCCGCAGGCTTTCGGCCGCAGCTTCGGGGAGTCGCCCGTTGAACTAAGAAAGCGGCACGCCAGCGGTTCGTTTGAACCGATGGCGTGCCGTGATTTCAGATCGCGAGCGATGAGTCACTCACGTCCGGATTCTCAAAAAGGCGATTACGGGCAGCCACCGCCCACCACGCACGCTACAAACGAATCGATGTCGAAGTTGTTCACCGCTCCATCGCCGTTTGCATCGTTGACGCAGACGTAATCGCAACCATTCGCGCCGCAGCCAAGGTCGATCCAGTTTTGCTGATCGACGACCGCCGCCACGAAGCAATCAATGTCGAAGTTATTGACCGAACCGTCACAGTTCGAGTCGGCGACGAGTTGACCCGCACACGGATCGCCGGAGCCGCTGCCAGTCGCCACGTCCATCCCATTGAACGACGAACTCGGGCCGCCATCGAGCACGTAGTAATTAACCGAGCTGTTGTCAGTCAGCGCCGCGATATCGCCTGCGTCAATGTCGCCGTCGTTGTCCACGTCGAGATCGAGTGTATCGGCATAGATCTTCGGCTGAGGAGCCGTCGACCCGGCGAATTCGCCGATCACCAGCGTGTTGTCGCAGCCCATCGCGATTTCGCGGCCGGTCTGCGAACTGGTGTCGAGAATGACCGTCTTGATGACCGACGGGCCGGTCGGATCAATCACGACCAACTGCGTTTCGCTAACGCCGGCCGTAAACGCCGACTGTTGGACGAACATGAACGGCGTGATGTCCGGGCGATACTCGATGTCGCAGAATCGCGAGCCGGTTCCGCGCGTCGGGAAACTGACAACCGGCGTGACGCTGTTGCCGGAGATGCTCAACCGGAAGACCGTGATCAGGTTGCCATCGAACGTGTCGCCACCGGCAAACAGGACGTTATCGTTGTCTTCCCAGGTCGTACCCTGCGTGAAGCCCGCATTGAACAAGCCGAAGTCCATTAAAGCGCTGACGCTGGCGCCGCTCCCACTACCACAGGGTCCGGCCGTGTAGTTCAGGATGTAGACGCGGCCCGTGTCCTGACCGAACACCGCGATCTTCGTATTATCCGGGCTAACGCTGAGGCCGTTCGCGCGGGTGCAGGCCACGCCGCCGGCCGCAGTGTTAAACCGATACAACTCCTGAATCAGGCCGCTGCCATCGGTTGCGAGGTTGTACAAAACACCGCCCTCGGCCGGATCGGTGCAGCCGGTGGTCAACGGCGAACCGAAGTTCAGCGCGAGCAGGTTGCCGTCGGCGTTGTGCAGCACGCCGCCGCAATTGTCGAACTCGGTCGATTGCGTGGCGAAGGATGTCGGCCAGGTGCCGACCAACGCGCCGTTGCGAGCCAGATGCTCGCTGCCGGCCGAAAGGACGCTCAGACCGAACGCCACGTCGCACCCCTGGACCGGGACTGGCGCCAGCGAGCACGGATTCGGCGTGCAGGTGGTGTTGTTGCCGACATAAGCGCCGGCCGCCGCAAGGCAATCGTCGCGATCGACGACCGCACAGGTGCCATTTGGAAAACAGCATGCGCCGCTCGGCTGCGGGCACGGATTCGGCGTGCAGGTTGTATTGTCGCCGTTGTAGACGCCGCCCTGCGCGGCGCAATCGCCCGGCGATTGGTTGCCCTGGCAGGTGCCATCAAACGCGAAGCAGCAAGCGCCAAACCGCGTGCTCGGACAAGCGCCCAACGCACACACGGAGCCGTCGCCGCCGTAGGTTCCGCTGTATGTCGCGCTGCAATCGGCGGAAGTCGTCACAATGCAGAAGCCGTCGCCATAGCAGCAGCGCCCCACGCAGCCAACCAAATAGTTAATGCGGCCGGGGTTCAGCGATATGCCGCTGGGATCGCTGATACCGATGGCCGCCCATCCGAAATGTCGCGTCGCGTCGAAGTTGTATGGGCCGCCGGGATTCGTGCCGGTGGTAAGTCCGCCCGCCCATGATCCGCTGGCCAACGGACGGCCCGTCCCGCAATCGATCAGTCGATATAAGACGGCCGGGTTAAACCCGGTGAACGCACCGAGCGCGGTGCCGCCGATTTCATCGGCATATTCGCAATTCACGCCCGTGTCGTTTTCCGCAAAGCTCACCGCATCGACAACCGTGAACCCCGGCAGGCCGCCCGCATCGAGCGCGCAGTCATCATTCGCATCAAGGTCTGAAGCGGCGGTCGGTGGCGTGCCGAAACCGAGGATGTAGGTATTGGAGCCGTTCTCAATATCTGGAGTGAAATCCGCGACCCATATATTCGTGCCCACGTCGGGGCCGGGCTGAATGACCGTCGCGGCATCGCGTCGCAGCAGTAGACCATTCGCGCCGGTGGATTGCCCGACCAGCGAATAGACCGCATCCACGATACCCGCGGTGGTTCCGTCACCCTCGATGATTACGATGTAATACGCCGACAAGTCGAAATTCGCGTCTCCACCGATCTCGATAAACTCCTGGCCGTTGTCCGTCCCGGGAGTGGGGTTCATGTAAATTTCGCTGAAGTACGGCTGGTTCTGAGCCAGCGCCGCCCCCGCGCCAAAGGCTGCGCAGAGCGAGAGTGTCGCCAAGAACTTCTTCATCTGATCCTCCGTAAATTTCTCAAGAAATACAGCTTCTTTCGAACGCCGTCCAAGCCAGCATGTTAGGGTACCATAGTTAACGAAATATTAAGAGGGCTATGAGGCTGCGTTGTCCGCATTTTTTCGCGGCGCGGCGAAGTCGGGGCGGAGGACGTGCTGCGAGATGATTGAGGCTCGACTCTCCGATAACATCGATTCGACGCGATCGAGCGACAGTACGCCGCACGCGGCAACCTCTTGGCCCTCAATCTCTTGTGGCGACTTGGACATCACGAGATCGAACGGTCCGACGGCGGACCGCCGCAGGTGCGTCATGACTCCCCCGCACACAAGCGCGGCTCCCAGGTCGCGAACGAGCGAGCGAACATAAGTGCCCCGGCCACAGGTCATAACAAATTTCAATTCGGGCCATTCGTAGGTCGTCAGACAAATCGAGTCGATTCGCACGCGCTTGACGGGCATTTCAAAAGTCTCGCCGGCCCGCATGCGACGATAAGCGGCAAGCCCGCCGATTTTGATCGCGCTGCTTGGCGGCGGCACCTGATCGATCTCGCCTTCGAACCGCGCGAGCGCCTGCGCGACGGCTTCGCGGTTCGCCTGCTTCGCGCCGGGGACCGGGATCAACGGCCGTTCCAGATCATACGTTTCGTTCGTAACGTCAAGCCGAACGGTGGTTTCATAGGTTTTTGGCAGCCCCATCAAGCGCTCGACCAGCTTTGTCGCGCGCCCCAGGCAAATCAGCAACACGCCTTCCGCGAGCGGATCGAGCGTACCGGCATGGCCGCTCTTTCGTTGGCGAGTGACGCGGCGCACCCAGCCAAGCGCTTGCGCACTGCTGATTCCAGGGGGCTTGTTCAATACGATGAGGCCGTCCATCGCTTTAATTTAGGGGCGATGCGCCGCCGCCGCACGCCCCAAGGCTGTTGTGAGCCTGCGGAGGAATCCGAATAACGTGTTTTGACAAACCCCGCATACATCCCTGATACTGCCTACCCCGGCGGGAGCGCCTGCGGAGGCGCCGCCGACTGGCAAGAACCTGCGATATGCTACCTCGCGTTTGAACGCATTCAGACAGGAGTGAGTCGAATGGCCGGACGTCCTGCACCGCGCGGCGGCGGTTTAACGGGGCTTCATTATGCCCTGTTCAGCTTCGTGTTCGTCGCCCTGGCGGCATTTATCGCATTCGTCGTCATGCTCACCAAGGTGGGCGACGCGAATAAACGCGCGTCGGATGCCGAGCGCCGTCTAAGCCAGTATGGATCGCCGCCCGCGTATTACGCGGATGAGGCGAACGCGCGTGGCGGAAACGTGTTCAGCGTGCTGGACCAGGACCGCCAGCGGCTTTCCAAGCTGGTGACAGGTAGCCCGGAGGCGGTAGGCGCGACGGTTCAGACCGAGGCGCAATCTTTCATTAAGCGGGCGAACGAAACGCACGCGGGATTGCTGAACGCCGAAGAGCCGCTGATGGCCAACATGGCCCGCCTGGAGAAGGCATTTGCCGAAGAGAAAGGCAAATCCGGCGTGCTGGCTGAAGAGCTCGCAGCGGCGCAAGAGGAAAATAAAGCTTTGAGCGACGGCAACAAGGCGGCGCGGGATGAATATGAAAAACAGGTCGCGGCACTTAAGCAGCGGGTCGAGCAGCTTGAGGCGCAAACCGCGCAGTCGATGACGCAGAAGGATCAGCAGCTCACCGACCTTCAGGCCAACCTCGAATCGTCCACGCAGGATCTGAACAAGACCAAGCAGGACACCGCGCGCGAAGTTCGCGACAAGGATCTCACAATCGCGCGGCAAAACAACATGATTGAAACGCTTACCAAAGAAGTGCGAACGCTGCGCAAAAGCGGATTCGATCCCGAGGCGATCCTCACCAAGGCTGACGGCCGAATTATTCGCGCTATCCCCGGTAGCGATATTGTGTACATCAACGTCGGGAGCCGTGATCGCATCAAGGTGGGCATGGGCTTTGCGGTGTATTCGCAAACGCGCGAAGCGCCCAAGTCGCTCGACGGTAAGGCCAGTCTCGAAGTGCTCACGCTCATGGAAGACACCGCCGAATGTCGCGTGCTGCGCTCCGAGCCGGGCCAGCCGATCATCGAAGGCGACATCATCGTCAACATCGCGTTTGAGCGCGACCGTCTGCCGAAGTTCCTGGTCACGGGCGAGTACGATCTCGACTACAACGGTGCCGCGGATTTCGACGGCGTTGATAAGGTCAAGGCGCTGGTGCGGCGCTGGGGCGGCCAGGTGGTCGATACGCTGGACGAGACGACCGATTTCATCATCATCGGCCGATCGCCGGTGGTGCCCTCGCCGGGTGAAGCCGACACTGCGGTGACGCGCGAGCTGGCAAACGACAAGTCCCGCGAGCTGGCGCAGTTTCGCGATCTGATTACCCGCGCTCAAGCCCGCTACATCCCGGTGATCAACCAGAATCAATTTCTGTATCTGATTGGTTACACCAGCGATGATTCGGTGGCGAGCCGCTAACATCCCACTCGCGCGACGAAGCCGAGAAACATCAGTTTCGACGCGGTGCGAGATTTCGTGCCGCGTTTTTTTTGTGCCGACTTTCGGCTGTTCGCTCCGCGGCCGAACTTGAGCAAGCGCGCTCCGCCGGTGGTGAGCTGCGGCTGAATATCAAGCGAATGAACGAGGGCCGCGTGACAACGCTAATGCTGCCGACGGCGACAAGCACGCCCGCGGAATAGGCGGGCGCGGGTCAGGATCAATCGCGGTGATGAGACCGCGCGGCGTTTTGAGCTTAAGCCGCCACGCGGCGCTTTCTTTTCTTCATTCAACCGGCGCGGTGAGACAATCTGAGCATCATCTCGCGACGTAACGACCACGATTCGCGGAGCGCTTTCGCGCGTTTCGCCGCGCTTCGCGCATGCCTGGGTCGTGCCGGCGCGGATTGTGGCTCGGTCGCGGAACCGAGACTGGTTCGCGGCGCGGCGGTACAGCAGGCTCAGTGGTCAACGTCTTCGGCAACTCGGCCGACGGCACTCTTGCCCCGATTGTCTGCTCGATCGCGCGCAGCAGCTTGAACTCATCGCCGTCGCAGAACGAAATCGCCACGCCGCTTGCTCCGGCGCGGCCGGTGCGACCGATGCGATGCACATAGGCCTCCGGCTCCATCGGCAAGTCGAAATTGAAAACATGCGAAATACCATCGACATCGAGCCCGCGCGCCGCAACATCCGTGGCGACCAACACGCGCACGGCGTCTCCGCGGAAGCGATCCAGCGCCCTCTTGCGTTGATTCTGGGCTTTGTTGCCGTGAATCGCGTCCGACGCGATGCCGAATTGATTCAGGTGTCGGCTCAGGCGCTCGGCGCCGAATTTCGTCTTGGTGAAGACCAACGCGCGGCGGATTTCGCGGTCGGCCAGAAAATGCCGCAGCAGCACGGCCTTTTGCGGGCGCGACACCTTATACACGCGCTGCTCGATCAACGCGGTTGTCTGCGCCACGGGGGCAACCGACACATGGATCGGGTCGTGAAGCAACGCCGTCGCCAACTCGCGAATCGGCGGCGGCATAGTGGCTGAGAACAGCAGCGTCTGGCGCGCCGGCGGTGCGGGCAGCGCCGCGGCAATGCGACGAATCGGCCGAATGAAACCCATATCGAGCATGCGATCGGCCTCATCGAGCACGAACACCGCGATCTGCGAGAGGTTGACCAGTCTTTGCTCCATCAGGTCCATCAGTCGGCCCGGCGTGGCCACGAGAACATCTGTGCCGCGCTGAAGCGACTTCACCTGGCCGGACTGGCTGACCCCTCCATAAATAACCGTTTGTTGCAGCCCCGTATGGCTGCCGTACGCGGCGAATGAATCGGCGATCTGCGTCGCCAGCTCGCGCGTCGGAGACAGCACCAGCACGCGCGGCAATCGCGGTCCGCGCGGCTCGGCACGGTTCATTCCGGCCAACCGATGCAGCGTCGGCAATGCGAAGGCGGCTGTTTTGCCTGTGCCGGTTTGTGCAGAACCCAACAGATCGCGCCCCGCCAACGCAGGCGGAATCGCCTGCATCTGAATCGGCGTGGGGGTCGAATAACCGTTGTCGCGCAGGGCGCGCAGAATGGGCCCACCGAGTTTCATCTGTTCAAACGTCGTCAAATCAAGCATCTCCCGAGCCCGCGCGCGAAACCGGCGCAAGACTCATTGTGAAGTTCCGGCGATTTCGCGACATTGGCGAATTCGCATGACCATTCCTGGTCGCGGCGTCGCTGCGGCAAACGGCCGAGGACGCTGTCAATCGATTCCCAGGACGATCTTGCCCGATCCGGCCGAGGCGGGAGGAGAAGAATGGCGCTGAGCCAACTGACTGTTGTGTTGAATCTTAACCGCTGGCGCGCAATTGTCCAATACCATGCACACATGCGGCGCGCCGGCGCGCAATAACGGGCGCCCACGATGGAGCGCCCGTCGAATCCGCGGATCAATCAAGGACGAGGCGAATGAACGCGAATTACGTTGCGCCGTCGCCGGCGGCCTCGCTGCTGTCTTCCTGCATTTTTTTCATCGCGTCCATCAACGCCTTGAGAGTTTGCGAAGGAACCGAAAGCTCCATGCGTGCCGACTCTGGCTCCATATAGACCGCAAACGCCGCCAGCGCCTTTGCCGCTGGATCCAGCTTGGCCGGCGGGATCGGCATGCCCATGCTGCCGGCGATGCCCATGCCCCATTCAAACGCCTGCGCGAGGTCAACCAGGACGACGCCTTGCGGCTTTGGCGAAATCGTTGCAAGCGCTGCTTTCACTTCGCTATTGCCTGAAAGGCCGGGGCCTTTTTGCTTCAACAGTTTCTCGACCTGCGCCTTTGCTGCGTCCGCCGACCCGCTGGCGTATACCACTGCGTCTTTCGCCACCGCGGCGATGCTGGTCATCTTCGCGCCGCCGTACATCATTTCCAGCATCTGCGTGACATTCGGATCGTCGCTTTGCAATTCGATGTTCGATACAACCGCTTCGGCCCCGCCGATGGATTCCTTTGCCGTCGCGACCGTCCATTTCATCGCGCCGCCGCCGAACGCTTTACTCATCAACTGGCTCATCTCGTTCGCGGCCTCGAAATTCTTCATCACCAGTCCGGAATCGGCGGTCTGCATCACGCCTGACGTGAGGATTTTCTTTTCCGGCGTCATCGTGAAGGCCATCGACATTCCCGTGATCGCCTTCGCGGATTCGACGCTGCGCTTCACGGCCGCTTCCAGCCGCTCGCGCTCAGACGGATCGTCGAATTTCATTTCCGGGATCATCACCTTGGCAAGCTTTTCGCTAATCGATTCGCTGTGGGCGGGCGCGACGAAGTCATAAGCCATCGTGAACAGGCTGCGCTCGTCCGGAAGCGAGGCCAGAATATTGCCCTTGCCCGGCTTCACGTCTTTCATGTACGCGGCGGTTTTCGAATCCGGCTTAAACGCCGCGTGCGCGGTGATCCCGAAGCCATCGGTGCCAAGCCGCCCGGCAAACACCCAGGCCCGACTGTCAGCCGCAATCGACTTGATCTCGCTCACAAGAAACGTAATCGCCGATCCCGCGGACGCGCCTTGCGGCCCCATCATGGCAGCCATCATTGGCGCCATCGCCTCGAATGAAGCGAATCCCTCGTCGAATTTGGACTTCATCGCGACGGCGTCGACGTAAATCAAACCCTGGCTCTTTTCGAGCAGCGGGCCGGTGGTCTTGCTAACGGTCTCGCCGAATTTGCCTTGTGATTTCAGCGCGGACTGAACAACCGACTTGTCGTTGGCGAATATCGCGAGTTTGCCGTCGATGGCAAAGTACTTCTCGCCGAATTCGCGCTTGATGGTGTATACGCCGTCGTCGCCCTTGGTGGCGCCTTCGGTTTTTTCGACTTGCGACACATCGGTCAACTCGACGATGGCCACGCCCTGCTCCGCGTCGATTGTCATCGTTAGAACGAAAGCGCCTTTGATATCGACGACTTCGCTCGCCGCCTTGCCGATCTCATCCTCAAAATCCATGTTCTTGATCGCGTCGAAATTGGCCAGATCCTCGACGCCAATCGCCTTGCCGAACGATGTAAAGCCCTTATTGAGACTTTCGAGACTCGGAATGATGACGATTGCCCCCGTGTCATCCGGCACGCGCTTAAGCACACGTTCGAGTGACGAATCCGCGAGCGCGATTGCGGACGCGCTGAGCACCAAACCAATCAACCAAAAACAACGTTTCACGAATATCTCCTTGCGACGCGGTCTGGTGGACGACTGTTCGCAATCGTGCCGCCGCCGAATTCTCCTGAACAGTAAGGCCCGTCCTGTCTGATGTCGACCCGACTCTGTGTGAACTTGTGTGTGAACGGCGTGGGCGAACCGGAATCGCGCCAGGCGCGGTTCGGCAACGCAAAACTCTAACCATCGACGAATTCTGACAAACGACTTTAGCGCATTTTCAATAATAGTCTGTCGCCACGCTGGGGGAGTGCGGGCATCTTGCCCGCACGAAAAGCGGGCTGGAAGCCCGCACTCCCCGCAAGATCAATTTTGAAAACGCTCTAGCCCATTCGATCACGGGCCAAGATCGCCTGCATGGCCTGACGAGCTTTGTGCGACCAGCGCCGCCACCAGGGCTCCCCCCAGTCCATCGGGAATTCCGACCGAAGTGCGGCGGCGAACGCGCGGATCATGTCCGGCCGGCACGCCGGCATGTCAATTCCGCATTGTTCGCCGTGGTATTGCTCCTCTCCGCGACGATGCAGCCACCCATTTTCGCGAGCTGTCTCAGCCGCCTCCGTCGCCGGCAGCGGATAGTAGCAACGCGAATCCACCACATCCGGTCGAATTGACCGCAGCAGATTTCGGGTTTCATCCAGTGACGCTTCGCTTTCATACGGAGCGCCCAGGTAGATGATTGCCCGCGTCCTGACGCCTGCGCTGCGGCACCATGCGAACAGCTCCCGAATATGCGGCTCGGACGTGTCCATTTGAAAAATCTCGTCGCGAATGAACTGGCTGCCGCTGATCACTTCGATGTCGATCTGCTCGCAGCGGGCCGTGGCGAGCGATGCGACGATCGCTTGCGTCGCGCGATTGGCTCGCAAATGGCATCTCATGCTCAGCGCGCAGGTCGTGCGAAATTCCCGCAGCAACGCCGCGAGCCACATTGGGTCTTGCGCGAACGCATGATCGAGGAACCGAACGCTTGCAACACCCGCGAATCGCCGCGTCAGATCGGCAATCTCAGCCATGATGTTCTGCGGTGAACGGCGCCGTACCCACTGGCCACGATCGGCGTACATCGATTCCATCAATGGATTCACGCAATATGCGCAGCGCTGCGGGCAGCCTCGTCCGACCGCCACTTCGATCTGCCCGGTTCGGGACACATGCGCCGCGTAGTCGAACAGGTCACGATCAGGCGGCGGAAGCGAGTCCAGATCTTCGACCAGATGCGGCAGCTTGGGTCGGCTGGTTCCCTGCTCATCCCGCAGCCAGACGCCGGGTGTAACCGCCCCGGAGATCGGGTCTTTCACCCGCTCCAGGTACGTAACGAGCGTCGCGTCAGGCTCGCCGATCGCAACGGCATGCACCCCGGGAAGGCTGAGCGCCCCGGCCGGATCGATGCTCGGATACTGTCCGCCCGCCACAATGGATAACCCCTCGCGCCCGCTGAGATGCTGAAAAACGCGTTGGGCCAAATTGATGCAGACACCGCTAATGTCGGCATAAATGAGCTGAGGCAATTCGCGCGCGAGCGAACGTTTGAGCCGATCCAACTCAAATCGGGCCATGCCGATCAGCGACAAAGCGTGGCCGCGCCCGCGCAGCAACGTCAGCAAGACGCCGAGTTGAGGCTCAAATCGCGGCAAAGGTCGGCCGCGCGTGTCGGGCGCAAGTTGTAGCACGAGAATTCGCATCCAGCCGCTTTCAAGCTCGTCCGCGACCGTAACCGTTGCGATGCGAATGATAATGGCTATGGCGCGGGGCGAGGCCCATCCGAGTCGCGATTCGGCTGTTCGCGTTCGGTCGCATCGTCCTTTGTGAGTCGATCGATTTCATCCTGACTGATGCGATAGTGCGACCATGCGTCGATGTACGGCGTCGGGGCAGCGGGCTTCTCGGCTCGCTTCTTGACGGTCCGCCCGAAGCGCACCATCAGATAAGCGCCAACGAAGAATACGAGCAAAAGCAGCGTCGAAAGCAGCAGAAACTTCATCGTGGACGTGAGCTGACGCGCCAGATATGGGTCAAGCTCACGTACGGGCAGCGTAGTCGATTGCGCCTCCGCCGCTGCCACGACCCGCAAGCACGCGAAGATCGCGACTCGACTGAGCCAGCCACGCGCGCGGCGCAACGCGAGCGATCGTTTCACGCCCAGGGCCTCCGTGGCTGCTGCCCGGTTTCCACCGCGAGCTTTTCGACCAGCTCACGCGCCGCTGGCGACAGATCGCGCGGCACGTCGATGCGAATCACGACATACATGTCGCCGACCTGCCCGCTCCGCGAATCGTGAATGCCCTTGCCGCGCAGGCGCAGCTTCGCGTGGCTCGACGTTCCGGCGGGAACCGTCAACAAAGTCGGACCTTCGAGCGTTGGAATCTCGACCCGCGCGCCGAGCAAAGCCTCGGATAGGGTCAACGGCAGGTCGAGCAGAATGTCCAATCCGTTTCGGCGGAAAAAAGGATGCGGCGCGATCTGAATTTCAACCAGGATGTCGCCGCGCCCGCCGGGGCCCTCCTGCCCCTTTTCGCGGATGCGAATCTTCTGCCCTTCGCTCACGCCGGCCGGCACGCGAAACGAGATGCGCTCGCCGTGCTCGCCCGGCCCGCCGCTCACCACGATTTCGCGCGTGGCGCCATTGGCTGCTTCCTGAAATCCGATCTGAACCTGCGTTGCCATATCCGCGCCGCGCGGCATCGCGCCAGCCGCGCCGCCGCGCCGCGCGCGTCCGCGTCCACTTTGTGGGGGCGCGCCGCCCACTCCCCCGCGATTGAAAAACTGCTCAAAAATGCTCGAAAGATCACCGAAATCGCCAAAATCCACGCTGACGGATTCGTGCATTCCGTTGCGTCCGGGCCGCGCCCCGCGACCCTGCCAGGCGTGAAAATCCGGCGTCGGACCACCTGCCCCGAAGCGATCGAATTGCGCACGGCGATCCGCGTCGCCGAGCACTTCGTAAGCCGCCTGCACTTCCTTGAATTTTCGCTCGGCCGACTTGTCGTTTGGGTTGCGGTCCGGGTGAAAGCGTTTGGCCAGCTCGCGGTACTTTCGTTTGATCTCATCGGCTGAGGCGCTGCGCGCCAAACCGAGTATTTCGTATGGATCCATCGACATTTTCTCACGATCGAGTCGTCGCCGATCGATCCCCGTTCATCCGCCGGAAAAAGTGTCGCCGCGTCATTACACAAATCATAGTCGCGCGGCGTTGCGAGTGGACACCGAGCCGTCAGGAGAGAGGCCCAGAGCTTCGTCATTCATGAATCGGCGGGTGGAGAGCATCGGCGTCTCGCCGGCGCGCACCGGCGGGACGCCGATGTTCCCCGACAAATTATGGTTGACGGAATACTAGGGCATTCTTGCAAGTTCTTCGGTGGCTTCTTTTGCGAAAACCGTATCGCCGTACTTATCGAGGATCTCGTGGTATTTTTGCCGCGCTTCCACATAGCGCCGCGCCGCGCTCAGGTTTCGCGCCTCCGCCAGCAATCGGCGACACTCGATTCGCGCCAGGTGGTTGCGCACCTCGACCATGACGCGATCATCCTTTTTCAACCGGCCGAGCAGTTCCTCCGCGCTTTCCGCTTCGTCGGTCCCGGGATGGTCCTCAGTCACGTCCTGGAGCAACTCATATGCTTCGCCAAAGCGCTGATCCTTGATGTAATCGCGCGCTTTCTTGATGTCGCCCCGGGCGCGAGCCGCCCCTTGCTGCGCCTTTAACAGATTCGCAACCTCCGGCGTCGATTTAGACAGCGCTTCGAGGCGCGCCTTGGCCGTCTTGGCGGCCTCTGTTCCGCGGAATTTTTTTACCACGAGGCGCAGCGTCTTGACGGCTTCGTCGAAGCGCTTTTCCTCAATTCCGCGCTCGGCCGACGCCACCTGATCTCGCGCGATCGCCTCAATTAGATCAACCATCGCCTCGGTACGCGACTTGAGCGGATCTCCGCGCAGGGCGTTGTCGTGCGCGTCCGCCGCCGCTCTCACCGCCTCTGGATAGTCTTCTTTTTTGAGCGCTTCGCGTGCGGCTTCCAGTTGCTCGATGGCGCGCTTCGCAAGCTGCGGATGTGTGCGAGTCGGCGGTGTTTTGTTCAAGGTCTCGATAATCGCCGGCACAACTTCGTTGCCTTTCCCATACGGCGACCCTGACCAGGCAACGCGGCCTTCCGCGTCAATTACAACCATATAAGGCCACGAAGAGACTCGATATTCCTCGTCTGACTTCGAACCGCAGCCGACCGGGAAGAACACCTTTTCGTCTCGCACCGAATCTTCCACGCGTTTTCTGTCGCCCTGCGTGAGCCCGATCATCACCATGCCGCGCTGTTTGCCCAACGCCGGGTGATTCTCAATGATGTTCAGTTCGGTCATGACGTTCTGACCGCCCTGATGAAACGAAACCCAGAAAAAGAGCACCACCACCATTCCGCGATAGTCGGCCAGCGAGATCGGTTCGTCCGTATTCAGCCATTCCTTCGCTTCGATGTCCGGCGCAACCGTCCCTTTCTCCAGGTCGGCGTAAGCGGTCATCGGAGCCGCCAACACGCACATGCAAATCAAACCGCAGATCAGCCATTTCATGATTCAAAACCTCCGGGCGACACGCATGCTCGCACGCGATGGGACTCAGAAAGCCGCTATCCAAAATTCTATCGTAATCACCCCGCCGCGGCGTCGCAATTTCCGCACGACCACGCGGCAACCGCCGCCACAGCCGCGGTCTCGACCCGCAGAATTGTGCTCGAAATCCGTACGCGCGGAACTTCGCGCTCCGCCAGCCACGCAAGCTCGCCTGGCGAGATGCCTCCCTCCGGTCCCACGAGGACGCCGAGCCGCGGATTTTTCCGATGCTCCGCCAGCCACTCGGCAAAGGGCTGCGCTTCCGGCGAAGGATCACACAGTGCGACTAAGCCGTCGAAACGGTCCACGGTTTCGCGCAGGGACAATCCGGCCGACAGCTCCGGCAGCCACAGACGTCCGCACTGCTTGGAAGCCTCAATCGTGGCCCGACGATGCTTGGCCGCCGCCGACTCCGAAGGGCGCGCGACGCTGCGCTCGAAATCCAAAAATGAGACGGCTGCCGCGCCCAATTCCGTGCACTTTTCGATCAGCCAATCGAGTCGCGATCCTTTGGGCGCGGCCGTCAGCACCTCAAATCTCTGCGGCGGCGCGGCCGCGCGCTGCACTTCGGACACCGCCAGGCGGGCCGTCGGGCCGCCACGGTGCTTTCCGCGCTCCCCGGGATCACCCGTGAACTCGCCGATCGCCAGGCCGCCAATGCCATCGAACAACTCGGCGCGATCCCCCGGCCGCAAGCGAAGCGACGTCAGCGCATGTCGCGATTCATCGACATCAAGCTCAACGATGCCGACGCGCAGAACCGGACAATAGAAGCGATGAATCGTCACCATGTAAGATTACCGCGCATTCCCGATTTGGAGACATGCCATCGGGGTTGAAATTGCGTCCGGCCGCACAGCACCGGAACTCAGGCCACAGCGGCGGCGCGCCGCACGACATCCGGCAGCACAGCAAATAACCGATCCAGATCAGCATCGGTCGAGTACCGCCCGAGCGAAAACCGAATCTGGCTGCTCGCCACCTCCGCCGGCAGCCCCATCGCCGTCAAAACATGCGATGGCGTCACTGCGCCGCTGGCGCAGGCCGCGCCGCTCGACACGCAGATTCCCGACTCGCTGAGCATCAGCAGAATCGCCTGGGCCTCAACATCGCGGAAACACGCACAAGTGGTATTCGGCAGGCGAGCAGCGTCCTGCCCCGCGATGACGACCTGTGGAAAGCACGCTGACAAATCGCGCTCCAGCCGCTCTCGCAACCGAAGAATGTGTGCGTTGTGCGCGATGGCGCTCTCGGTGATCAGCTCGCATGCCCGTCCCAGCGCGACGATGCCCGCGACATTCTGCGTGCCCCCGCGCCGATCGCGCTCCTGATGCCCGCCCAGCATCATCGATCGAAAGGGCGCACCGCCACGGATGTATAGTGCGCCGACCCCTTTGGGCGCGTAAATTTTATGGCCACTAAGCGATAACATCGCGACACCCAGCTCACGCACATCGATCGGCGTTTTACCGAGCGCGTTCACCGCGTCGGTATGCACGATCGCTCCATGCCGCGCGGCAACCTTCGCCGCCTCGCGAATCGGAAATATCACGCCCGTTTCGTTGTTCGCCAGCATCAGCGACACGACAGCCGTATCCGGTCGAATCGCGCGATCGAGTTCGTCGAGATTCAGGCGGCCGGCGCCATCGACGCCGACGCGCGTTACGGCAACTCCCTCGGCTTCGAGTGCTTTCGCCAGATCGATCAGAGCGTGATGCTCCACGGTCGAAATGACGACGTGTCGCTTGCCGGGCTGAGCTGCAAGAGCGCCGCGAACGGCCGTATTGTCCGCCTCGGTGCCGCCGCTCATGAAGACGATTTCGTCCGGACGAGCGTTGATCGCCGCCGCGACGTACGCCCTCGCGTGATCGATGTCCGCGACAAGCTGCGCTCCGAATCGATGCGAGCTTGAGGGGTTGCCCCAGCGCTCTCGATAAAACGGCAAAAGGGCCTCGATCACACGCTCATCGACGCGGGTGGTGGCGTTGTTATCGAGGTAGACAAAGTCGGCCATGCTCACTCGTTCGGCGTCCGCGGGTCGAGATCCCAATCCTCCGCAAGTTTTTCCTTGAGTTGCGTGCTCCGCTCCGCGTGGCCGTCGTTGTAGGCGAAATTCGCGCCGCCATAGTGCCGCTCGTCCACATACGCTTCGCCCTGGAGACCGGCAATCCGCTCGCGCGGGATGTCGGCGCGCAGCAAGTCCTCCGCAAGCGTCACGCGCGGATTCGCGTCCATGATGAGCGGCAGACGCGCTTTGACTTTGTCCAGCGAGCCACGCGACCATGACAGTTCATACACACGATAATGCCCCGTGTGGTCCGTTCGCGGCTCCGCTTCCTTGCACGCGAACAACTCATAACGCCCCTCAAGATTGTGCATCACCGGAAAATTGGCATCGTCGCGAAAATCGCGGTCCTGATACAAATCGGCATAGATCAATTCCGCCCAGCCGTGGAACACGTTCGACTGCGGGCGCACTTCGAATCGTGACAGCGGAAGGGCGAACTCATGATCCGACGAATACGCGATGACGCCCTTCATCAGTTCATTCAGTCGCGACAGGCACACCGTGCTTTTGGCCTGCTGGCGGGCTCGCGACAGCGATGGCGTCATGATCGAAATCAGCAGCGAGATGATGCCGATGACGACCAGGAGTTCGATCAGCGTAAAGGCCGCACGATTATTGGTTTTGGACATTCGAGCACGTATGGGCCCCGTTCCCCGTGGCTCAGCAAAACCAGACTGCGAGCCGCATCGGGGATGCATCGATCGCGATTGTCGGGAGGGGGGCCTCATGCTCTTGACTAATAGTTTACACTCATTTTCCGGCTTGGCTCGTCACCGGGTTGTCGATCTTGAAAATCCGCTCATCTTGCGGACGCCCACAGCCCGCGCTATCTTCGCAACCATGAAAATCGCCATCCTCACCACCGGCGGCACCATCGAAAAGACGTTTAACGAGGCCGACGGTTCCCTGCGCAACTCCGGTTCCGTATTGGAGGAAATCCTGGCCGCCCTGCGCCTGCCGGAGGCCGAATTGCGGCATATCAGTGTAATGTCGAAAGATTCGCTGGAAATGACGGACACCGATCGCGATATCATTCTGCGCGCAGTCCTCGACGCGCTCGTCACCGACGATGCCGTGCTGGTCGTACACGGCACCGACACATTATCCGTCACCGGCGAGCACCTTCACCGCCACCTGCAACCCCTCAATAAGCCGATCGTTCTGACCGGCGCCATGCGGCCGTTTGAGTTCCGCGACTCCGACGCGTTCCAGAATCTGACCGAAGCGCTGCTGGCTTGCAAGCTGCTTTCGCCGGGCATCTACGTCGTGATGCACAATCAAGCGCTCCGATTCCCGGACGTAACCAAGGATCGCTCGCGGGGCACATTCGTCCGGTTGAATGTGCTCTAGCACTTGGCGTCTCACAAAACAAGCGACGTTCGGAGTTCCGAATTCTGTGATGCAGAGGACGTGATTTCTCCAGCCGAAATTGCGCTTTTCGTTAGTGCTACTTCAGACCGGCCGCCGCCCTGTCGCGCTGCCCGCTCGAATTGTCGTCGCTGGCTATAATCCGGCTCAACTTGTGGTTGGGAAAAATGGGTCGCGACTTTGTGGGAGAGCAACATGAACACTTCGATTGTGCTTGCGATCGTTTTGCTGTTTCAATCAACCAAAGTCGAAATGCCGCCCGATCCGGATTTTAAGCAGCGCGTTGATTACATCGGTTGGGCTCGCAGACAGGCGCAAGGCACGGCCAAGGATAGCGAAAACGCCGAGCCGCTGTATCAGGCGATTCGCGCCAAAGCAATTGCCGATCCGGACGATCTCGCGATTTCGCTGGGATTCCTGGGACCAATTACCGACGTTCACAATAAGCAGCCGACCAGCAAGTGGGATCCGAAGGATCATCCGGATTGGGAGGCGGCATATCACAAGACTGCGGCGATCGTGAAGGCGTTCGAAGAGGCAGCAAAACGGCCGTATGTAAGCGCGCCTCCCATCGCCCATGCGCCGGAAGACTGCGAGCAGCATTTGATGCTGAGCGTCACAGCCGATTTATCGCTCATTCGCGCACTTGCGAAGGGCGCGATCGAACATGCGTTTCGCGCGCCCGATGGAAAGATCGACGCTGCGGCACACAAGGCCGCGGTGGCATCCGTGCTGCGCGCGTCGCGCCAGGTAGAGCGGGCGCCGTTTGTGATTTCGGCGCTGGTCGGTAGCGCGATGCGCGCGATGGCGTATCAGGCAGTGAATAATGCGTTGGCTCAGGGGTTATTGACGGACACTGAAATCATCGCGCTTCGCGATCTGTTGAATGCGGAGGACAAGGCCGGGCCGACGACGCGCTACTGGTTGCGGAGCGAATACGCCGGCTTCGCGGATTTCATGCAACTCGCGGCGGCCAAGGACGGCAAACTGCCTTGTCCGGTTGTCGATGACGCTAAGGCGCTCAAGTTTATCAGCGCGATGATCGAAGAGCTGCGCGGGGGAAAACGGGATGCTCGTGCCGAATTGTCCATCTATAAAGACGTTGTGATGAATTTCGCCAAATTGGCCGAACGCCCGTACTCGGCAACAACGTTGAAGGAAATGGACGCGCTGAATGAGCCGCTGAAAGGCCAGTCAAATCTGGTTTCGCTGTTCATGCCGAAACTCAGTCGCGCGTACGAACTCACGATCCGCAGCGAAGCCACGCGACGCGCGACGCGACTGATTCTCGAAATTCATATTTACCGAGAAAAGAACAAGGCCTGGCCGAAGTCGCTGAACGATCTGCCTCGCGAAGTGGCGGAGAAGTTTGGCACAGACCCGTTCGCAACCAAAGCGTTTGCGTACAAGGTCAATGGCGATGATTTTCTGCTTTATAGCGACGCGAGGAATGCAGTCGACGATGGCGGCAAGCACGATAAGAAATGGGGCGATGACGCGCCGGACAGTGACTACGTGTTCTGGCCGGTGGTAATGGAATAGAACTGTGTTCTGCTCGCTTCAACTGCCGAGTTTCTCAGGCTGTGCAGTTTTTGGCGGATCAAGGCTGCTCGTTTTCCTGCGGTTCAATAATGAACGGCTTCATGCGCTCGGTATTGCGCGTACTGCTTTCCCGCCGATGTGACTTTCGATTTCGAAAAAAAACGGACCTACGCGGTTTGGTTGCGAAGCCTCGATTGCGCTACCTCTCAGCATATGCGCTGTCGCTGAAATCAGCCCTTCGCCTCTTCCTCCAATTTGTCCGCGCCCTTGTGCATCAGGCCGCCCGGCCCCGCCTGGCCGCGGGCTTTCGCCTCCATGCGGGCCTGAAACTCGCCGGGGAATCGGGCTTTTTCGAGGCATTCTTCGCCATCGACCAGGTCGGTGTCGAAGCATTCCCAGAGGTGGTCGTCGAGCAACTGCATGCCGTATTTCTTCCCGGTCTGAATCGACGAGTCGATGCGGTACGTCTTGTTCTCGCGGACCAGGTTCGCGATCGCGGGCGTGACCACGAGAAACTCGTACGCGGCAACGCGCCCACCGGCCTTCTTGGGCAGCAGCGTCTGCGAAAGCACGGCGATCAGCGTGGTGGAAAGCTGCACGCGAATCTGCTCCTGCTGCGCGACTGGAAACGCATCAATGATTCGGTTGATCGTACCCTGCGCACCGGTGGTGTGCAGCGTTGCAAAGACCAGGTGGCCGGTTTCGGCGGCGCGGATGGCCGCTTCCATCGTCTCAAGGTCGCGCATTTCACCGACGAGAATCACGTCGGGGTCCATACGCAGCGCGCGGCGGAGCGCTTCGGCGAAGCTCGGCACGTCGACACCCACTTCGCGCTGCGAAAATACCGACTTCTTGTGCTTGTGGTAATACTCGATCGGGTCTTCCACCGAGATGATGTGCCGATCAAAGTTGATGTTGATGTAGTCCAGCATCGTCGCCAGCGTCGTCGTTTTGCCGGAGCCGGTCGGCCCGGTGACCAGGAACAAACCACGCGGCCGGCGGCACAGCGCCTTCACGATCGGCGGCAGGCCGATCTCGTCAAACGTCAGAATCTTCGACGGGATTAATCGCAAGACCATCGAGATATTGCCGCGCTGGCGATAAACCGAGACGCGGAAACGGCCCTTGTCGCCGAACGCGAAACCAAAGTCGGTTCCGCCTTCCTCCTGAAGCTCCTGCTGGTTTCGCTCCGGCGTGACGGATTTCATCAGTGCCACGGTGTCTTCGGGTTCGAGCGTCTTCGTTTCGAGATTTCGCAAACGCCCGTCGATCCGCAGCACCGGCGGCCGGCCGACGTGCAGGTGAATATCCGATGAGCCGACGCGGATGCATGTGTCGAGCAGACGATGATTATGTACAGTTGCCATATGGAAATATTACCTCAAAACCGCCGACAATCGGAGATTGAACGAGCAACGCGAAACGAAAAACAAAAACCAGTCAGCCCCGAAGCCTCGATCCAGCTTAGCGCATCGAAGCGTTTGAATCGTGTTTTTCGTGTAAGGCTCATTGATCTGCGTTCTGCGTTCCGTTCACGATCACTCTTCCGCCACGATACCTTCCATCTGCGTGATGCGCACGACTTCTTCCGGCGTCGTCACGCCGCGCAGAATCTTGCGCTTTCCATCGTCCAGCAGGGTTTTCATGCCTGTGGCCCGTGCCGCCCGGCGCAACTGGCTGGCCGGCGCGCGATTGAACGCCAGTTCGCGAATCGCGTTGGTCATTTCGAGCATTTCGAAAATGCCCTGCCGCCCGCGATAGCCGATGCCGCTGCACCGATTGCAGCCGCGCCCCTTGTAAACATGATGCCCTTCAAGGTCGCGATCGGATATCCCGAGCAGCTTCAACGTAAATCGATCCGGCGCGGGGTCGATTTCCTTGCACTCATTGCAAATCACGCGAATGAGGCGCTGCGCCATGATGGCCTGAATCGACGAAGCCACGAGAAACGGCTTGATGCCCATGTCGATCAAGCGCGTGATCGCGCTCGGCGAATCGTTCGTGTGCAGCGTGCTGAACACCAGGTGCCCCGTGAGCGCCGCCTGAACCGCCACGTCGCCGACTTCACGGTCGCGGATTTCACCGACGAGGATGATATTTGGCGCTTGACGCAACATCGCGCGGAGAATTCGGGAAAATGTCAGCCCGATTTCCTCTTTCACCTGGCACTGATTGATGCCGGTGAAGTTGTATTCCACCGGGTCTTCCGCAGTGATGATCTTGCGGTCCGGCCGGTTCAGCTCCTGAAGCGCGCCGTAGAGCGTCGTCGTCTTGCCTGATCCGGTCGGCCCCGTGACGAGGAAAATCCCGTTGGGCTGGCGAATGATTTTCTGAAATCGCTCGTAGTCATCCTGCTCAAAGCCCATGCCCGAAATGCCGATTCGCACCGAGTCCGGCCGCAGAATACGCAACACCACGCTCTCGCCGTGATACGCGGGCAAAGCACTCACGCGAAAATCAATCTGGCCGCTTCCGATTCGCATTTTGATGCGACCGTCCTGGGGCAGTCGTTTTTCGGCGATGTCGATGCCTGACATGATCTTGAGACGGGTGAGCACCGGCCCCTGCATGTGTTTCGGAATGTTGTCGCGAATGATGCAGACGCCGTCGATGCGATAGCGCACGCGCACGCGATCCGCAAACGGCTCAACGTGAATATCCGAAGCCCGCATGCGAACCGCTTCCTGAATGATCAGGTTCAGCAGCTTGATGACTGGGGCTTCCTCGTCATCTTCCGCAGTCAGCTTGCCGTTCTTGTCGTCCGCCGCGGTCAGGTCGGCGTCCCGGTCGATCTGCTGAATCGCTTCGTCCACGCTGGTGCGCGAGTCCTGTACGAACGTATCAACGAAGCGCTGAATCTTGCTCTTGGGCGCCAGCGCAATGTCGATTTCAAGCCCCGTCAAAAAGCGCAGCTTGTCCTGCACTTCGAGATCGAGCGGGTCGCAAACGATCACCTTCAGCCGATTGCCCTCTTTGGTCATCGGCAGCACGAGATGATCGCGAATCACTTTCTTGGGTACGAGGTCCAGCGCGCTGGTCACGCCGACGTTCTTGTCGAGATCAACGTATTCAAGATCGAATTGCGTCGCCAGCGCCTTGGTGACCTCCTCTTCGGTGGCCATTTCCAGTTCGATCAGCGACTCGCCAATCTTCTTGTGGTGCTGGGCGGCGTATGCCAGTGCGTCGGCCAGCGCGTTTGGCGAGACGACGTTCCAGCTAACGAGCACCTCGCCGAGTTTCTTGCGTCTGCGTGCCATGAATCGCCTTTTTCTGCCGAGCTGCCCCCCGGATTCCTCGGGGTAATAATGTAACAGATTTTCTCCAGTTATCGTATGCGCGTCCAGCAATTCCAGCAATTCCGCAGACGATTCGGTAGGGCCTTGTAGTGACGGAGCTTTGAGGCGCCGGGCGTGAGCTTTCCGCCAGGTAAGCCGGCAGATTGTTGTGAGAATTCCTTACGCGCCGTGTCGACATCGGAACCTTCAATTGCGACGACCAAAACCACATTGTCGTTGCCGTCCAGCGACCATTGTCGATAACCAAGCTCCGACGAAAATTCAAACGCGTGCGTCATCGGGTAACGAAATTCAACTCCCGCCGCGCGAAACGTACGATGCGATTTTGCGTTGACGCACAGCCTTACTTTCGTTCCGTGAATTTCCGTCTCAACCGTCTGCCCCACTTCAGCCGCGATCGGTCTGCCATCGACCATTATCTCGACTTCCAAGGGGGGTTCTGTCTTCTCGCTGGGCCGGCTCGTTTGAGCAATAGCCGTCGACAAGATTACGAGAGCGGACGCAATGGAACCGCACACGAGAACGCTGTATGACTGCCCGGCCTGCATCATGCACTCCTGCCGCTTCGAATCACAAAGGATCGTCATCCGACAACCGTGCGCCATCCATGCGCCGATACGTGACTTGCGTGCGCATTTGCAGCCCCGTGCCGATCAACATCGCCCCGGTGGAAATCAGCACGAACGCCACAGCGCAAGACAGCAAGCGCGGATCGACCCAGATCGCCACGCCAATTGCGATCAGCGCCAGCCCGAGCAACACCGGACCGAGCCAGAACCCGCCCGACAATCCAAACGTGCGTAACATGAGCCCAGTATCATCCCCTGGCTCACGTGTCGCAACTTGTCACCGTCCGCTTGTGACATTCGCGAGCATGAATCATGATACGGCCTGCTGTTCGGAACATGATTCGAGCGGGAGATTCGATCAATGGCCTCGCGCCTGCTCTCCGTCGAAAACCTGCGTGTTCAATACGGCCGCTTTCTGGCGGTGGACAACATTTCGTTCGCGCTTTCCGGCGGCGATCTGCTTGGGCTGATCGGCCCAAACGGCGCGGGAAAGACCACAACGCTCCGCGCCATCGCGGGTCTGACCCCGCCCAGCACGGGGCGCATCGACGTCATGGGTTATGACCCCGGCAAGCACGTCACCGATTTTGGTCGGCATCTCGGCTTTGCCCCGGACGGCCCGCAGGCCTATGACACGCTCACAGTCGAGGATTTTTTGCGCTTCATCGGGCGAGCCTATCGCGTCTCGCGCGAAATGCTCGAAGAGCGCATCGACCACTGGCTCGAAGCGCTGTGGCTCTCGGAAAAGCGCAAAGCCAAAGTCAGCTCGCTCAGCAAGGGCATGCGCCAGCGTCTGACCGTCGCGCGCACGCTCTTGCCGGATCCGCATGTGATTTTGCTCGACGAGCCGGCGGGCGGGCTCGATCCGGCTGGCCGGATTCAGTTCCGCCGCCTGCTCGCCAGCCTCCGCGATCAGGGAAAAGCGATTATCGTCTCATCGCACATCCTCGCGGACCTCGCCGAGTATTGCACGCACATCGCCATTGTCGAGCGCGGTCGATTTCTGAGCTTCGGCACAGTCGCGCAAGTCGCCGGGGCCGGCGGCGAAACGCGCAGCAACTATCGCATCGGTTTCGCGCACCGCGTGGGCGATCTGAATCAGCGCCTGGCGATGATCGGCGAACTGAACCTGATCTCAAGCGACCCTGAGGCGATTGTCGTCGAGTGGGATACCGACCGCGAGCGGGCCGCCGAATTGCTCGCCAAGCTCATCAACGCCGGTTTGCCCGTCGCCGAATTTCGCGCGCTCCGGCCGGACCTTGAGCAGGCGTACCTGCGCAGCGGCATTGGCCAGGTGGATTAGTTTGGGTTTCGGCGTGAGGGCACTCGTGTGAATCCGCTGGTTTGGCTTCATTATCGATTAGTCGGCTCGACCAACGCACTGATCTTTGTCGGCATTTTCGCGCTGCTCGTAATTGGCGGCGCGGGAATCTCGTACCGCATGGCGCCGGCAGCGCAGGCCGGGCAGGTTAGTTCGGTATGGCTCGCGATCATTACGGTCGGACAGGCACTGTTCCTCGGCATTGCAATGCCCGCGGCCGTGCGCAAGGCCGTACTGCGCGATTTCCAGACGGGAATGATCGAATCGCATCGCTTGTCGCCGCTCAGCGGATTCACGCTCATCAGCGGCTATCTGATGGGAGCGCCGGTTCAGATCTGGATGCTCTATGGGATGAGCCTCTTGTTCGGGACGCTGTTCTCCGCCCATTACGGCTATTCGCTTGGCGTCACCACCACCGTTCCCGCGTGGTACTTTCTTCAGGCATGCCTTCTCGTGCTGACGTTCATGATCACCACGCTGGTGCTTTTGATCGCGCTCGGCACGTCCGGCAAGGCCAACATCATCGGCGTAATCGCCATGATCAGCGTTTTCGGCGGATGGGTCGTCGTTGGCGTTGTTCCGGGGCTCGCGCTGCTGATCGGTCTGATGAGCGCCGACGCGATGTATTACAGCGTCACAAAAGGGCAGGTGCGAAACGCCGAAACAGTGCTGATCGCTGCGATCGTGCAGGCCGCGTTTGGAACGCTGTATTTTATGGCCGCTGCGCGCAAAGTCCGCGTGCCGGAAAGGGCCATGTTCAGTGTCACGCTTGGTACGATTCTCGCGGTGCTTTCGGGCGCTACGTTGGCGGCTGGTTTTCAGCTCGCGCCCGGTTCATCGACGCTTTTTGCAGATTGGAAGACGCCGCCCGAAATTCAGGTGATCCTTTCGGCGGGCGTATTGCTGCTCATCTGCTACGTGCCGCTGATTTCCGCGGCCGTCGACGCCGCGCTGGCAGATCGCGTTCGATCGTTCGGCGAGCCGATTAATGCTTCGCTGCGGCGCTTCCTGTCGTTCATGCCGATCGTACTTGCGATGATCGCGCTTGTGGCGCTGATCAACATGCACGACGGCGGCATCCACTCGGCGAATCCGCTGGACGAATATTCGCCCAATTCCATTCGATTCTTCCGCGTGATGACCGTCGTGGCCATCGGATTGTCGTTCTGGACGGATTACCAATTGCTGTATGCGACCGCGGTGATCGGCCGCAAACCGTTCGTCACGGTTCTGCTCTCCGTCGTTATTCTCAAAGTCGCCCCGATCCTTCTCGACGTCCCGATCTTCATCATGGCGCAGGAGCAGGGAAATCGAAATGCGCTGTTCTCAACAGGCTACTTCTCCGGCGCCTCGCCGATCGGCACCGTAATGTTGCTTCTGCTGCCCGGCGGCCGTCCGATTGGCGGTTTGATTGTTCAAGTGCTGTTCGCCCTGGCCGCGACCCTGCTTGCATTTCGCGCTCGTGGCAGCCTCGCGCCCATCGCCGCGCCGCTAGCTCAACCGATTGAACGACCGCCGCTCAACTCGCCACAAAAGTAGCGATCTGTCGAGAGCAGTTATGCTCTGGTCTCCGACCGCCCCCTCGCGCGCTCTGCGGAAGCCGGCCGTTTTATGACCTTCTTGTTCGCCCCCGATGAGCGTTTCATGCGCGAAGGTGCCGGCCGCCTGATTTGCAACTTTTCCTCTCGCCCGTTCGCGACAATCATGCTTTTTCGCAACACGCCGATCAGGTCGAGTTCACCAGGTTCATCCGACTCATCCAAGCGGACCTTGAGCGTATCCCGGCCGCGCTTGATTTTCTCATCCAGCAGCCGCCGCAATCGACGCTCATCCTCGTTTTCCAGCAAGGACAGGTCCAGCTTGTTGCCTCTTTTTTTCGCAAGCGCCTTCGCGACTCGCTTCGATGCGCCATCGTTCTTGGCCGCGCGCGAGCCTTCCATCGGCATCTCGCGCAGCTCTGTCGAAAAACGCAAAATCTGAGCGCGCAGAATCTTCCCCTCCGAGATGATCGCGGCCAAATATTCACGCTCGCGCATGACAAACGTCGCGATCCCGGCCTGTCTTCGTCGTCCAAGCACTTCAGCCAGCAGGCGGTAGGCCTTGTTGGCATCGCCGGCCGGCGTCAGATAGTAACCCCGTTCGAAATATGTCGATGGAATCTGATCGAGGTCCACAAACTCCCGCAAGTCGATATCGCGGGATTTCCGCGGCGCCAGCGATTCCAGCTCCTTGTCGCTAATGGCTACATACTCACCCGGATGATGCTCATATCCGCGAACAATCTCGTCCGGCTCCAGAATCCGTTGATGTGCTGGGCAAACAAAGCGCCGTCGCAGCGCGCGAGCAGATTTTCCGAACGTCCGTGCCCTCACGGCGGGAGCGCGCCGCGCGGTGAACAATTCCACCGGCACGGTCACCAGACCAAATGTGATCGTCCCGGACCAAATACCACGCGGGGATGGTTCGCTCTGTTCAGGCACTTCGCTGCTTCCGTTTTGCCTGCTTCAGACTCGCGCTTAGCATTTCGGCCAGTCGATCACTGTTCGTGACACGGGGCGCTCGCGCCAAGCGCAATCGGGGCGCCTTGCCTCGGGCTTTGGTTTCAATAAACTCGATCACGCGCTGCTGGTGCTCGTCTTGGTATTTCCCCGCCTCAAATTCCGCATGCAGTGTTTTCACGAGTCGATCCGCGAGATCGCGCTCGCGCTTGTCCAGGGCGCGGCCTTCCGGCGCTGGCAGCACATCCGCGGTCACCACCTCATCCGCGAATCGTAGTGTGATCAGAACCAATTGCCCCGCGATCGCCTCCAGCGATCCCACGTAATGCCGCTTTCGCATCACCCACCGCGCGATCGCCTTCCAAGGTCCATCCGCGAGAGCTTCCACTAATGCGCCGTAGTCTGGCGCGCTGCCGTCACTTCCAAGGTAGTACGGACGCTCATACCAGATGGGGTCGAGCGCATCCGCCGCGAGAACCTGCTTGATCTCGATTTCGCGAGACGCCTCCGGCGCGATGCTGTCCAGCTCGCTTTTGGATACGCTGACGTACGTGTCGCCTTTGACGTGATATGCGCGGGTCACGGCCTCCGGTTCAACCGGCTCCTCGCTATCAGCATCCACCATCACTTGATTGACGCGCACCATATCCTGCTCGTGGAGTAAATGAAACGAAATCCCCCGCTCCTCGACCGCAGAGTACAACCGAACGGGGACACGGACCTCACCCACGCTGATCGCGCCTTTCCAAATCGTGTTGGCCAATCCGGTCTCCGCATCACGGTTGCGCGCCGCTTGAAACGCCCCATGCGTGAGCACGGCCGCGCTCCGCCAAAGCCAGCATCGCCGCGCGCCGTGATTGCCTCCTGAAATCGAAATGATGAAGCGTTTCGCCTTGGCTTTTCACGATCCAGTCGCCTAAAGGTCAGTGTGGGATTGCAGCAATATCGCCGCAAACGCCGCTTCGGGCTGACACCCGAACCGCGCGGAAAACAGACTCGCCGCGCTCCCGGGCGGTGCTATGTGATTCAAAAGCATGCGGCCACGCGCTTGCATTACGATTTGCGGCTTGAGTTGGACGGCGTGCTATTGAGTTGGGCGATACCCAAGGGACCGAGCCTGGATCCGTCGGTACGATCGCTGGCAATCCAGGTTGAGGATCACCCTCTGGAATACCGCCATTTTGAGGGAGAGATCCCCGCAGGGCACTATGGCGCTGGACAGGTGATCGTCTGGGATTCCGGCACGTGGCGGCCAATCGGCGACCCTCACGAAGCGCTAAAGACCGGGCGACTGAAATTCGAGTTGCGCGGCAGCAAACTCAAAGGCGTCTGGAATCTCATCCGGCTCAAGCGTGTCGCCGACCGGAAGAAGAGCGAGTGGTTGTTGATTAAACACTCCGATGAATTCGCCCAACCGGAAAGCGAAATGTCCATCACGCGCGAACAGCCGCAAAGCGTATTGTCGGGCGCTGAAATCATGACGAAGGCCGGTTCGCCGCGCGAGCGCTTGTCGAAGCGGTCCGCGCCTGACGCAAACGGAGCCGCGCGCCGCCAACCCGCGTCCAAGCATTTTCCCGCCGTCGCACAATTGCCCGGCGCAATCCGAGCGGCGCAACCTGCGTCTATGGCGCCGCAACTCGCTCAACCCGCAGCCGCCGCCCCCGACGGCCCGCAGTGGATTCATGAGATCAAATTCGACGGCTATCGCCTCATTTGTATCCTTCGCAATGGCCGCGCGAAGTTGCTGACGCGCCGCGGCCTCGACTGGACCGCGCGTTTTCGGCACATCGCCAGAGCCTGTGAACAGCTAGGCGTAAAGAACGCAATCCTCGATGGTGAGGTCGTGGCATTAGATGAGCGCGGCCGCAGCGATTTTCAGCGACTTCAAAATGCGCTCCGGTCCGATCATTCTGCGGAGCTGACCTTTTTCGTATTCGACGTGCCGCACTTCGACGCGTATGACCTCACGCAATGTGCATTGATCGATCGCCGAAACATCCTAGCCACCATACTTAGTTCGCGCCGTGGCGGAAACACGGTGCGCTTTTCGGACCATGTTGTCGGAAACGGCGAAAGCGTGCTTCGCGCGGCGTGCCAGATCGGCCTGGAAGGAATTGTCTCCAAACGCGCAGATGCCAAGTATCACAGTCGCCGGGATTCGTCCTGGCAAAAAATCAAATGTTCCGCCGGACAGGAATTCGTGATTGGCGGCTTTACCGACGCCGGCGGCTCGCGAGTCGGTTTTGGCGCGCTGCTGCTGGGCACATATGACTCCAACGGCGCTCTGCACTACCGTGGACGGGTTGGCACCGGTTTCAACGATCATGATCTGATGACTTTGGGCGAGGCGCTGCGCTCCATCGAAATTGACGAACCACCCTTTCACAACCCGCCGAAGGTGACGCGGATGCACTGGGTTCGGCCCATGCTCGTGGCGCAAGTCCACTTTACAGAGTTCACGCGCGATGGTCGCGTTCGCCACCCATCTTTTCAGGGACTACGCGAAGATAAACCGCCGCGTGAGGTGATTCGCGAGGATCAGCCAATGCCGCAACTCAAGCGCCGCGCGCCTCAAAGGAAAACCGAACCCGTCGGCCCTCGTCCCGTACCTTCCGACAACGGCCGCAAGCCGAATCGCAACGGCCCAGCCAGTCGCGCCACCCCTCAGTCGAAGGGCGCCGATTCCAAGGTCGCCGGCGTACGCATCACAAATCCGCAGCGCGTCGTCTTCCCGCAAGCCGGACTTACCAAGTTCGACCTCGCCGAGTATTTCGCGCACGCCGCCGAACACATGTTGCCGCACGTTGCCCATCGCCCGCTGATGATTGTTCGCTGTCCGGCTGGCGCGGACGGAACGTGTTTCTATCAAAAACATCGCAACGCCACGCTCGCAAAGTTTCCCGCCGTACCCATCGCCGAGAAATCAAAGATGCGCGACTACGTCTATATTCGCCATGCTGAAGATATTGTTCGCCTCGCCCAATTCGGCGTGATCGAGCTTCACACATGGGCGTGCCGCGTGGATCGTGTCGAAGCGCCGGATCGCGTGATTTTCGATCTCGATCCAGCGGCGGATGTCGAATGGACCCGCGTAAGAGACGCGGCCATCATGCTGCGCGAGCTTCTGGCGCAAGGCGATCTGAAAAGCTTCGTAAAGCTGTCGGGCGGAAAAGGCCTGCACATCGTCGCGCCAATCGATCGCCGCGCCGGCTGGGACGCCGTCGAATCTTTCGCCCGCGCTCTGGCGATGAGCATTGCTCAATACCAGCCGAACGAATTCGTCGCGACGATGAGCAAAGCAAAACGAACCGGGAAGATATTTATCGATTATCTGCGAACACAGCGCGGCGCAACCTGCGTCGCTCCATGGTCGCCTCGTGCCCGTCCCAGCGCGGCGGTGTCCCTGCCTGTGGATTGGAATGAGCTAAATCGAATCGCGGCCGGCGACCAATTTGACATCCCCGCCGCGCTGCAGCGCCTGAAACTCCCGGACCCGTGGGCCGAAATGCCGTCGATTCGTCAGCGCTTACCCCGCCTGCCGCCGACAATGGGCTGATGCCCTGCGCCATTCGCGGCGCCGCCGCATCATCCGCCGCCGCGCAGCGCAGCGAACGGGTCGATGTCGCAGTTGTTGACGAGTCCGACGCAGTTCTGATCGTCCGGAACACAAGGGGCTCACACGCTCAGCGTAGCGACATCGCGGCTCGCGCTGACGCGGGTGGTTAAGATTATGCAGCCGTGAGAGCCGGCGGCGGCGCTCAAAATTGCAATGCTGGAGTACTTGTCCGCACTCGCACCACTGATGTTCTCGCTGTCGCTGCGCTTCTGGTAACCGACGGCCGGCGTGTGTCCGGCGGCCAACCATCAACGCGGCCGCGAAACCCGATGAACTGGTCCGCGGCCGCTGCTTTTCATATGGTTAGTTGATTAGCGACTGCGGATCAGCATCCTCCATTCAGCACGCAGAGCACGAATGGATCGATGTCGAAATTATCAAGCGCGCCGTCTTGATTCGCGTCACCATTGAGCACGCTGCAGCCCGGAAACGCCGCGTTGTATGCGGCCGGATTCGTGAGCGCCAGCACGAACGGATCGATGTCGAAGTTATCCACGACGCCATCGCAGTTCATGTCGCCCAGCACCGAGCAAACGCGCCGGCCGCTGTCGCTGTTTGAGAAGCCGCTCGATCCGCAGGCGTTCTCCGCGATCACCCAGTAGAAATACGTCACGCCGGCCGTTCCGGTCGCGTCCGCAAACGGGCTGCTCGCGGTTGTGCCGATCACGACGGCCGTGCCCGAGTTGTTCACCGTGTTGCGGAATACGTCATAGCTCGTTGCGCCCGCGGACGCAGTCCATGTGACCGTCGTTTGGGGACATGCCGTGCCGTCGGTTGCCGCGACGCCTGTCGGTGCGGTGGGCGTTGCGATGCGCGACCCGCTATCGCTGTTTGAGAAACCGCTCGTGCCGCAGCCGTTCGTCGCGCGCACCCAGTAGAAATACACCACGCCTCCTGTGCCGGTCGTGTCGTCAAACGGGCTGGCCGTATCCGTCCCGATCATGGTGGCCGTTCCGGAGTTGTTCACTGTGTTGCGCCAGATTTCATAGCCCGTCGCGCCACTGCTGGCCGTCCACGAAATGCGCGTGAACGAACAGGACGTGCCATCGGTTGCGGAAACACCTGTCGGCGCGACCGGAGACGCGGCGCGGAAGCCGCTATTCGACGTGCTGAATCCGCTGGTGCCGCACACATTCACCGCGCGCACCCAGTAGAAATAAGTCGTTCCAGGTGTCGCTGTGGTGTCGCTGAACGGCGATGCGGCTGGCGTGCCGATCTGCGTGGCCGTGCCGGAGTTGTTCGTCGTGTTGCGATACACCTGATAACTTGTCGCGCCGCTGACCGCGGTCCACGTGACCGTGACCTCGCTGCACGAGGTGCCATCTGTTGCCGAAACACCGCTCGGAACGCCCGGCGCGCTCGACCGGAAGCCGCTGTCGCTATTGCTGAATCCGCTGGTGCCGCACGCGCTGACGGCCTTTACCCAGTAAAAATAAGTGACGTTCACCGTCGCTGACGCATCGTTGTATGGGCTGGCCGTATCCGTTGCGAGCAGCGCCGCCGTGCCTGAATCATTGCTGGTGTTGCGCCAGATTTCGTAGTTCGTTGCGCCTGCGACGGCATTCCATGTGACCGTCACGTTCGCACAGACCGTTCCGTCGGTCGCCGCCACGCCGGTCGGCGCTCCGGGCGGTGTCGCAACGAAGCTCGTTCGCAACGTGTAGTTTCCATCGTCGATGACCGTATTGAAATACGAAACTCGAATCAGCACAGTCTGACCAGCGGCCATCACCGTCGAAACGGCGGAATCGCGCAGCACACCGGCATCAAGCCCGCCGCACACGTTCGTGTCATCGTTGCATGCGAGCTGATTCGCGGTTGTGCCCGGGCATGATGGATGCAGCGAAAGGACCGTATCCATCCCGGCGTCCGCGCCCGGTGCATCGTGTGTGCCGCAAGTCGTCGCGGTCAGCGTGCCCGCGCAAGCAGCTGTGTAGCTGTACCAAACATCCTTATTGGTCGTGGACGTTCCGCAACCTGCCGATCCGTCATTCGTGGCACTCGTCAAATTGCCGGTGAAAACGCCATCGCCGATCGGCGTGGCCGAGCCGCAGTTGTCGTTTGTGGGAGCCGTAGGCGTGAAGATGATGTTCAGCGTGAATGTGCCGACCGCGCCGTTGTAACCGGAAACTCGAATCTTGTACGTCGTTCCACCGGTCACATTCAGGCTGAGACAGGTGTTGGTGCCGCCGCATGGTGATCCTGCGCAATCGTCGTTACACGCAAGTTCGTTGGCCGTGGTTCCGGTGCATGCGGAATGGACGGAAACGACTGTGTCATAAGCCGACGTGCAGGTGTCGATCGCAAGAACTCCTTGCGACGGTGCTGTGTACGTATACCAAACGTCCGCGGTAGTCGTTGA
>JAEUIR010000240.1 GCA_016795025.1 Phycisphaerales bacterium
TCCATTATCTCTGTGGAAGAGAGCTACCCAGTTTGCTGGAGCAACGGAGTGTATATTGAGTTGGGAACGCTCGGCGGAGCTACAGCAGTTCCATGGGATATCAACTCGCTTGGACACATTGTAGGTTTTAGCGAGCTGGACGACGATCCGTTGCCGGTCACCCATGGATTCCTATGGAATAATGAATCTATGATGGACTTGCCACCGCTAGGCGGATCACAGGTTCCCTACTCCGTCGCACTCGGTATCAACGATGTCGATGTCGCTGTGGGCACATCCCAGTTGGCCATCAGCGCACAATATCGCGCCACGGTATGGGATCACGGCGCCATCATCGACCTGGGCACGCTGCCCGGCCGGCTGTCATCCAGCGCTGAAGCGATCAACAACGCTGGGCAAATCGTCGGGTATTGCTCCTTTGACCATGCCGGAGATAGCGACCAAGAAGCCGTTCTCTGGCAGGACGGCCAAATCATCGAACTCGGCCCGCTGGAGCCGCCCGACCCTCAATCCGGCCATCGTTGGATGACGCTGCCGTATGACATCAATGATTATGGCGAGATCGTTTGCATTGGCCAAACAGGATGGGACTCGACGGAATGCTATATCTGGCATGACGGCGTCATCACGCGCTTCCGCGAATTCCTACCGGAGGATTTCGACTGGACTCTGGGGCCGGCGGCGATCAACAACGCAGGGCAGATCGCCTGCACTGGAAGGCATCCTGATGTGCAATACCCGCGCGCGTTTATCCTGACGCCGCCGGTCTGTCGCGGATTCCCGCGAGGCGATGCGAATTGCGACGGGCTGGTGAACAACTTCGACATCGACGCGTTCGTGCTGGCGCTCAGCAACGTCGATCGATACGCGATTGACTATGCCGCGTGCAACTGGCTCTGCAACCTCGACATCAACCGCGACGGCGCGGTGAACAACTTCGACATCGATCCGTTCGTAACGTGCGTTGCGAATGGCGGATGCCCCTAACGCCGCTGTTCGACGGCCGTCGGAAACAATGTTTGCCCCGCGCGCATTTTAGAGCTCCACGCAAAACGGAGCCGCGACCGTAAGGGAGCGGTCGCTTCGAAACAAGGTGAGGCGTCTTGTTAAGCGCTCTTTGAAATCGCGCGATTCATGGCGCGATTTGCCAACCGCTACCGGCCGTGGAACCGGGAGGGTAATACAAAAATCCATAGCGCCCCTCGCCATCGCTTTCAGTCTGCACAAATACGCAACTTCGTCGAGGATCGGTTTCGGTTGGCGGCCAGTGGTGATGTATGTATTGAACATCGAGTAAGCCAATTCTGCAAAGACGCGGACTATTCGATGCGTCGGTCGTGGCGATCACCGCTTCGAGCGCTGCGCGACTCGCCCGCAGGCGTGCCAGTGAAACCCACGGTCGAACGGTCAATAGGAGGACGACCGTCAATGCAATACAAATCGTCCAACGGCGCGCCGATTGAGCAGGCCACGGCGGGTAAACCGCGGGATCCAACAAGCGATGCACAACGGCTCCGATCAAGCATTGCGCCATAGTGAGATAAACCGCCATCCAGAGTAAGCAGTTTTCCGCTGGCGAGGCGAGCTGGCACCATGCCGCAAGCGACGTCGTCGCCGGCACGTGCCATGCGGCGACAATGATGACGAGTACCATACTCACGACACCGGGTGGCCCGATGCAGAGCTTCACGAATTGTCGCGTCTTGTCGCGAACCGCGTCGCGATGCCGTCGGGGATCTCGATACGAGTCCGCGTTGGCAGGATCGAACTCGGAGCCGCACTCCGGACATACGTTGCGCGGCAGATTGCGCAGCGCATAGCCGCAATGCTTACATTGCGCCGAGTCGCTAAGCTGCGCTTCTGACACACGATCGCTCACTGGCACCCCTGGCCCGACGCATCGCGCAGATCGGGATTCATATCAATCGAGCCACCACTGTGCATTCTTCATTCCGCGGGTTTCACCATCACCGCCCGCGAATAGAGCAACGCAAAACCGCGGCGCTGCGCGTTCTCCTGAGACTTTGAGCCGGGCATCGTCGTAATCACGGCCAGATCGCAGCCCGTGGCCGCCGCGTCGCACAGGCGGGTTTCAAAGAGCGCGGTTTGAACGCCCTTTCGCCGATGCTGCGGCAGCGTGGCGGCGCCGCAAAGCTGCGCGATTCCCGCGCCGGTATACAAACTGGCTCCGCCGGCCGGCTCGCCGCCGAGCCCCGCCATGTAGCGCGCGAAGCCGGGGACCGCGCACATGTCGGCCATGCAATTGCGGATCACGTCGCGCGGAAATGATTCGTGAGAAGCAATGCCCTGATCATCCGGCGATGCAAACCCGGACACAACGACATCGAGCCATTTTTCGAAATCATGTTTGTCGCTGAGGGTCACCTCAATCTCGCGCGCGACGGGCGATCGGGGCTTCAGCTCTTCCGGCCGAAGCGGCAGACCCAGCACATGCTCATGCCCCATCAGCACATAGCCGCGCCGGCTGAGCATTGCGCCGATGGCCGGGTCGCCCAACGACGACAACTCGACCTGAACCGCGCAGCCGCGCTGGGCATACGCCTGTTCGATCTCGCCAATCTCAGTTTCGCCGAGTGCGCCGCCGAAACCCAGCCCCGCGATCTTGTTCAGCGGCGAACCCGGCTCCGCGTACACGGCCACGCCACCGGCCAATGGCCGTGCAAATACGCACTGGCCCAATCGCCGCGCCGCTTGGCGCGCGCTTTCCTCGTGCAGCTTGCACGTGCCGGCTTCGATTCGTCGAGCGAGATCCACTCCAGCAAACATTCGTGCTCCTCGTCGCGGAAGTCAGGGCATATCTGGAATTTCCGGCTCGACCAGGTGCGCGAGTTGCGCAAGTGACTCCTGCCATCCGAGATAGCACATTTCCACGGGGATCAAATCGGGCAGGCCTGCCTGCTCGATGGTCAGGTCCGTGCCGCACATGACAGCACGAAGCGTGACGGTCATCGACATTTCGCCCTCCAGATTCGGGTTGTCGAATTGATCCGTGTATCGCAAGCGCTGATTTGGAACCAGCTCGACATAAGTGCCGCCGAATGAATGCGATGATCCGGTGCCGAAATTCGTAAACGACATACGATATCCGCCGCCGACGGTCGGATTAATCTCATGCACTTTGCCGAGAAATCCGTAGGGCGCCATCCAGCGGGCGAGCGCATCAGGATCAAGAAACGCGCGATAGACACGCTCGGGCGGCGCCTTCAATACGCGGTGTAGACGAATGGTGTTGCCGGCCATCACGGGACCTCCATGTGAGATTGTTGTTTGCTTTCGCGGCTCCGAAGCGATGAATCTTACCCGGTTGAATGAAACGACTTCGCATGAAATCGTCCTTACCAGCGCAATTCGAAATACTCCGCCCCAGCGATCGGGTATTCGTAATACGCCGGAATATTCACAAATCCCATCGACCGGTACAACGCTGCCGCCCGCGGCATTTGCGCGGGAATCGTGTCCAGCCGCATTGCGACGAATCCCCGTCCGCGCGCTTCTTGCAAAATCCGCTCGGCAAGCGCGCGCCCAACACCCGCGCCGCGCACGCTCGGCCGCACGAATAGCCGCTTCATCTCGCAGACAGCGTCGCTAAGCGGCCGCATGGCGACGCAGCCGGCGACTTGCCCTCTACACCGCGCCAGCAGAATGCAGCCGTGCGGTTCAGTGAATTTGCCTGGGAGATTAGCGAGTTCTTCCTCGAAGCTCTGAAAGCACAGTTCGATTTGTAAGGATTGCTGATATTCGCGAAACAGCGCGCGAGCGAAGTCAATCTCGGCAGGAGTGCCCACGTACCTGATGTCCACTTGCGTCATCAGCGGAGATTGTAGCGCAAGCGCCGCAAAGGGATGAATCCAGACAGAGGGATTCTCGCGCAGGCTGGGATGTGCTGGAACAGTTCACGCGCTGCACGCGCAAGCGGAAGGCCATAATCCATGATCCTGTTCGGGATCCGCAAGCCGCCGTCCGATGCGGTGCGCGATTGCGTTGCGCATCGCACGACTACAAAGCCCCATGCGCGTTCACAATCGGGCGAGCGCGTTCTTGATTTCTAGACCGCCACCAGTTCCTCCGCTCGCTCGCGGCGCGGCGCGCCGCCCAATCGATCGACGAAGCTGTCCAGCGCGGATTGCATCTGCCCGCGCGTCCAGGCGTCGTCGATATCCATCACTCGGCCGAGGGATTTGCTCATCATCGGCTCGTTGCCCGGCACGAAGCACTCGCAGCGCAGCTCGAACTCGCCCACAGACGACGAGCGAAAGATGAGCAGCACGTAGGCGTTTTCGGACAGTTCGAATTTGTACGAGCGGCGGCCTTCCTGGCGCATTGGCGACGACAGGTGGAACCCGTGCGTGCGCAGAAATACTCCAAACTCCTCGAACGCCGGGTTCGCAACCGCGTCGAGGCGCTCGTCGAATCGCTTGCTCCATTGCGCCTGAACCTGGTCGAGCTTGCTGAGAAACTGGTCTTTCCATTCCGGCATGGTCGGTCCTCCGCCCTCTTTCGCTCTGCGCGCCACGACGCGTACTCCGTGAAACACATTCCCCGGGCCGTGAACGAAGCCTATGAAGGCGAACATCCGCGCGCGTCGCGCGCCACGGCGATTCGCCCGTGTGAAAAATACAAAATGCGCGGCCAGACGGAGGTATTTTGTTTGCGAGAATTGCGAGGCAGCGTGAAGTTGCTCATGCGGCGCGTGCGGTCAGCGAATATCGGGCGAAGCGCACGAAAAACGGCGGCAACGCAATGCGCTGCCGCCGTCGGTGTTGATTGTTGATTATGAGGGACTATTTGGCCGGTCGAACATTTACGGCCTTCGGGCCCTTCGGCCCCTGAGCCGCCTCGTACTCCACCTTCGCGCCTTCGGCGAGCGTGCGGAAGCCTTCCACCTTGATCTCGCTCTGGTGGACGAAGACATCGCGCCCGTCTTCGGCGACGATGAAACCAAACCCCTTGGCGTCATTAAACCACTTCACTGTGCCCTTAGCCATTACAACGTTCCTTCGAACACTGCGAACAAGCGCGCGGGCTTGGAAGAAACAAACACTGCTTCGGTACGGCCAAGCCGCAACTCCGCGCAAATTCGCAATTTTGTACGATACATTCCGGGCGGGCGGGTTGTCAAAACGCGGACAGCGAAAGGCCCTTGCCCGACCAGGGCAACCGCATTCTAAGTTTTCCGTCCCGAACGGCGGGTTGGCGCGATGCACGAACCGCATTTCTGAGCAACCAGCGTGGGTGGGTCTCCGGTTCTGCCTCAGCCGGAACG
>JAEUIR010000241.1 GCA_016795025.1 Phycisphaerales bacterium
CATAACTCTGAACCGCCGGTGATGATCGGCGACTTGCTGATCCTCGCGCCCCCCGATTCGGGGGAACGCCTGGCGCTGGACCGCTTCACCGGGCAGGAGCGTTGGCGTGTGTCGCGGCGCGATGAGCCGTTTGTCATCGGGGCGAATGAATGGGGGGTATTCGTCGCGGGCGAGCGCGTCGTGGCCATTGATGAATCAGACGGAAAGTCCGTTCGCTGGCGTTCAGCCTCGCTTGAAATCTGCGGTCGCCCGGCACTGCGCGACGAGCAATTGTTTGTCCCGACGCGAGCCGGTTTGGTGGTGCTGGACGCGAAGACGGGCCGTATCGTGGCTGATCAGTGGTCACCGGATGAGGCTGTTCGCGCGGCTCGCGCGCCCTCGAGTGCGAATGTGGCCGTTTCCAGCAGTGCCGTGTTTTGCGTTTCTCCAAATGTGGCGGTTCGGCTGGCTGATCCAGACGCGACGAATCGCGCAGCCGATGAGGCAACAGCGCGAGGAGGAGCGAGCCGCGCGCATCTTGCGCGAGCCTGGCTGAGCGTTCTGAACGGGCGGCATGCGGATGCTCTGGCGGCGATCCAGGACATCACGGCGGATGACGCATCCGCCGCGGCCAAAGATCGTTTGCTGAGCCTTGTATTCATGGCGCTTTCTCACGAATCCAAGGACGCAGCGGAGCGGCTGAAATGGCTAGAACAAGCGCGCTCACTGGCTCGCTCGCCGGAAACGGCCGCGCGTTTGGCTCTTCTGATCGGCCGTGTGCTTGAGGAAAGCGAGCAATGGCGCGCCGCCTTCGAGCAATATTCCGAAGTGCTGTTGCGCGATTCTGTGCCTTGCGCGACGGAAAGCGAGGACGCCGGCTGGCTGGTAGCTTCGGATACGCTCGCGGCCCAGCGCCTGGCGGCGCTTTTGGCGCGTCCGCAAATCACAGAGCGGGGCCAATTCATCGACGCGCTGATGTCCGCGGCCGCCCCGCTCGATCTGGCGGGGCTGCGAAAGATCGCCGAGGTCATGCCGCCGGGGCCGCGGCGCGCGACGCTCGAACGGCTCGTGCTGTCGCGGCGGCCGCCACCGGAACTGTCGATCGGCCTGCTCGGAGCCGTAAACGACGCATCGCTGGATGACGTGGCGCGGCGCGCGGCGCTCATCGACCTTTGGGAAGTGCATACCGCTCTTGGCATGTACGATTCCGCGCGCAACGATGCGGATGCGATCAAGGCGCTGCCCGTCGAACCGGTCACGACCACCTCGACGGGGACCGAAGCCGTCACCGCCGAGCATGAAGATCAGGTGCGGCGCATCGAACGCATCGAGCGATCGATGCGAAAACTCGCCGCTGTTCGCGAGGAGCCGTTCAAAGTCGAATTGCGGTTTCGCTGGAAGCTCGAAGGCGGGCGATTGTTGCATGATGCCGCACAGCCGCTGGCGTTCAGCAAACCGTGGATTCTGATCCATGACCAGATCAAAAGACAACTGGTTCTGTGCGCGACGCGCGGGGGCGATCGCTTGCGCGAAACGCACGCCACGCCGATCGCCGCGCCTCCCCCCGAAGCGAACACGCCCAAGCAGGACATTCGGGCGTTTTGGCAACCGCAGGACGAAGACTATGCCGATACTCCCGTCGCCACGATCGTGCAGGAACATCTCGCTGCCGTAGCGGTTCCCGGCGGCCTGGTGTGCGTCGGGCTAGGCCCGGAGCGGCGCGGCGGTCAACGGCTTTGGGACCGCGCCATTCCGGAATGGTCAACATTGCCGGAAAACATCGAGACCCGGGTGCGCGGTTGCTCCGCCGGTGCGCTGGTCATGCCACGCCCCGGTCGTCTGTTTCTGGCTCGTTGGATTGACGGTCGAATCGGATGGCAGCGTGATCTTCCCGGTTTAACCGTCAGCGAATGGAACGTGGCCGGCGATCGCGTGTTGATGTTGGGCGACGACGGTCGCTTATGGTCGATTCGTGTTGATGACGGCGGGGACTTGAAACATAGCGGGATTGAGCTTGGCACGATCACTGACATGGCCGTTGTGAATGACCATGCGGTGATCTGGACCGAGCGCGGCATGTTGGGGTTGGACAGCGAAGCGTTGAGCGTTCGCTGGATCCGGCCCGGCGTCGGCGTGGTGAATCGATCGACGGTTAGCGGAACGAATTGGGTTGCCGTGCAACCGGCCGGCGAGCGGCCCTGGGTGATTGTTGACGCCGCGACTGGCCGAGACATCACCAGCGGCGGATTGGAGATCGAAGGTAAAACGCTGGCCTGGGCCGCGGACGAGAAGCTCATTTACGCGGCCTGCGAACTCGACACGCCCGAGGAGAATGCCCGAGGCCGTCGGCTGCAAAGTGTCTCCGCATATTCACGCGACACCGGCGCGCGGACGTGGTCGTTTCGCTTCGACGGCGTGAACGCGATCAATCCGACGCAACTGCTCGGGCATCCGACGTTGATACCGGTGCTGGTCGAGCCGGGATCGAGCCCCGGCAATCAACGCGGCTGGTCGGGCCTCGAACTACAATTAATCAACAAAGTCAGCGGGGAGACGACGTCGCCGGAGTCGATCGGTAAAGATTTTGAACTGCGCGGCCAGATGCGCGGCCACGTGGACATCCTGGTGACCGTCTCGCGCATTTTGGTGCAGTGCAAGGGCGTTCTGGCAGCCTATGGAAGCTCGGTTTCGGAGAACGTGCCGTGAAGCGCCGTGCGTCAATCAAAACTCTCGGGTATATGGGAATGTGGGCGGTTGCGCTTGGCGCGTGTTCGTTTCCGGCGCACGCGGCCGACGCCCAACCGCGATCGCTGCTATTGCCGGGACTAGCGGTGCAGGAGGCGCCGCGAGCCGCGATTCCGCCGCGCGACCCCTCTGAGATCACACCGGCGACGCGCGCCGCGATCGATCGTGGTTTGCAGTTTCTTGTGCGAAGCCAGAATCGCGACGGTAGTTGGCGCACCAACGGTTCGGCAGGCGGCTACCCGGTCGCGATGACCTCGCTAGCCGGGATCGCTCTCCTGTCTGGCGGGAATACGCCCACTCAGGGGCCATATGCGCGGAACGTGAGCAGCGCGATCACGTACTTGCTCAAGAGCGCTCGCAGCGACGGTTTGATTGCTCAAATCGAAGAAGAGACGCACTGCATGCACGGCCACGGTTTTGCGACGCTTTTTCTAGCCTTGTGTTACGGCATGGAGGAAGATCCGCAACGCCTGGCGCAAATCCGCACGGTGCTGCAACGGGCGGTCGAGTTGACCGGCGCCAGCCAGAGTGCGGCGGGCGGATGGCTTTACACGCCGGATGCGCAGTCGGACGAAGGCTCGGTCACGGTGACGCAGGTTCAGGCGCTGCGCGCGTGCCGCAATGTCGGCATCGCGGTTCCGAAGCGCGTCATCGACAATGCGATGAATTACCTCAAGAACTCGGCGAACGCGGACGGCGGCATTCGATATCAGGTTACGGACACGGGACCGAGCCGACCGGCGATCACGGCCGCGGCGGTGGTATGCTGGTTCAGCGCGGGGGAGTACGAAAATAAGGATGCAAAAAAAGCCCTGGATTTCGTGCAGAAGGCGCTGTCGCCGGCGCAGCACGATGCTTCGCAGTATTTTGGCCATTACTTTTACGCGCAGTTCTATATGTCGCAGGCGATGTACCTGCACGGCGAGAAGTCGTGGCAAAGCTACTATCCGCTGATGCGCGATACATTGGTCGGACTGCAATCGTCGGACGGTTCGTGGGATGGCGACCATGTCGGAACAACATATGGCACCGCCGTCGCGCTGACGATTCTTCAGTTGCCGTACAAGAATCTGACCATCATGCAGCGGTAACGCGCGGTGTCGCCGTGGGCGCGTGGAGCGCCGCTGAGGATTGCGACACAAATGAAGATTCAACGTGCAGGAGGCAGCAAATTGAGCGACGAGCCCATCAACCAGGCGGATTCCGCAGCACAGCCGGCCGCGTCGGCGCCTTTGGACGATATTCAGGCTGTCGAGCGGTTGCGCAGCGCTTATGCCACCATCCGAAACGAACTTGGCCGCGTCATCGTCGGCCAGGAGCAGGTGATCGACCAGCTCCTGATCTGCCTCTTCGCGCAGGGCCACGTCATGCTCGAAGGCGTGCCGGGGCTGGCAAAGACGTTGATGATTCGCAGCCTGGCCGCGTGTCTGGGCTTGAAATTCAATCGCATCCAGTTCACGCCGGACCTCATGCCGTCGGACATCACCGGAACGGAGGTGATTCAGGAGGATCGCCGCACCGGCCAGCGCTCGTTCCGATTTTTGCACGGACCGATCTTTTGCAACGTACTGCTCGCGGACGAAGTGAACCGCACGCCGCCCAAGACTCAGGCCGCGCTGCTGGAGGCGATGTCGGAAGTGCAGGTGACGATCGGCGGCGTGAATTACCCGATCGATCCGCCGTTTTTCGTGCTGGCCACGCAAAACCCGATCGAGCAGGAAGGCACGTATCCGCTGCCGGAAGCGCAGCAGGATCGCTTCATGTTCAAGGTGTTTGTCGATTACCCGACGTATGACGACGAATATCAAATCGCCGAGCGCACCACGAGCGGACGGCTGCCGGCGCTGCGCCCCGTGCTCGGGCGCGACGAGATCGTGCAGCTGCAGGATGTCGTGCGGCGCGTGCCGGCCGCTCCCAGTGTGATTCACTACGCGCTCGAGCTGGTGCGCCGCACGCGGCCGTCTCGCACCGAGACTCACCCCGACGCGTTCGGAGAGCGCAGTTCGGGCAACGGCAACCCGCGAGCGGCGAAATCACCTCAGCGCAAAACGCTCGACATGATCGAGCGCATGGTGACATTCGGCGCCGGGCCGCGCGCGGTTCAGTATCTGCTGCTCGGCGCGAAGGCCCGCGCGGTGATGCTGGGGCGCAAGTATGTGGCAACCGAGGATGTCCGGGCGCTCGCGCATCCGGTGTTGCGGCATCGCATCATCTGCAACTACACCGCCGAGGCCGAGGGAATCGACGCGGACAAGCTCATCGACCATGTGATCGAATCGCTGCCGACGCACGACATCGACGGAACCGCCCATGCCGGACTCGCCGAAGTACTTAAGTCCTGAGGCCATCGCCCGGCTGCGCGGGCTGGAGCTGCGGGCGCGGACGATCGTGGCCGGATTCATTTCCGGCATGCATCGCAGCGCTTATCGCGGCTACAGCGTCGAATTCGCCGAGCATCGCCAATATGGTCCCGGCGACGATTTGCGCCACATGGATTGGCGCATCTTCGGGCGCAAGGATCGTTTCTATATCAAGCAGTTC
>JAEUIR010000242.1 GCA_016795025.1 Phycisphaerales bacterium
ATTCGTCGCCGAAGATGGCGTGAACATCGTCGGCGGCTGCTGCGGCACCACTGCGACACACTTGAAGGCCGTCGCCGAGGCTATTGGCGCGCGTGCTCCCAAGCGCCGCAGCGTGGTCAGCGAAGCGTCGGTCAGCAGCCTGTATCAGGCGGTTCCGATGCGGCAGGACAACAGTTTTCTGATCGTTGGCGAGCGATGCAACACGAACGGGTCGCGCCAATTCAAGAACTATCTGGCCGACGGGAATATCGACGGCTGCGTGTCGATGGCGATCGAGCAGGTCAAAGAGGAAGGCGCACACGTTTTGGATATTTGCGTGGACTATGTCGGCCGCGACGGCGTGCCGGACATGACCAGAGTCGTCGATCGCATCTCGCGCGAGGCGATCGCGCCGCTGATGCTGGACAGCACCGAGCCGCCGGTGATCGAAGCGGGGCTGAAGCTCGCGGGCGGCAAGTGCATCATTAACTCGGTGAATCTGGAGGATGGCGAGGAAAAGCTCGGACGCATCGCGGGATTGTGCCGACAATACGGCGCGGCCGTCGTCGCGCTGACGATTGACGAAGACCCGGTGGAGGCGATGGCCAAGACGGCGGATCGCAAGTTGTCGATCGCCGAACGCTTGCATGACCTGCTGACACGAAAGCACGGTCTTCGCGAGGACGACATCTTGTTCGATTGCCTGACGTTTCCGGTCACAACCGGCAGCGAGGCGGACCGCCGGCTGGGCCTTGAGACGCTCGACGGCATCGAGCGCGTGATGAAGCGGTTCCCGCGCTGCCAATCCATACTTGGGTTGAGCAATATCAGCTTTGGTCTCGTGCCTGCGGCGCGCGTCGTTCTGAATTCGGTGTTCCTCGACGAAGCCCGCAAGCGCGGGCTAACGGCGGCGATTGTCCACGCGGCGAAGATTCTGCCGCGAAATCAGATCAGCGATGAGCGCTGGAACGCGGCGCTGGACCTGATTTACGATCGGCGTGATACCGGCGACCCGCTGGAGCGATTCATCGGGCTGTTTAGCAAGGACGAACAGCTCGGCGCCAAAACGAAGATCGCCGATCTGCCGATTGAAGAGCGCCTGCGGAAGCGCATCATCGACGGCGCGAAGCAGGGTTTTGAGAAAGACCTCGACGAGGCGATGCAGCGCTATTCACCGCTTGAGATCATTAACACATTTCTGCTCGACGGCATGAAAGTCGTCGGCGATCTGTTTGGCGCCGGCCAAATGCAGTTGCCGTTCGTGCTGAAAAGCGCCGAGGCGATGAAACACGCCGTCGCTCATCTCGAAAAATTCATGGAGAAGAAGGAAGGGTCATCGCGCGGCAGCATCGTGCTGGCCACCGTGCGCGGCGACGTGCATGACATCGGCAAGAATCTGGTCGACATCATCCTGACCAACAACGGATACACCGTCTACAACATCGGCATCAAGCAGCCGATTAACAACATCATCGCGGCGTGGCAGGAGAAAAAGGCCGACGCGATCGGCATGAGCGGGCTGCTGGTGAAATCGACCCTGGTGATGCGTGACGATTTGTTCGTGCTGAATGAACAGGGCATCAATGTGCCGGTGATTCTCGGCGGCGCCGCGCTGACGCGACGCTACGTCGAAGAGGATTTGCGGCCCATTTATCACGGCTCGCTGCATTATGCGAAAGATGCGTTTGAAGGCTTGCGACTGATGGAGCGCATTTGCAGCGCTGCGCCCGGCCAGGCTGTCCGTTCCGCTGCCGGCGTCGGGGCAGCGCAAGCCGGCGGCGGGGTGCATGCCGCGTCGAACTCGACGGCGCGCGACTCGATCGGCGCGACAGCCGTGGCGGCGGTGTCGGATGGCAGCGCTCGGCGCGACGCGAAGTCTCGGAATTTGGAGCTTGAGACTGAGCAGCGGTACGGTCTCGCGGAAGTGGGCGAAACCGAAGAGGACGATCAAGCCGCGTCGCTGGTTTCATCCGGCGGTGAATCGACGTCGCCTGCCGGGCCGAGGCGCTCGAATATTTCACATGCACAGCCCGTGCCCACGCCGCCGTTCTGGGGGTCGCGCGTGATCGATCACATGCCGATCCGAGCGGCGCTAGGCCATGTGAACGAGGTGATGCTCTTTCAAGTGCAATGGGGCTTTCGGAAGCGCGGCCGATCGAAGGAAGAGTTCAAGCGCTATATCGACACCGAGGTGCGCCCGATTTATCGCCAGTTGGTTGAGCGCTGCGAGCGCGAGAACATCATTACGCCGAAGGCGATTTACGGCTATTGGCCGTGCAACAGCGAAGGGGATGATCTGATCCTCTTCGCGCCGCCGGATTCCGGCGGCGGTTCGCGTCGCGAAATTGCGCGATTTTCGTTTCCGCGCCAGAAGTCCGCTCCCTATTGGTGTCTGAGCGATTTCTGGCGGCCGCTGTCCGGCGGAGTCGCCGATGTGGTTGCGTTTCAAGTGGTGACGGCGGGCGAGCGCGTCAGCCATGTGGCTCGCGAATGGTTCGCCGCAAACGAATATCAACAGTATCTGTTCCTGCATGGGCTGGGCGTCGAATTCGCCGAAGCGCTGGCCGAGTACATGCATAAACAGATTCGCATGGAGCTGGGCGCCGCCGGCAACGATGCGCGCGACATTCAGCGGCTCTTCCAACAGGGTTACCAGGGCAGTCGTTACAGCTTTGGCTATCCGGCGTGCCCGCGCCTGGAAGACCAGAGCATTCTGATGGAGCTGTTGCGGCCGGAGCGCATTGGCGTGTCGCTTAGCGAGGAGTATCAGCTCGATCCTGAGCAATCCACAACGGCGATCGTGTCGATCCACCCCGACGCGCGTTACTTCAACGTGCGCTGACCAACGGACTTCGCGAGCGCGCGGCGGCGGCGATACAATTCGCGCGCTATGGAAACACTCGTAATCGATCGCGCACGGCGCTCGTTTGTCGAAGTCGCGCCGAGTTCGCATTTTCCCCTGCAAAATCTGCCATATGGCGTATTTCGTCGCGCGGATCATTCCGATCCTCGGCCTGGTGTGCGTATTGGCGACTTTGTCCTCGATCTGCGCGTTGCGGAAGAACGCGGGTTGCTCGCAGACGCGAGTCTGTCGCGCGGAATATTCGCATCGTCGTCGCTGAACGCATTCATGGCGCTCGGTCGGCAAAACTGGGTGGCGGCGCGGCGCGTCATTGCCGATTTGCTGGACGCGCGGACGGCGACGCTGCGCGATGACTCCTCGCTGCGCGCGGCCGCGCTCCTGCCGGTTGATCGAGTGACGATGTGCCTGCCGTGCGAAATCGGCGACTACACCGATTTTTACTCTTCGCGCGAGCATGCGACCAACGTCGGTATGATGTTTCGCGGCAAGGAAAACGCGCTCATGCCGAATTGGTTGTGGCTGCCGGTGGGATATCACGGCCGGTCGAGTTCCATCGTCATCAGCGGCACGCCGATCAAGCGACCGAAGGGGCAGTCGATGGCTGATGGGGCCGAGCGGCCGGTGTTCGGGCCGAGCCGCACGCTGGATATTGAGTTGGAAGTGGGCGCGCTGATCGGGCCGGGAAATTCACTCGGCGCGCCACTGAGCGTGGATCGGGCGATGGAACATGTTTTTGGTCTGGTGTTGGTCAATGACTGGTCGGCCCGCGATATTCAGAAATGGGAGTATGTTCCGCTTGGGCCCTTCCTCGGCAAAAATTTCGCGACGACGGTTTCGCCGTGGGTGGTCACGCTCGACGCATTAGAGCCGTTTCGCTGTCCCGCGCCGCAGCAGGAACCGGCGCCGCTGGAGTATCTGCGCCCCGCCGCCGGTTCGGACGGCGGATTTACATATGACATTCCGCTGGCGGTGACGCTGGCGCCCGCGGCGACGACTCAGGTGTCGCCTGGTTCAAAGTCAATGGATCGCCCGGCCGAGCCTTTGAATGCCGCGAGCGGCACATTCGTCGAGAATTCCGCCGCGACGATTTGCCGGTCCAATTTCAAGTATCTGTATTGGACCATCGCTCAGCAAATCGCGCATCACACCTGCAATGGCTGCAATTTGCGGCCGGGCGACTTGCTGGCCAGCGGCACGATCAGCGGCCCATCGCCGGATTCGTTCGGCAGCCTGCTCGAACTCACCTGGCGCGGCGAGCGGCCGTTGAGGCTGCCCGGCGGCGTCGAGCGAAAATTCCTGCAAGACGGGGACACGATCACGCTGACCGGCTGCTGCGAAACAGCCGGTCTGCGCGTCGGTTTCGGCGAATGCAGCGGGACGATTCGGCCGGCGAATTAGGCGGCGCGCCAAGGCGAGTAGTTAGCAACCGCCGCGCGTGTTTTATCGACGCACGAATCAGGGGCACACACCGGCACTGAGGCACAGCACAAATGGGTTAATGTCGAAATTATTCACTAAGCCGTCATCGTTAACATCAGCGTTATTGATGTTGCAATCCGGGAAAGCGGCCTCATATGCCGCCGGATCGGTCAGCGCAAGCACGAAGGGATCGATGTCAAAGTTGTTGACTACGCCGTTGCAGTCCAAGTCGCCGCGGCGAGCTTCGCACTCATCAGGAACGCCGTCCCCATCAGCATCCGTGTGTGGCACCTCATCGGCGCCCATATCCACGCGTGCGCCGAGCCTTCGTGGCTCGCCATCGATATCTGTATCAACCGGGAACGGGATGTACGCTGGGTCTCCGGTGTTCACGCACGGGGAACAGAGCTGCAGGTGATAATCCCCGTTCGCTGGGTCGATAAAGCTCGGCGCGGAGTCAATATTCCCCAATCCGGGCCATCCACCGCATACATCACTGTAATTTACCAGTGCGGATCCCGCTGAAACATCTATTTCCCCAGCAGAATTCAGGCACAGAATACTATTGCTAATCACTATCGTGCTGTTGCTTCTGAGGAAAATAGCGCTACCGAATAGTCCTGCCGAATTGCCGGCGATTGTGCATACGGTCACTTCGATACTATTGTCAATTAGTCCATAAATCCCGCCACCGACGTGGCCGGCGTTGTTGTCCACGATAAAGCTGTTGCGGATCACCGGTGTGCAGTTCAGGCTACAAGCGATTCCACCACCGGCGGAGTCCGTAATATTTCCACGAATCTCGCAGTTCGAAATCTGGGGCCTACTGTTGTCCCTAAGGTAGAGGCCGCCGCCGGCACCCAAGTCAGTCGCGTCATCTGCGGCGACATTTCCTTGGATGCGGCATCGCAATAGGGTTGGACTACTCGCGTTCAAACAACAAATAGCGCCACCCTTGATTGCGCGGTTAGACTCAAATACACAATCGCGGATCGTG
>JAEUIR010000243.1:0-293 GCA_016795025.1 Phycisphaerales bacterium
GCCCGCGGTCGTCATCGTCATCGCGCTAGTAGCGGCCGCCATTTCCGCTTGAGACGGAAAACCGGCCGTATTCATCTCGCTCTTGCATCTCCGCTGAGTGCGAGCCGCCGCGCGATCGGCCTTCGTAACCGCCAAAGCGCTCGTCATCGTCGGAACGCGAGCGCGATGACGAACTCCCGCGATCATCGTCGTCATAGCGCGAGCGACGGCTTGAACCGCGCTCGTCATCATCCTGGTACCGTCCGCTTGAGCGACCGCCGCTGAACTGGCCATATTCGTCGCGCTCCTGTGTG
>JAEUIR010000243.1:303-5233 GCA_016795025.1 Phycisphaerales bacterium
GTCGCCGCCGGCGCCGGCGGGGCGCCGTGAGCGACCTGCCTCGGATCGATTTCCTGGCCTTGGCGCAGTCCGGCACCGAACTGCGCACGCGCGACCGGCGGGCCGTGGTGCTGACCGGAATCGACGCTGTGGCCGGGCTGCTGCGCGGCCGCCATTGAAAAACCGGCTCCTCGGCGCTCGTCATGAGCGCGGTGAACCAGATCAGTTAACTGTTGGTCATATTCTTCCGAGCGCTGCACGGCTCGGTGCAACACCGACGCAGCGCGCCTGTGGCCGAGTACCTCGGCATGCGCGGCGGCGGTGCCCAGCGCGGCAATCTCTACATGTAGTATTTTTTGTGCGCTGGACACCAGCTTGTGATCGTTGATCTCGGGATTGTCAATTTTGCCGATGTGTTCTCTGGCTTCTTCGACCAATCCCGTAAATGCCTTGCTCTCTTTCTTTGCGGCATCCGCCGATTTTATTGATTTGTGCCCGGAATTCTGCCCGCCGCCTGTTTCATGCGCGGCCCGCGCGAGCAGCTCATCGATTTCATCACTGAGTTCAATGGCCGCGAACAACTGCCGGCGCAGCGCGGCTCGGACGAGTTGCCGCGAAGCAACTTCGATCAAATCGGGAAGCAACTTGATGGTTTTTCTGGTGCCGTCGGAGATTTGGGCCAATTCTGCTTCAAGCAGCGCCGCCAGCGTCAGCGCCGGCTTTGTGGTTGCACTGGTCGTCGCCGTTTTTGTTGACTTAGTACCCGACCTCGACTGAACCTGTGAAACCATGATGACGCCCTTTTTCGGTGATTCGTGTTCGCCACGAAATCTGACGGGTCGAATACGCGCCGCCCAACATGGACGATCAACATGACAGTCGTCACGACGGCTCACCTACATAGTTGCGACTTGGAATGAAAGGTCCATAAATTCAACGTGAAGCTGGCGTTGCGCTGTTGCGCTCCTGCGCGACGATGCGAGGCGCCGCGCTTTCCAGCGCGAAATCATGCGAGCGCTGAGTTAATCGACGCGCGGGGACGAAGCGCGCCGGAGTCTGCAATTACGATGGCAATCAGCTCAAGCGGAGCGAGAAGACGCCCTAGAGAAACGATCGCGTCCATGAAAGAGCGTTTTCTTGCAGCCGTGTGAGCCCCCATGCGTCGTCGCTGACAAGGTTGCTTGCGCAGGGGCGATCGCGTTTCGCGCCTTTGAGGAAGCGCCGCTCGACGCGGTGATCGTTCTTTACAACAGCATGACGTCCGTTGTTGGCAGCCATCCATCGTTCGCGCCAATCCTCAGGCCACGCCAAGCAGCGACTCGGCCGAAATTCCACTTTCCGATCCGGCCGACGAAGTTCTTCGCGAAGAAGATACTGCGCATGTTTGTCCTTTCGCCCGCGAAGTAGTCGCGGGCGCGCCGCAACTCGCGATCGGCTTGTGCGCGGCGTTTACTTCAAATTCAGCGCCGCGTCATGCGATTCGCATAATTTTGATTCGGCGTCCGACACATTGGGCGCACCGGGGACGAAGCGGCGCGCCGCATGGACGCGTCGCGACGGCGCGTGGACCGAACGTCGCGCCGCGTGGACCGATGCGAAGGCGAGCGCATCCGCCGCGGCGCGTGGCTGTGGCGGTCAAAGGTTGGCGGAAGCCGTGCGAGATCGGAATCACGCACGAGCAAATGCCACACGCTCACCGGTTGGAAACCGGGGCCACATTTTCGCGGGTTGGAAACCCGTGCCACAGAAGGAGTACCGTATGGGAGCCTATCCGACTTTGCCGCGGGCGGCTTTTCTCCGATAGGCGGATAGGCGGCACGCTCTTCGCCCGGCAGGGCGCACGAATGTTGCCAAGGGCTTCGAGCCCCTGGAGGGCGAGGCCCACCCCACCATTTCTCTTTTTTCTTCTTGCTGCCCGGAGATGTTCTCTGGTTTTGCAAGGCGGATTCCATGCTCTTCTTGACAGGCATTGTGGCCTCCGGATCGGGTTCAGTTTTTAGCGGTGACGGTTTCGGCGCGGCGGGCGAAGCTCACTCGAACACTTCGTTTTCATCAAACTCGATTCCGTGCGGGCGCAGCAGCTCCATAAACTCGGTCTTGAAATCCATGCGCTGGTGATGTTCCTTCTGCCGCGCGATGTACGACTCGACTTCCGGCACGATCAACGGTCTGCCCGAGATGCGGCTCGCGGGCGGGGACGCCCACGCTACCCACGCCGGCGTGAACGTGCGGCACGGCACCGACTTCTACCAGTTCCACGGCGGCGAGACGATCCAGCCCCAGCTGATCAACATGGCCCGTTTCGTGCTGAGCTGGTTCGGCGGCGATTGCTGCGGCGGCGAGTTCGACACCTGTGCGGAGACCGATGACCGCAGCGACGTGTTTCATCACAACCCGCGTTTCCGTGGCGGCGACGAGGGGTTGGCGCGATGCACGAACCGCATTTCTGAGCAACCAGCATGGGTGGGTCTCCGGTTCTGCCCCAGCCGGAACGCCGAAATTGGTAGAACGCGGTTGCCCTGTCAACGCAAACGCTTTCCCCACCATCGCGCTTGACGACGACGGCGGCGCGGCCGCAGGATTTGCAGCATCATGGCGAAAATCCCGCGAAGCCTGAAATTCGAAGACGCAATGCAGCGGCTGGAGTCCATCGTCGAAAGCATGGAAGCCGGCGAGATCGGCATCGAAGATTCGGTCGGCAAATATGAGGAGGCGATGGAGCTCGCGGCGCACTGCCGCCGAATTCTCGACGAGGCGGAGCTCCGCATCCAGAAAATTCAGCTTGACGCGGCCGGCCAGCCTCAGCCGGTTCCGCTCAACCCGCCCCCCAGCGCTGTCGAGCCGGACGAACAGTAGTGACGGAGAGCCATCACGCACACGCTAATTCCAAGCGGCCAATCTCATGCCTCGCGACGCTGAATCTGACGATCATCCGTCGCTGGTCCTTCGCGCCATGCGAGGATTGTCAAACACGGCGCGCGGCTGCGCCGCCGAAATGCTCGATGCAATCTGGCCGGGCGAATGTATCGCCTGCCAAAACCGCATCGATGCGCAATGCGCGCCCGTCGTGCGGCCGGGGCTTTGCGCGGCCTGCGCCGACTTAGTCGCGCCGCTGCTGGCATCGGGCTATTGCCCGCGATGTGCCCGGACGGCGCGGCCGGAATCGATTCACGAGCGCGGCTGCGCGTGGTGCCGAACCGAGCGGGTGTGGAATATCGCGGGCATTGCGCGACTGGGACCATATGAAAGCCCACTACGCGAGTTGCTGTGTGATTTGAAATTCCGCGGAAGTCAGCGAGCGGCGAACTGGATTTCGGATCGACTGGCGGTGGAATTGCGGCGGCAAAGCTGGTTCGATCGCATCGAGACGCTGGTGCCCGTGCCGATGCACTGGCTGCGCCGCTTGCAGCGGCCTTGCGCCCACGCGCGAGTACTGGCCGAAGCGCTTGGCGCGCGGCTGGGCCTGCCGGTGCGCTCGTGGGTCTGGCGGCGAAGATACGCGCCCAGCCAAATGCAAATCGCGAGTCGTCATGCTCGAATGGAGAATGTAGCGGATTGCTTCGGCCCGCCATTGTGGAAGCTCGGACGGATTCGCGGCCGTCGAATTTGCATTGTCGATAACCTGGTCGTCAGCGCGGCGACGATTCACGAAGTTTCGAAGGTGCTTCGATCGCTGGGTGCGGCCGAAATCTACGTGGCGACGGCGTGCAGGGCGGTCGGGCCGGCAGGATTTCAAGCCAAGCCCGGAACGGCGCAGCGCGTAACCGAACTCCAGCAGGGCGCATCCGGCGCGTTTCTTGATGGCTAGTCATTCTCCCGAAGAACTGGTAACTGTTTATTTTGAAAGAGCTTATCGAAACGAGCTGATCCGGCTACGAAATGTGTGATGTTTGGACCAGGCCGGACGAACTGGTAGTAACCGCTTCCTGACAAGCGCAGTTCTATTCTGACCAGGTGATCTCCCGGCACGCACGAAATACATCAATTCGCGATCTGCATTTCAAGGTTTGCTCTGGATTATTTCGCTTAGTTCCCGGCAACATCCGGCGCTGCGATGCCGGGCGCAACGTAGGCGATCAATCACCCGGCCCGATGGGAGTTTCGAGCATGCGACAGATTCAACGTGGCACGATGCGGAATTTGATACAGCGGTGGAATCGCGCTGTTGTGACAACGGCGGGCGCGATGGCGCTGTCGAGCGCTGTTTGGTCACAGGAAATGGAATCGGCCGAACCGGCGCCTGTGGCCGTGATTCCGATGAATGTGGACATCGACGATGCGCAGAAAGAAGCCATGATTTCACCGGAAGCGCGGGCGGCGCGCGAAGGCGGCGTCGCCGGCGGCCGTCCGACCTGTTCCGGCGATCCGGACAACTTGTTTTACCCGCTGAATCAGGGCACATGGACGCTCGTACCGTTTTTCGGGGACGGCGCGACCGGCGCGGGTCCGGCGCAGGGACCGGCCGGAACAGAAGACGGCGAAGCGAATGACGACGATTCGGCGTTTTTCAATTTTTCGTTTCTGTTCGTGCTGTATGGCGACACATACGGCTCGTGCTACATCAACAACAACGGCAATATCAGCTTTGGCCAGCGGTTCTCGACGTTTACATCGCAGCCGTTTCCGATCGACGGCTTTCCGATGGTCGCCCCGTTCTGGGCTGACGTCGATACGCGCACGAACAACGGCGCTGTGTGGTATCGACAGCTCGACAGTAATAACGACGGATTAAACGACACGCTGGTGGTGACTTGGGAAAACGTCGGCTATTACTTTCAGGAAGGCGAGTTGCGAAACACATTCCAGGTCGCAATTTCCAACGGCACGAATCCGCAGATGGGCCTCGGCTATAACGTGCTGTTCAGCTATGACAACATGTGCTGGACGACCGGCGATGCTTCCGGCGGGACCAACGGCTTCGGCGGTACCGCGTCGACCGTCGGCGCGAATC
>JAEUIR010000244.1 GCA_016795025.1 Phycisphaerales bacterium
GCGGGCATCAGACGCTGATCCTGAACTGGTTCGCCGCCAAAAAGGAGTTCTCGGCGGGTATCGTCGAGGGGCTGAACTACCGCGTGAAACTGACCATCAGAAAGGCCTACGGCTTCCGCACCCTCAAAGCCGTCGAAATCGCCCTGTATCACGCACTTGGACGCTTACCCGAGCCGAAACTCACCCACGAATTCTGCTGAGGAGGGCACTCGCGCCGATGTCAACCGCGACGGCAGCATCGACAATTTCGACATCGACGCCTTCGTCGAGGCTGTCGTCGGCAACACCGGCGACTAATCGCAGCGAAGCAAAAACAGGATTTCGCACCGGCGAGACGCCGATGCTCCCCTTCCATACGGTTCAGTTATTCTGAGCCACTACACCCGCGAATTGGGATAGGGCGGAGTGCAAGCTCACGTTCCGGCTCGCTCCGCGCACACCGAATACATAAGTGGAAACGCCGGCACATTTGCGGGATGCGCGAACCGACCGCCCGGCAGCGGACGCATGTCCGGCGCAAATTTGAACCCGTTCGAGAACGGATATTCGCCAAAATGTGTGAGGCGCATCCCCGCGGCCAGCAGCGCGCTCAGCACATCCGAGATCGTCCACTGGAACTCGTACGTCGCGTGTGGATTGGTGAACTCCGCCACGCCTTCCACCCGGCCCGAAGGCGTCAGCGCGTCGCCCGAGGCGCCGACGTAATCATGCACGCCCTGGGCCTCAATGATCGGCCGGCCGCTGCCAAAATACGGCTGCGTCATTCGCCATTGCGTGTCGAACATCCACCAAAACGGGTGGTACTCGATGAACACCAACCGGCCGCCGGGGCGAAGAATCGACGCGATGCCGCGCGCCCATCCGCCGATATCGCTCAGCCAGCCGATCGTGCCGTATGACGTGTATGCGATGTCAAATCGCTGAGCACTCGCCGCGGTCCGCTCAAACCAATCAAAGATATCCGATCGCTCAAACGCGGCCGGAATTCCGGAATCCTTTGAAAGCTGCACGGCAAACGCGATCGCTTCATCGCTGATGTCAACGCCGGTTACGATCGCGCCGCGCGCCGCGATGCTAAGCGAATCCTGGCCGCAATTGCATTGCAGATGCACCAGGCGCTGCCCGCGCACATCGCCCAGCAACCCGAGATCAATATCGTCGAGCGTCGAGCCGCCGGCGCGCAGAAACCCAGCCTGGTCGCGCTTGTGGCTGTTATGCACCGGCGTTACCGCGTTCCACGAGATCCGGTTCTTTTCGTGCAGCTCTTTTCGAAGAAACTCGCTCATCGGTCCGCTCCAATGCTTGCAAATTCGGCCCACGGCGTTGACAAAACCGGGTTCGGCAACCCGCGCGAGACACGCTTAAGATAACGCAGGCAACTGCGCCGCGATTCGTCGCGGCCGACTGGAAACCCCCGAGGCACGATGGGACTGATTCGGCTGCAGAATGTGAATAAGCAGTTCGGCGAGCGACTTTTGCTCGACGATGTGACGCTTGAGCTGAACAGCAGCCAGCGCGTGGGCCTCGTCGGCCCGAATGGCGCGGGCAAAACCACACTGTTCAAGCTCATCGCCGGCATCACGCAGCCGGACAGCGGGGCGGTCACCGTTTCGCGCGGCATGAAAGTCGGCTATCTGCCGCAGGACCCCGAAGTGGGTCTGGACCGCACACTGCACGACGAAGTGCTCAGCGCGTTTGCGGACATCCTCGCCATCGAAGAGCGAATGCATGAAATCTCGGATCGCATTTCGCACACGCCTCCCGGCGCGGCGCAGGATGACCTCATGCGCGAGTATGACCGCACCAACGCCCGCTTCGTCGCCGCGGGCGGCTACTCATTTGAGCAGCGGCTGGGCGAGATTCTCGGCGGGCTTGGCTTCACCGAAAGCGACTATTCGCTGCCGATGACCGCGCTTTCCGGCGGACAGAAATGCCGCGCAGCCCTCGCGAAGCTCTTGCTTGACGACTCCGAATTTCTGCTGCTCGACGAGCCGACGAACCATCTCGACATCGACGCGGTGCGCTGGCTCGAACGCTTCCTCGTCAACCATCATGGCGGCGCAGTGATCATCTCACACGACCGCTATCTGCTGGATCGCGTGGCCGATTGCATCATTGAACTGGATCAGGCCAGGTTTTTCTCGTTTCCCGGCAATTATTCGAACTACATCAAGACGCGCGATGTGCGCCGCCTGACCCAGGTGCGCGAGTTCGAGAAGGACCAGGAATTCATCGCCAAGGAGCGCGAGTTCATTGCGCGCCACATGGGCTCGCAGCGCACCGCCGAAGCGAAGGGGCGCCTGACGCGCCTCGAACGCCGCATCGCCGACGGCGAATTCGTGCTCGAAAAACCCGCCGAACGGGGCAAAGTGCGATTCACATTCGACGGGGCTGATCCAGGGTTGCTCGCCGGGCGCGATATCGTCGAGGCGTCGGGATTGGCCAAAAAGTATGACAGCAAGCAGCTATTCACCGAACTGACGTTGCGCGTGGCCGCCGGACAGCGGCTCGGGATCACGGGCCCAAACGGCACCGGCAAGACCACGCTGCTCAGGATTCTGCTCGATCGCGTGAAGCCCGACGCCGGCGAAGTTCGCTGGAATCCGAAAGCGTCGATCGGCTATTTCGCGCAGGACGCGGCCGATCTTCATCCCGAAATGACGATCGTGCAGGAAATTCAGACCGTCCGGCCGGAAATGCTGGAATCGCATGTACGCACCTTCGCCGCGCTGTTCCTGTTCAAGCATGATGATCCGTTCAAGCGGATCGCGTCGCTGTCCGGCGGCGAGCAGTCGCGCGTGCGGCTGATGAAGTTGATTCTGCGCGCGCCGAATGTGCTGGTCATGGACGAGCCGACGAATCATCTCGATATTCCGTCGCGCGAAGTGCTGGAAGACGCGCTGTCCGATTTTCCGGGCACGCTCATCGCCGTCAGCCACGACCGCTATTTTCTCGATCGCATGTGCAACCGCCTGCTGGTCGTTCGGCCGGAAGGCTGGACAGTTCACCAGGGCAACTATTCGTCGTATATCGAAAAGCTTGAAGCGGATCGCGCGGCGGACGAGGCACGGCGCGCGGCCGAGGCGCGCGCGGGCAAGGAGGGCGCGTCGCGCAGCGGCGGCGAGTCTAGCGCTTCCGCACAGCGCGGCGGCGACACCGCCGGCAATTCGCGCGGCGCGAAAGCCGGCCGCAGCGGCAGCAGCAAAGCCCCCCGGCCGAAGACAAAATATACGCGCATGAGCCTTGAGGAGCTTGAAGCGTTCATTGCAACGACCGAAGCCGGCATCCATACGCTCACCGAGCGTTTCGGTGATCCGCGCATCTATCAGGACGCGGCCGCGCTGGCGAAATTGCAAGCGGAGCTGGACGGCGCGAAATCCGCATTGACGGCGGCGGAAGAGGAGTGGCTATTTCGCGCGGAGTCATAGCTTGGCCCCCCAAATCGGTTTGCCAATGTGCGGCATTTGAGAACTACGCACTCGCGGCCCATCTGAACCCGCGTACGCCGATCGCGAAACAGCCCGCGCCGATCGCCAGCAATATGCCGCATGGCAGCAGCATCATTTCCGGCGAAAAGCCGCGCCACAAACCGCCCTCGACCGCGAGAATCGCCCACTTGATCGGGCTGATCGAACTGACCTGCTGCATCCACGCCGGCATCACGAACAGCGGAATCATGCCCCCGCCGATCATGGCCATCATCGTCAACACGGCCCAGCCGATCCCCGACGCGGCCTGCTCGGTCCTGCCCAGCACCGACAGCAACATCATGATCCCGACGAACGCGGCCGACACGCACAGCAGCGCCACGACCAGCAACCACGCCGAAGTTGGGCTTACGCCGAAGCCGAACACGGCGATCAGCGTCAACAACGACGACACCGCCAGCGTCGCGAGAAAGCACGCCAGCGCCTTGCCTCCGAGAATCTGCGCCTGATGGATCGGCGCGAGCTTCAAGCGCATTAACGTGCCCTTGGCGCGTTCCGACACCAGCGAAATGCCGAAGCCGGCCGCACAGCCCATCACGCCCCACACGATTCCCTGTGGGAATGAAACCGCATACGTATTCATCGGGCCGATACGTTTTTTCACCGTAATCACGTCCATCGACTCGATCCGCACCGGCTCAAATCCGCGGAACCCGCCGCCGCCATCGTTCCCGCCGGCCGCCTGCGTGGCCGCGGGCAACTGCGCCATGAACGTATCAAGCTGACCGAAAAACGTCGTGAGCAAGCCGCGCAGCGCCGGATTCATATCTTCATCGCGCACCTGCGCAAGCGCGTCGCGGGCCTGCTGCTGCATTTTCTTCGGATCACTGAACGCCTCCTGCATTCCCTCCGCCATGTATTTCGTCAGGATTCCGGTGATCATGCCCGACTCCGCCCGGCGCGATGGATCGACGCCCACAAGCAGCCGCGGCGGCTCGCCATAAAACAACCGCCGTCGCGATTCGCCGAATCCGGCCGGGATGACGATTAGTGCTGTCTTCTGCCCGCCGCGCACGGCGCTCTCACCGTCAGCGCGAGCCGCGCGGGCCACCGCGAACTCGTCGCTGCCATCGAGCCGCGCCGCGAATTTCTCGGATTCCGGCGTCTGATCCTCGTCCGTGACCACAATCGCCATCTTCGACGCCGGCTTATCGCCGCCGGCCCCGGAGAAAATCGCGCCGAAGAACATCGCATAAATAATCGGAAATCCAAAGGCGAAAAACATCGCCACCTTGTCGCGCAGCAGCACGCGCAGGTCTTTCATCGCCAGCGTGAGAATCGGCCCCATTAGTCGCGCAACCTCCGTCCCGTCAGGTGCAAAAAAACCGTTTCCAGCGTCGAGCGCTCCACGCGAAATCGACCGAGTTCGCCGGTCTCGCGCAGCCGCACAAGCTCGCTCACCGGATCGGCCGTCTCGATCCGCCGCGTCTGGCCGTTCTGTTCGAGCATAATCGCGCTCTGTCCGCCGTGCTGTTCCAACAGCTCATGCAGCGTACCCAGCGCCAGCACGCGGCCCTGGTCGATGATGGCGATCCGGTCGCAAAGCCGCTCGGCTTCTTCCATGTAATGCGTGGTGTAAATCACCGTGCAGCCGGCCGCGCGCAGCTCCAGAATCTTTTCAAAGATCGCGTTGCGCGATTGCGGATCGACGCCGGCGGTCGGCTCATCCAGAATCAGCAATGTTGGATCGTGCACGAGCGCCACGGCCAGGTTCAGCCGCCGTTTCATT
>JAEUIR010000245.1 GCA_016795025.1 Phycisphaerales bacterium
CTCGCGCTCTTCATAGCCCCGCACCGACTGCGCGCCGCCCATGCCGAACTGTTCACCGGGCACCAGGGCGTCGGGCGTCCACTGCGTGTTGACGCGCGTGCGCAGCTGCCAGTCGTCGGCCACGGGCAGTGCCAGCGTCGCGCCCAGTTCCGCCGCCAGCTCGCTTTTGAACGCCTCGCGCGTGCCGAATTGCTGCGACGCGCTGACGTCCACCACCAGCATGACGGTCAGCTCGCGCTCTTCACGATAGCTTTTTACGAAAGGTCGGCCGGCGCGGGCGGTGACGTTCCAATCGATCGTCCGCACATCATCGCCCGGCTGATACTCGCGCACCTCCTCAAACTCGATGCCTCGCCCCTTGAACGCGGAATGATATTGCCCGGCAAAAACATCATTCACGATCGCCGATGTGACGATCTGAATCCGCCGCACTTTCTTGAGCACCTCAACCGGGATCATCCGTCGTTTCCAACAATCGAATGCGATCCACCGAACTGATCATTCGCCGGCGTCCGCATACCGGCCGAATGCGCATATTTGCCGCGGTCCATCCGCGGCAATTCCGCGAGCCGACGCTCGGCGCGGCAAAATTGTATAGACGAAGCGATCAGGAAGGCACTGTCGAAATGCTGCGCCGACTGTCACAGTCGGGCGACGCCACAGCGTAGGCCGTCATCGGCCCGCAAGCGCCTTGTCGTATCCGCCGCCTCCCGCCTACGACACGCGAGCCGAACGACGCGCAACCCGCCGCCGTGCCGTTTTCTTGTGAATTCGGGCTTGTGGCCCGTTAATACTCGTCTTCGTCCGATTCCATCGTCTGTCGCCAGGAATCGAGATGATCCAAATATTCGCTCGTTCCGCGGGCCACGCAAGTCAGCGGATCATCGACCACTTTCACATCCAAACCGGTCGATTTCGACAATACCTGATCCAGGCCGCGCAACAGCGCCCCGCCGCCGGCCAGATGAATGCCGTTATCCACCAGGTCAGACGCCAGTTCCGGCTCGCACTGCTCCAGCGTGCGCAACACCGAATCCACAATCGACCCCACAGGCTCCTTCAGCGCTTCGCGAACTTCCTCGCTCGTCACCACGCACCGCCGCGGAAGACCGCTGATCATGTCGCGGCCTTTCACCTCCAGCGTCGTTTCCTGCTGCGTCGGCGCGGCCGAGCCGATATCAACCTTGATGCGCTCCGCCGTCTGCGGCCCGATCATCAGGTTATATGCTCGCTTCATGTAATTAATAATCGCCTCATCCATGTCGTCGCCGGCCACGCGCAGCGATTCACAGATCGCGATATCCCCGAGACTCATGATGGCCACTTCGGTTGTGCCGCCCCCGATGTCCACGATCATCGACGCCGTCGGCTCGTTGATCGGCAACTGCGCCCCGATCCCGGCGGCTTTCGGCTCTTCAACCAGATAAACGCGCCGCGCTCCGGCGCGCTGCGCCGAATTGTAAACCGCGCGTTTTTCCACAGCCGTGATGCCCGACGGAACCGCGATCACCACGCGCGGATGCGCGATGCGGCTGCCATGCACCTTCTTGATGAAGTACCCCAGCATCGCTTCGGTGATGTCGAAATCGGCGATGACGCCGTCTTTGAGCGGACGAATGGCGGTGATATTACCCGGCGTTCGGCCAAGCATCTCCTTGGCCACCAGCCCGACGGCTTTCTCGTTTTCAAAATCAAGCACCTCGTTTGTGCCTTTTCGCACGGCGACGACCGAAGGCTCGTTTAGAACAACCCCCTCACCCTTCACGCAGACCAGCGTGTTGCAGGTGCCAAGATCAATGCCCATATCCAGGCTGAACAACCCCATCAGGCGGCGCAGAAACACATCATCCTCCGTTCTGCACGCCCAGGCGAGGCCTCAATGCCGATCAGTTCCTTCCGATCGGATGCGCGCGCCGGCCGCGGCAAGCATAGCCGCGTTCCGATGCGCCGCGCAATCAGCCGCCTCCCGGGGGCCAAACCGAATTGAACAACGACACGGATCGTACGATGATGAATATTAACGCGCCTAGCACAAAAAGGCACGAAACACCGGCCAAAGCCGTGTACAGATCATCGTCGCCGGATTGCCGCGTCGGACGCGCCGGTCCTCCACCCATCATCGACATTTGCACCGCTCCTGAACCGAGAGTGTTTCACCCGCGACCGCTTTATTGCGACAAACCGAAAATCGCGTCATCACCGACTTGTACCGCACCTTGCACCGACGCCAACTTGCCGGCCGCCTGCCCCGGCCAAACGCGATCCACGACCAGATCGCCGACATATTTGCCGTTCTCGCGATAGACGATGAATGTCATACCCGCCGAAACCCCCGAGGATTCGCCGGCGTTAATGCTCGCATATGCGCCTTGAACCTCGACGACTTCGGCTTTGATCGGCCCCTTGGCCAGCGGCTGCGAGGCGCGCACGCCGCTCGGCGACGTCGGTTCAACCGCAGCACCGCCCTGCATCCGGCCGCCGGCCGCCATCTGTTGCTCAGCGGCGAAGAGCTTTTCCTGCAGATTTCGACTTTCGTCCGTAAGTGTCGTAACCTTGGCGGTCAGATCCAGCACGCGGCTGTTCAACTTGGCGTTGCGCGTTTGAAGGTCCGTATTCTGCGATAGCAGCGTCACATTTTGCTTTTGAGTGCCATCAAGCTGCCGCGTCACGACGTCCAACGATTCCTGGAGCTTGGCGCGGCCGGCTTCGAACGCTTGCGAGTCGTTGCGGGCGCGGGCCAGTTCGCCCTGCGTCCTCGACAGATCGCTGGTGAGCTGCACGATCTTCTGCTCGGCGGTGGCCAGCAGGCGCGCTTTTTCCTCAAGCGCGTCGGACTTCATCGCCAATTCGGCCGCGGTGGTCGCTTGAACGTTGATCCGCTGCGTGAATTCACCCTGCGCCTGCTGTTGATACGTTTGCGCGAGCTGGCGCCAGTTATCCCATTGCGCCGCGGCCGCGACGAACAGGCAGCTCAGCACGATTCCAAATATCGAAGTCAGGAATACGAACACTTTGGTGAGTGTGCTCACGCGGGGACTCCTCAGCCAATCGCGGATGTTTCGAAATCGCCGTCGTCGCAGGTCGCCCGCCTGCGGCGGAGGGTGAAGTCACTGTCTGGCGACCCGGCCACGCCGGTGTTACGGGGGCAGATTGTACGCTGATCGGTTCGCATTTCAACCCGCCGCGAAACCGCTTCGCAGATTTCCGTCGAAATCCGATTTTTGGCCCGCCGCCTTGGTTATTGACGCGCAATCGGCCGTTCAGTGCCCGGCGGGTCGCCCCAAAAACGACTGCGTGGCGCGCATGCCCGCCGATGTCGGCCAGCATGCGCGCCACGCGAATTGCCGCAGACGCGCCCCAGAAAGCATGGCTGCTAACGGCCGCAGCCATGCCGCTTTCCATTCGAACGAACGTTACGAACCTACGATCACGGCATCCCCCGTTCCTTCGGTTCGAATGATCATCGGCCGATCGATCAGAATGGTCTCCGGATACACCCCTGCTTCGAGGAAAATGGTTTGAATCGCGAAACACGGCGGCGCGCCGATGACGGTTGCCGCCCGCTGCACCGCGCCGGGGCCGAAGAATGGACACTGCGGAATGCCAAAACCGCCATTTTCGCACCCGAACGGCCCGGAACTCAGCGGCGATACGTACGCGTGCTCCGGCCTTTGCAGGATTCGCACCGAGCTGACTTCGTCATCGAGAACGCCCAAGCCGCCCGCCCCGTGCGCATACCCGTCGCCAATCAGAAACATCGTGCTGCCGTTGTAAGTGTCGTCCTCGAACAACTGGCCGTAATAGCCGGGGCCGATCAACCACGTGACGCTTTCGGCCTCATCGGTGAATCCGTTGGGGTCGCCGGTGCGATTCTCAAAATTTGAAAGATCATCCCAGTTGTCCAGGCTGCGGTCTCGGTAGTCGTATGTGTAGCTCTGGCTCGTGTGATCATCCCAGCCGTTATGATTCTCGTACAGCGTAATGGTCCCGCCGCAACCTGGGTTGGCCGGATACATCACGTCGCGAAAGCGATATTCGCCCATGCGAACGCTGCCGCCCGGCCCGTCGTTGTCGTGTTCGCCGGAATACAACAGCAACTGACCGCTCGGGCTGACATACACCGCGCCCATCGCATCCAGATCGCCGACAGTCGGCTCCGTTTGCCCGAGATTCCGCCCAACCGCAAAGTCCAGGTCGATCGCCCCGTTTGTTTCATTTCGAAGACGATAGAGCGCGGTTTTGCCGGTTCCGATGCCTGCGGCATTGTCATCATCCAGACAAACAATGAATAACGCGCCGTCGTCGTTACGCACAAAGTTGATCGTTTGCCACTCACGCCACGAATCGCGATCCACCTGATTCGGATCGTCGTCGCGCACCCAACTGCGCAGCGATGTGGGATCAAGATTGAAACTCGGATCGCGCGGATCAACGCCGTTGGACCAGTAGAAAAACAACGTATTCCCGCTGTCAAATTCTCCGCCCGTCATCAGGAACATGTAGCGGCCCGTTTCGGGATTGCGCTGCACGCCCAGCACGCCAATCTTGAACGGCATCTCGACCATTTTGATCAACGCCGGATCTGTCGGGTCGCTCACGTCAACAATCATGAACCCGCCGTCATCCGGTTGATTCGGATTCCAGCGGTGCTCGACTGGGACAAACAGCACATCTCCGACGGCCTGCATCCCGCCCGGATGACACCACGCCGGCCACGTATTTCCGAAGCGATCCGTCGCCGAACCGTTCAATCGAATGCTCTTTGTGCCGCGATCCGTCGAGGGCGGCGCCGTGTCTTCGAACCGCGATCCGCGTGCCAGGCGATTTGAACGCATTCGCTCGCCGTCATTGCCACGCGAGTCAAATTCGACCACCAGAAGTTCACCCGGGTTGTCCGGATCAGTCGGGCATGAAACCGTCGAATTGCCGCTGCGGCTCAGGATAAAAACAGGCCGGCCGTTCGAGTCGCGCAGCCGAACCGCGCCCTGATAGTGCTTACAAAGCGCCGGATCCGAACCGACGCCCAGTTGGAATCCGAGTGGTTCGGCATGGGCGGTCAATTGCGAAAACTGGCGTTCAAGGTCGTTTACATAGTATTCGTTCGGCAGCGGCTGACCGCTGGCGGCCGCGGCCATTGCCATCCCGCACGCGCTGATCAGTATCTTCTTGTTGGTTGACATTGTTCTATTCCGTGGTTG
>JAEUIR010000246.1 GCA_016795025.1 Phycisphaerales bacterium
GATCCCAACCCTGGCAGCCTCAGTTACTCGCCGGCGCTGAATCGCATAGTCGACTTTGTGGAAGGGGACGCCGACTTCGTCGGCGATCTGACGTGCCGTTTGCAACTCGCGGAAGGCAGAATCCATTTCGTGGGCTCCAGAACAACGTCTTCACCCACGAACGACATAGTTTTCGGCTATTTCACATAGCTTCCAGCTATCCGAGCGCTACGTCCAGGAAACAGGCGAGTTCGGGCGGTATGCGGGTATCGGTTTGGCCGTGTAATCGATCGACTCCCTCATGTGGGCTACCCATTTCGGAGCAATCAGCTCCACACTGTTAAGCGCGTCATTCACCGCATTGCGAACTCGGGCGATTGCCTTTGACCTCGCATTCGGAGCCGTCTTGATCTCTCCTCCCGGAGCGGTGCATGCGGCCAAGTACGCCTTGAGTTTTGCGGCCTCATCGTCGAGATCTGGGATTGCCGTAGGATTCGCATGTTCTCGTTGAGCGACGAGCTCGGCCAGACGTCCGCGTATTGCGCCGAGAGTCGCCTTGTCCGTAACGTCGACACCGTCATGCTGCGGCGGAAGCTCAAGCTGGAGCGAACCGGTTCTATAGAGCATCGAGTGGATGTGCGTAAAACCGACCCGCGACGGAAAAGAGGTCGCCTCCCTAATGCCGTCCGGCGCACGAAAGCTCAGCTGCCAGAACGCCCCGTTGAGCCGAAAAGAGCTCGCTACTTCTACCGGCTTAGACGCAGTCGGGGGCATTGCCCGGTCCGTCTCTAACTGCTTCAGACCGTCGCCAGTGATCTGCACGAGACGTTCAGTAGCGTTCATTCGCAGTGAAAAGTGCGGCAAAACCGACCTGCTCTCCGCCGGGTCCGATGGTTTTCCCTGGATGACGACGAATGTCGGAAATGGCCCTCCCGAAGCGACGTCGATGATGTGACCATTTGGCGCGACAAACCGTCGGGAGCAGGCAGCGCCCAGCGGTGAGAGCAGGACCGACCAATCGCCCTGTTTCACCCGTACGAGATTGATCCTCTCCGCGTATCGGATCAGGTTATTCGACGCATCGCTATTCAGCCCTAGACAGGCTGCGAGAAACGAGATTGGAGACCCTCGCCCAAATTTCATCACGATGTTCGTCGGTTGATCATTCAGGCGCGTGAGTGTCGCTCCTTCGAATTCCAGCGCCCGCAGCATGGTTAGCAGTTCCCGGAGTAGCGCCTCCGGCGGACGATCCGGATGTTCACGTCGAATGAAGCCGAGCGTCACGATCTCGATCGGCGGTGGGCTTGCATTGACCACATCGACCAAGGCGATTCCGGCCGGCTCGATCGAATAGGAGTGGCCAAACCCGTTGGGCGACCAACGACAGTACGGGCTGATATTCTGCGGCGCTCCGTCTTTCATGCAGTAGGACCAGCTAACTACTGAATAGCCCGGGCGCTGATCATCGGCCACCTCCGGCGGACAGTCGTTCTTCACATATGGCCGGAGCCCCGAAACGAACTCGGAACGGGTCTCCAAACGAAATGAAACCTCGTGAATGAACGCGCTGCGCCGTTGTGTAATTCGGAGAGGATCCCGCTGATTCCACTCGGTGAGTTCTTGGCACCGGACGTACCCACGTTTGACAAGGGGCACAATCGCATCCTGGCATGCGGCAGGTTTGAGTTGCGCTGCGATTTCAAGAACACGCTCAGGGACACCGTTTTCAAGGCGCCGAAGCGGCTTATCCTCGGGGAATATCTGACTCGGCGACGAAATCCCCATAACCTCCATTTTGTATAGAGTGCGGAGAATTGTTTGCTGAGCGAGACTGGGCCGGAAATGCAGAAACGGTTCGGTGTGAAGTTGAGCATCCATGCGGCGGAACATAAGGCGACGCGATAATCCGTCCATTACAAAAGTACACCGAATTTGGATTGACTGCCGGTCTCGAGTGCAACCACGGTCTCGATATGATGCATATCCGATTGAGCCGGGCATTGGCTTGGCGCGGCGAGGCAAGGCTAGGGCGCTGATGGCCCGCAACGAGCGCGAGTAATCGCGCTCGTTTGTTTTTCTCGACCCGGGTATTTCCGCTACACTGACCTGATTCCAGGAGCGCTCATGCCCCGGTCGGAACGAGCGAGGACTCCGTGCCCCTGACGCCCGAACAAAAAGCCCGTCAGACGATCGACCGCCAACTGGCGCAGGCTGGTTGGATCGTTCAAAACCGTAATGAAATGAACATCGCCGCCGGTCCCGGCGTCGCAATCCGGGAATTCCTGCTCAAGACCGGTGCCACCGACTACCTTCTATACGCGGGCCAGAAAGCCATCGGCGTCGTGGAGGCCAAGCCGGAAGGCTTCACCCTGCGAGGCGTCGAAACGCAATCCGCAAAATACGTGGGCGGCTTCCCGGACGGGTTGCCATGCTGGCGGATGCCTTTGCCCTTTGCCTATGAGTCCACCGGCGTCGTCACCCAATTCACAAACGCGCTCGACCCCGACCCGCGCAGCCGTGAGGTATTCACGTTTCACCGCCCCGAGGAATTGATTCGGCTGGCAAAACTGGAGGGCCAGCTTCGAGCGAACCTGCAACAACTGCCTGTATTGGATACGTCGAAGCTCTGGCCGAAACAGGTCACCGCGATCCAGAATCTCGAACAGGCGCTCGCAACCGATCAACCCCGGTCGCTCATTCAAATGGTCATGGGCGCGGGTAAGACGTTCACCGCCTGCAACATCGCCTACCGCCTGATTAAGTTCGCGCAGGCCAAGCGGGTGCTGTTCCTGGTGGACCGCAACAACCTCGGCCGCCAGACACTGAACGAATTCCAGCAGTTCGCCTCGCCTTACAACCAATACAAATTCACTGAGGAATTCGGCGTCCAGCATCTCAAAAAGAACACGATCGACCCAGCCGCGAAAGTCGTCATCACGACTATCCAGCGGCTCTATTCGATCCTGAAGGGCGAAGAGGAGTTCGACGAGTCCGGCGAAGACGCATCCATGTTCGAAGCGGCAGCCGAAAAGCTGATTAAGGAACCGCTGCCGGTCGTTTACAATGAGCGCATTCCACCCGAGTTTTTCGATTTCATCATCGTGGACGAATGTCATCGCTCCATCTACAACGTCTGGCGGCAGGTCCTGGAGTATTTCGACGCCTTCCTGATCGGCCTGACCGCTACTCCCAGCGCACAGACCATCGGCTTTTTCAACGGCAATCTGGTCATGGAATACACCCATGAACAAGCCGTGCTCGACGGCGTGAACGTCGGGTATGACGTCTATCGCATCGAAACCAAAGTGACCAAGGACGGTGCGGTGCTGGCTAAACAGCCCGATTACCTCGTGCCCCGTCGCGACCGTACAACCCGAAAGAAGCGCTACGCCGCGCTCGATGACGATGTGCCGTATACCGGCACGCAGCTCGACCGCGACGTGGTCAACGAATCCCAAATTCGGCTGGTCATCCAGACCTTTAAGAACAAGCTCCCGGAAATCTTCCCCGGCCGCACCGAATGCCCCAAAACGCTCGTCTTCGCCAAGACCGACCTGCACGCCGACGATGTCACCCGCATCATTCGCGAGGAGTTCGGCAAGGGCAACGAGTTCTGCCAGAAGATCACCAGCAAGTCTACCGGCAAGAAGCCCGATGACCTTTTGTCCGAGTTCCGCAACCAGTTCTTCCCGCGCATCGCCGTCACCGTGGACATGATCGCTACCGGCACCGATGTGAAACCGCTCGAATGCCTGTTGTTCATGCGCAACATCAACTCGGCGGCGTATTTCGAGCAGATGAAAGGCCGCGGATGCCGCATCATCAGCGCCGACGCCCTCCAGGCCGTCACGCCCGATGCCCCCGGCGGCGTGAAAACTCACTTTGTCATCGTCGATGCCGTCGGCGTGACCGAATCGGAAAAGACGCTGTCCAAACCGCTCGACCGCCAGCCGTCGGTTTCACTTGAGAAACTACTGAACACCGTCGCCGCCGGTGGTGTCAGCGCCGACATCGTTTCCACGCTCGCCGCCCGCCTGACCCGGCTGGATCGCGAACTCGACGATGACCGCAAGGCGGAAATTTCACAAATCACAGACGGTAAAAGCCCCGCAGACCTTGCAGCGGAATTGCTGGCCAGCATCGATAACGATGTAAACAGCGCCAAAGCCGCCGAAGTCGGGCAATTGCCGCCCGGACAGGAGCCGACCGAGCAGCAGATCGAACCGGTCGAGCGCGCGGCGATGACGGCGGCTCTCAAACCCTTCCTCAACCCCAAGCTGCGCAACACCATCCTGCGCGTGAAAGCCGCCGCCGAGCAGGTTTTCGACGAGATCAACCGCGACAGCCTGCTCCGCGCCGGTTTCGACGCGGCGGCGCTGGAAAAGGCCCGCTCGGTCATCACCTCGTTCAAACAATTCATCGAGGAAAACAAGGATGAGATCGAGGCGCTGCGCATCCTCTACAGCCGACCCTATCGGGCGGGCCTGCGCTATGGACAGGTGAAAGAGCTGGCGGTCAAGCTCGGGGTTCCGCCGTTCTATGTCGATGCCAAAAAGCCGGAAACGCTGGGGCGGCTGTGGCAGGCGTTCGAGGCGGCGGAACCGGAGGCGGTAAAGGCCAAGAGCGCAGGCGGTCGGCAACTGGTGGACCTGATCGCGCTGGTGAAGCACGCGATCGATGGCCGCACGCCGCTGGTGCCGGTGGAGGAGGTCGTGGAGGAGCGGTACGCGGCGTGGCTGACGGAGAAGGCCAAGGCGGGTGTGACGTTTACACCGCCGCAGCGCAAGTGGCTGGACGCCATCAAGGACCACATCGCCGCATCGCTGGCCATCGACGCCGAGGCGCTGGAGGATGTGCCCTTCAAGCAGATGGGCGGGCTGGGCGCGGCGTACGAGGTCTTCGGCGAGTCGCTGCCGACGCTGCTGAGCGAGATGAATGAGAGGTTGGTGGCATGAGCGAGGAACTCACGCTACCGCGTGGTTGGGCAGCCGCTCGACTCGGCAGCATTCTCCCAATCGAGTACGGTGCCGGATTGCCAAAGGCACGGCGCACAGACGGCAAGTTCCCCGTGTACGGGTCAAACGGCATCGTCGGGTATCACTCCGAGGCGTTGACCGAAGGGCCCGCGCTCATCGTCGG
>JAEUIR010000247.1 GCA_016795025.1 Phycisphaerales bacterium
GGTCTGAACGACGCGATTCACAAACCGGCAATTCACGATCCGCGGGCTGCTGGCCATGCACTGAATAGCAGCGGATGCAGCAAAGTTCGTGTCACCGTCCAGCACAAAGAATGTGAATCCTTGAACGACCGCTCGCTGATCCTCGTGGCTGTCGAAGATGAACGCATCGTGGCCGCCGGTAAGATCGATGAAGCAGTTATCGGGGCCGTTGGCCGAGCGAATAGTGATGAACTTCGTTGGGCCGTCGTTGGGCGAAAAGTCGAGATCACGGAACCCGTCAGCCCACCCGTGGGGCAATGTCTCGGGGTGATTATCGACGACGATAACGTCGCCGTCGGACGCGGCCGCTATGGCGATCTCAATAGTCGCGTATTGGTTGGGAACGAGCAAATCATCGGCGAGAAGGTGGTTTGCGAAACCAAAGGCAACCAGCATGATGCCGCATAACGAGGATGCGAAACGCATGACATAATCTCCTGCTTAGCTTTGTGTGGCAACTAACGAAGAACACCAAGCAAATTTCGTACCGTTTTCGCCGAAACCGGTTCGCGGTTCGGAATCCAGCCCTCTTTCGCAGGAAGATGCGTAAAACCTCGCCCCGCGTCGAAATAATGCACACCTGCACAGGGCCTGACCTGCCAACCGCGAGCCGACCAGTCGAATAGTGTTCGCGTCGCGCGCCCTCTGGGAGTAATGAGCGGGGGGGCCGTCTTACAGAGGGCGTCGTTTGTGCGCATCGTGGTCGGAACTGTTTTCGTCCAGCGTGCTATGATATTCCAGTGCGGAATGGGTTGAAGGAACTAACAAATGCACACGAACAAGTACCCATGGGCCGCTTTTCTGAGGCGCTTCCATATTTCCGGTGTTACCTTCTTCTGCCTCGCGGCTTTTTCGCGCTATTCGGCCGCACAATGCGAGCATGGTTGGTCCAGCCAGTTTTCGACCTCGGGCGCACCGGGTCGATTTGGGATCAGGAGCATTACGCACTATGAGCCTTGCGGATTGATTTTTGCCGGCAGCTCGTGGTCTGCCGGGCCGATCGACATTTCCGGAGTCGGATGTTGGGATGGGATTCGCTTTTACATGCCAGGCAGGTCGTTATCGTCGATTGGGTTCGCAATCCAGGGGGACACAGGAGGCGGCCTAGAGATTTTTGGAGTAATGGCTGAAAGATATGTAGTTCGCTGGCATGGAGGCGATTGGGAATACGTGAGCCCAATATCGCTTAGCCCCTACATCCACGCGCTTTGCGTCTATAACGACGGGAACGGCCCCGCTCTTTATGCCGGCGGCGATTTTCTGATGGTCGGCAATGAGCGATTCAACTCGATTGCCAAGTGGGATGGCGTCGCGTGGCGACCACTGCAAACAGGCTTGGGCGGGGGATGCTTCGTGCTCAAGGTCTATGACGACGGCACAGGACCGGCGCTGTTTGCCGGCGGGCCGTTCAGTCGGGCCGGCGACCAGACCGCGTGGAGCGTGGCCAAATGGGACGGCCAGCAATGGCACGGCTTCGGCGGCACCGACGGCATCTATGTATATGCGCTGGAAGTCTGGGACGACGACGGCGACGGGCCGCGGCGGCCGGGGCTTTACGTCGGGGGCCAGTTCGACTTCGCCGTGCAGCCGACGGGCGAGTGGATTCCGGCGGAGAACATGGCGCGCTGGGACGGGCAGACGTGGGAGGCCGTCGGCGCGGGAACACCGGGCACGATTCGTGCGCTCAAGGTGCATGACGACGGCACGGGGGCGAAGCTCTACGCCGCGGGCGGAATGGAAGTCAACAACGGTCAGCCGATGCGGCAGGTCGGATTCTGGGATGGCCAGACGTGGAACGTGCTCGATGGGGCATTCGACGGCGGAGGCAGTTCTGGAACACAGGTCTACGCCCTTGAAAGCTACGACGACGGCCACGGCCCGCAGCTTTACGCCGGCGGAACTTTTGACTTCGTGAATGGCACCGTGGCCCAGAACATCGCCCGCTGGGACGGCCAGCAATTCCACTCGCTCGCTCACGGCCAGGGACTGGTCGGCCAAAATCCGTGGACGATGGCCGCGTTCGACGACGGCCGCAGGCCTGCAATCTATGCAGCCGGCTACATTGACGCGGCGGGGGATGTGCCGATCGACGGCCTGGCGCGTTGGGACGGACAAGGGTGGGAAAACACGTCAACAACCGGCGCAATCTTATATCTGGCTTCGCACAATGACGCAGACGGGCAGCATCTTTACGCGACCGGCGGCATATCGCGCATTGCCGGAGTAGAAGTCGATAAGCTGGCGCGCTTCGATGGACAACATTGGGAGCCAGTCGGCGCGACGCAGTTTGACAATGGCGGAGTCCCGGCCACGTTGGAGTTTTTCGACGACAGCGGCGGCGAAGCGCTTTACATCGGCGGGCAATTTCGTACGCTTGGCGGCCAAACTTTCAACAACGTAGCGCGTTGGAACGGCCAGCAGTGGCAGCCGCTGGGTGCGGGTTTCACCAATCCCAGCGGTCAAACAATCGTCACCGACTTGCAAGTGTACGACGACGGCAATGGGCCGGCGCTATACGCCTGCGGCTGGTTTCGGGATTCTGGAACGACGCGCGTCAATGGCATCGCGCGCTGGGACGGCCAGCAATGGCAACCGCTCGGCTCGGGATTGACGTATGGAACGGCGGTCCATCCATACCCGTATGCGATGGCCGTGCATGACGACGGCGGCGGGCCGCAGCTTTATGTCGCGGGTCAATTCAACCGCGCCGGCGGCCAACCCGCGCCCAGCCTGGCGCGCTGGGATGGTCAAACGTGGTCGACGTTTGGCAATATTACATTTACCGATTCCACTCCGCCGGTCGTCGATTCGCTGTTGTCTTTCGACATCGGCGATGGGCTGGGGTTATTCATCGGAGCCAACGCGCTGCGCGTGAACGGCGTTCAACTCCGCGGACTGCTGCGCTGGAAAGACGGCCAGTTAGCCGAGTTCGCCGGCGGCATGCATAGCGGAAATCCTTTTGTATTGCTCGGCCGACACGAAGCGGGCGGACCGGCGCTCTACGCGGCCGGCGCGTTTTCGACGGTCGGCCCGGCGGATGCGCCGATTGTCAGCGCGCGGTTCGCCCGCTACGGCTGCGTCACCACAGTGAATCGCGGCGATCTGAACTGCGATGGACTTGTGAACGCCTACGACATCGACGCGTTCGTGCTGGCAATGCAAGACGCCGCGCGCTACGCCGAAACCTACCCCGACTGCCGCATCCAAAACGCCGACACAAACGCCGACGGCGCAGTAAACGCCTTCGACATCGATCCGTTTGTGGCGCTGCTGGTTGGAGCGTAACAAGGCAACCCAGTGTAGTGGCTTGGAATGATCACCGTATGGAGGGGGAGCATCGGCGTCTCGCCGGTGCAAAACCACAGATGTACCCGCTAATCCAACGATGACAGAGCACAGGGTCGCGACCGAATCAATAGCCCCCTCGCCAGGAAGTTTTCAACAGCGCGCGCAACAGGCGACTCGGCTCCAGCCGGGCTGCCTGCTCCCGGTTGCATCAGCGCCAAATCAGCATCGCAATGTTGTACGCCGCATGACAAACCACCGCGATCGGCAATCCCCGCGCCAGAAAAAGCACCGACAAATACGCTCCCGCGCTGACATAAAAGAAGAACTCCGGCCAGCCGAACGCCATCGATCCCGCGGGAGGAAAATGCGCCGCGGAAAACACCGTCGCAGCCACCGCGACGCTTAGCGCGGCCGCTCCGCTTTGCTTCAGGCGCATCAGATCGCGAAACAGAAAAAGCAGCGCGGAAATCAGCACGAGGCGAAAAACGAATTCTTCATACAGCGCGGCGCCGATGGCCAGCACGGCGCGATAAGCGGTGATTCCGGCGACGTCCGCCGCGCTGCCGCGCCCCAATAGCGCCACGCTGACCAAAGCGAGCGGCAGCGCCAGCGCGGCCCCCTCGGCGATGCTCAGCAACGCGACAGCCGCGCGCGGCTTGGATGCGGTCGCGCGCGAAAGCTGCATGCCGATCAGCACGCCGCACATGGTGATGGCCGGTAACCACGCGCCGCTGGCGCCGAGCCAGCCGAATAAGTCGCGAATCGCTCCCGGCGCGATCAGGCGGGGCGACGGCGCGCCGATCGGCCGCAGCCACGCGGCGGCCAGCTCGAAGCCGATGACCAGCGGGACAAGAATGATCAGCGAGTAGATCGAATCGCGCGCAGCGCGACGATACGCGGCCAACCAGCGCGCGCGCGAAGCATTCGAACGGCGCTGATTAGGCGATTGCGAACGAGGCATGCGGCGTCCCGGTTGCCTGCTGCGGCGCGCCGTCCGTTGGCGCACCGGACCGACATCATCGCGGCGCGCGGCCGGAAAACGCAAGACGCCGCGGCGCGATTGCGCAACGGCGTCTGAAAAATTCACGCGACAAAATCGGCAGGACCGCGGGTCAACGGGATATCACAAGCCGGCAACACCCCGGGCGACCGCTGCAAGCCTCAATGCTGACTAAGGCGCGTTTGGCAGCTCCGAGATTTTCAGCGGCAGATCGTTCACATAATCAGAAAACTTTTTGCGATACTTGTCGTCCACGACGCCGAAAAGATCCTCAAATTCCTGCTGCTTTTCAGTCTCGGAAAGTTCAACTTCGTCCTCACGCGCAGCTTGCCTTTGCATGAATTTCGCGAATTTGGGCTTTTGATCGCGCATCAGATATTGAACCAGCGCCCAGCCGTATGAATAGCTGCGGCCGCCTTCCCAGCGTCCATCGTTCACGATGAATTCTCGCAAATCGCCGAGGCGCTGCGGATCCTTTCCATAAATCGCCCGGTACTCATACAAGCGATAATTATTCGTCGTGCCCAACCCCGATCCTGAACGTCCCGGCGGTACCTCGAACATCTGCGCGAGTCCTTCCGTAAGCCAACGCGGATGATCTCCCTTGCGGTTGAACACGCCCATGTTGAAGTGAATGTGGTGCGCGCTTTGGCCAAACAAATGGGCTTCGGCCCGGCAGCAGACGGCTTTTTGACCTCAGGCGGCACCTTAGCCAACCTGACCGCCATGCTCG
>JAEUIR010000248.1 GCA_016795025.1 Phycisphaerales bacterium
ATCGACGTTGGGTGGGGGCGACGCGGCTCGCGGCGCAGACCGAGCGGGAGCGGCTTCGCGGGGTGTTCGCGCGACGCTGCCGTTCTGAGGTTGGGCTGTCCGGCGCGCGTGCTCCTGGTTGCGCGACTCGGCTCGGCGCGGGCGAGGCTTTCGGGTCTTATTTGTCGTTCGCTGACGGGCCACTGCTGAATCCTCTCAATGTGATCAGAACGATCCGCGCCGCGGCGGCTAATCCTCGCTGAGACATTCCTCGCGCACAAAATCCGCGTAGCACTCGCGAAGCCGAGCGGTTATTTCTCCTACTTTTTCAGTCGCGATCGGTTCACGTTCGATGCGAACGATCGGCACGATTTCCATCAGGCTGTTGGTGATAAACACCTCGTCGGCCGCCAGCAAATCGTCGATCGAAAGCCCGCGCTCGACGATCGGTATGCCAAGACCCTCAGCGGCCTCCAGCACCGCCGCGCGCGTGATGCCGGGCAGTACGGGAGTTTCCAGCGATGGTGTCAGGAGCTCAGCGTCCTTCACGAGAAACAAGTTGCTGATCGAGCCTTCGGCCAGGTGGTTTTCGGGTGTCATCCATAGCGCTTCGAACGCGTGCGCGGCATGGGCGATGCGCAGCGCCGCAAGTCGCGAGAAATAGCTGGTCGTCTTGAAACCGGTTGTCGGGTCGGCGCGCGACTGTCGATACTTCGAGATGACCGCCGTCGCGCCCTTTGCATAAAGCTCATCCGGATAAGGAATTCCAGGCGTCGCAGTAGTGACAATGGTCAATCGCGGCGTGTCGGATTCCGTCGCGCGCAGCGAGCCGGTCGTGACGGTTAATCGTACGCGGGCGTCGCTCTGTTCAACCGCATCGAGTACCTGCTCGACCGCACGGCGCAACTCGTCATGCGGCGGTATCGCCGACCAGCCAAGTTGCCGCGCCGCTCCGGTAAGTCGCGCCAAATGCGCATTGAGCCGAAACACGCGGCCGTCATAGGCGCGCATGGTTTCGAACAGGCCGACTCCCTGCATAAAGCCGGAGTCATAAACACTGACCTGGGCCTGATCCGCCGGCGTTAGTTTTCCGTTTATGCTCGCCCATTCTCGCAACGAAGTGCTCCGCCGGTTCCGTTCAATCGTAGTGTAACGGGCGGGCCGCGTGGTTGACCAATGCGGTGCCTGTTTCGAGCGACGACAAAAATGACTGAGCCTTTGCGAGGGTTTCGTCGTATTCTGATGCCGGGTCCGAATCGGCCACAACGCCTCCGCCAACGTGCATAACTCCATTACTTCCAGATAGTTGCATGGTTCGAATCGCGACATTGGCGATGAGCGAGCCATCCAACGGAAACGCACAAAGCGACCCGCAATAGACTCCTCGGGCCATCGGCTCAATTTCATGGATGATCTGCATTGCTCGGATTTTTGGAGCTCCCGTAACCGATCCTGGCGGGAAACTTGCTTGCAACGCTTCCATCGCGGTTTGGCCGGCGGCGATTCGGCCGCTAATTTCCGCCACCGTGTGATACACGCGCGGATGAGTTTCCAGGACTCGCGCGCGATCCACACGGACGCTACCCAACTCGCACACCCGACCGATGTCGTTGCGATGCAGATCGACGATCATCGCCAGCTCCGCGCGATCTTTTTCACTGTCGAGGAGTGACTTTCGTGCGAGCGCGTCGAGCAGGGGATCGCGGCTTCGGCGAGCTGTGCCCTTGATGGGGCGGGTTTTTAGCATTCCTTCCACGAGTGAAATAAACAACTCGGGTGACGCTGAAATGACCGCGCGCGAACCCCAACGCAGATATCCCGAAAACCCAGCGGGGTTTTTCTCGCGCACGCTCTCCGCCAATGCGACTGAATTGGTGATGCCCTGAACGAGGATGGGATGCGAAATATTTGCCTGGTAAATGTCGCCGGACGCGATGTAGTTTCGCACACGATCGACGCGCTGCTCATATTCTCGCTGCGTCACGGGAATCTGAACGCGGATTGCCTTCAGCATATCGCGAGTTGCAAGCTCCAGCTTGGGCAATGCCTGCGACGTGGCAACAGCCATCGTCCAGCGTTCGCAAAATTCGTCAATATCAGTGGGCGGCGCTTTCGCGATCCAGGTTGCGGCCGCCGGCACGTGCAGCGCGAACGCTCGGTGTTGCCGGTGATCGAGCACAATGGCCGCATCGAAAAACGCGAGCCGCGCCTGAGGCATGTCGATGATTGGCTCGCGCGGAGCGGGCAGGCGCTCCAGCAAGCCGTTCATTTCGTAACCAAAATAGCCAACCCAACCCGGCGCGAGCGGAAACGGGGCTTTCGGCATGCGGCGGACGGAGTCGATCAATTCACGAAAGAGCGCCCATCCATTCGCTGCTTCGCGCGAGACCTGCCCCGCGGCGCTGAACCTGGCCGAGCCACCGCGCGGCTGTTCGAATACCCCGCGCGGCTCATGGCAGATCATTGAGAAGGCAGGCTCGACCGCCGATTCTGAATCGCCGGCGCAATCGAAAACACATAATTCGCCGCCCGCCGCGAGCCGATCAGCGGCGCTCAGCAGATTTGCCGGATATACGACCTCTCGCAGCATCCACGCCAAGATGAAATCCTTGCGACGAGCGTTTCCGGATCGCGACTTGCGACCAGTGGCTCATGTGGGGCTATCGAATGTTACGCGATCGCCAAAGTTGCAATAACCTGAACATTATAAGACGATCATTCAGTCGGCTCGCATTGCCTGCTTTTCCGAACCTCTTGTCGTGCAATGAGATAGGGTTATTGGATGATTGCAGTTGCCAAATTTCTCGATGCAAGGACAAACTGGACGCTTTCAGCCGTGTCAATGAATATTAAGCACCGGCCGAACGTCAAATCGCTCGGCCGTCAAATAGAACAAGCGACGGAAACAATGAGAAACGTCAAGGAGATCGCGAAAATGTCCGCTCGTACGATGGTTGCGATGTTGGCCGGATTGGCGATGTTCGGAGGCGCTGCGGCACAGGCCGGCGATTTCGGTCTGAGCATCCGCATCGGGGATCGCGATTGCGGCGATCGGTATTACTACTCTCGACCGGTGTACTACGACGATTGCTACGACTACGCGCCGGTGTATGTCGAGCGCTGCTACACGCGCCCGGTCTACCGAGATTGCAGCCCGCGATATTACCCGCGCGCGTACCGCACCCGCACGGTGTACTACGATTCGCCGCGCTATTACCGATCGCGCAGCATTCGCTATCGCTGCGACTGAGAACGGCCAACAAGACGGAATTGCACAAGGTCCGCGACGAGAGTGGGAGCTCTCTTCGCGGACCCTGCGGTTTATGACGACTTTGGTCGCCTTTCGAGAAGCAATTCAGACTGCCGTGGCGTTGGAAATTTACGCACCCTTTACAGCGATCTTCCGCGCCCGCAGCGATTGGGCCTTCGGAAGGTGCAGCGTCAAAACGCCGTGGCTGATTTCCGCGTGAAATTGTGAAGCATCAAATCCATCACCCACCTGGAAGGTGCGCCGAAAGTCGCCCACGCCGTATTCACTGAATACCTCGCGCGTGTGCCCGTTCCTGCGCTGCGGCACGCGACCGGTGATCGTCAAGGCGCCTTTGTCGAAATCGATATCGACGTTCTGAGCCGTGACGCCCGGGATGTCCGCGAAAATCAACATCTCGTCGCCTTGTTCGACGATGTCGACGCGCGGCACATAGGTCTGCCCGGCACGTGCCTGTTCCACCGTCGATGCCGGCGTTTCGCACTTGGTCATTGTTCCGCAATTCATGGCTTTCTCCCGCTCTAAGCTTTGCGCCGGCCTGGCCGACGGCGTTGTTGTTACTCGTTTGCCGCACGAGACACATGGGGTTCATATGCTCGTGCGGCGCGATGGTCACTCCGAAGCTTTTGAATCAGTTCCATGTCCCGCGCGGCCGCTGGATTTTTTGATATCCCGCGACCGGCCCGCACGCCGTTCGCGCCGCCGCAAACCAATTGCGACGGCACGCGGCCGCGCAGGACAGTGGAACCAATATTCATCGCGCCGCGGTTAGACGGCTTTGACGGCGATCTTGCGTGCCTTGGCGGTCTCCGCCTTTGGCAGTATGACCGTCAGCACGCCGTCCTTCAGCGTCGCTTCGATTTTCTCGGCATCCACAGGGGTGGGCAGGGAGATCATTCGGCTGAATTCGCCGAAGACGCGCTCCTGCCGCTGGAAATTTCGCTTGTCGCCGCTCGTCGATTCTCGCTTGCCGAAGATGTGCAGCTCATTGCCATGCACTTTCACCTCGACATCTTTGGCGGCGACGCCGGGCAATTCGGCTTCGACAAACACTTTGTGATCGTCTTCCCACAGGTTGAGCGCGGGAAAGGTCACCGCGGCGTCGAACATGGAGTCGAACGGCGCTCGATTGGCGAACGCGTCGAGCATGCGGCTCATTTCGCGAGCCACATCGTGATAGGGCCGCATTGTCGGATTTCGCATCAACGTGAACATGTTTGAACTCCTTCTGATATTGCGCCGCCGATTCGAGTGATTCGAAAGGCGGCGATGCGTTTCGTCAGGTGTCAGGCATGCACAGCGCGTGCCAACCGTCAGCCCCGGATAAAATGCTTAGAAAACCCCAAAAAGGGCAGTTTTTGGAGAGGGGTGCGGCTTTTTTGTCCAGTCAATTTGTCAGCGGTGGCATGCCGCAATGAGCAATTGCGTCGGGAGCGTTTTCAGGCCGGCTAAACCGGTTCGCGATCGGACAGCCGCGATGCCGATAGAATACGTCATCATGGTGTTGCGCATCGAAAAAGACCATCAGCGGTTTCGTCAGATCGTCAAGGGCAAGATCCGCGGCGATCTGCGGAAGTTTCTCACGCGGGGCGAGTTAATCGGCAAAGAGGGCAAGCAGCTCATCAGCATTCCGATTCGCGGCATCGATTTGCCGCACTTCCGTTATGGAGACAACAGCGATTCGGGCGTGGGGCAGGGCGACGGCGCCGAGGGCGACCCCGCCGACGGCAAGCCCGGGGCGGGGGAGGCCGGCGACGCGGAGGGCGAGCACCCCGTCGA
>JAEUIR010000249.1:0-4754 GCA_016795025.1 Phycisphaerales bacterium
GGGGCGGCGGTCATGGGCCAGGTGCCCGGGCGAGACGCAACCGGACAGCTCTGCTGTCTGCTTGCGGGGAGCAGGGGCAAAAGAGGGGCGGTCAGCGTTCTTGGAGACGCTTGATGAACTCGTCGTTCGAGATTGCGCAATCCCGCACATGTAATGCCGCGGCGCAGCTTTGAAACGTGACACTGCGATCGGTGAATCGAACCGCCAGAGCCGAGAACCCAAATAAGACCCGAATGATAGAACTCACTCCCCGACAAATATTGCGAGAACTGGACCGCTACATTATCGGCCAGGACACCGCCAAGCGGGCCGTAGCGATCGCCATTCGAAACCGCTGGCGGCGGCTGCAACTGCCGGCGGAACTGCGTGAGGACGTTGTCCCCAAAAACATCCTCATGGTCGGCCCGACCGGCGTCGGAAAAACAGAAATCGCTCGTCGGCTGGCCATGCTGGTCGATGCCCCGTTCGTCAAGGTCGAGGCGACGAAGTTTACCGAAGTCGGATACGTCGGGCGCGATGTGGACGGCATCATTCGCGATTTGCTGGAGCGCTCCATCGCGCTCGAACGCCGCTCCATGTCCGCGAGCGTACAGGAGCGCGCCCGCGAGTCGGCCGAGGATCGTGTCTTGGACCAGTTGTTTCCATCGCGCGAACTATCCGGGTTAGCGCCGGACAGCGGCGAAGAGCGCGAGCGTCGCGAGCGTACGCGCGAAAAGCTTCGTGGCCAGTTGCGGTCCGGCGGGCTGACGGATCAATCCGTGGAAGTGTCGATGGAAGAGCGCTCCATCCCGCAGCACGCGATGGCGTCAACCGGGCTGGACCAGTTCGGGCCGGAGTTCGAGCAGTTATTTGAGCGCCTGATGCCGCGAAAATCTCGACGGCAGCGCCTGTCCGTTCGCGAAGCTCTGGAAGTATTCACACAGCAGGAGATCGACCGGCTGATCGATCACGACGCGCTGCATCAGGCCGCGATCGCCCGCTGCGAGCAGACGGGCATTGTGTTCCTGGATGAGATCGACAAGATCGCGGGCGTGGGCGGAGCGGAGTCGGTCGGGCCGGAGGTGTCGCGCAGCGGCGTCCAGCGCGACCTGCTGCCGCTGGTGGAAGGCACGACCGTCAGCACGCGCTACGGCCAGGTGCGGACAAATCACGTTTTGTTCATCGCGGCCGGCGCATTCACCAATGTGAATCCGTGCGATCTCATGCCGGAATTGCAAGGGCGATTCCCGATCCGCGTGCATCTGGACGATCTGACGGGCGAGGACTTGTATCGCATCCTGACCGAGCCGCAGAACGCGCTGATTCGTCAGCAGGTCGAGCTGATGCGCACCGAAGGCGTGAAGCTGACCATCACCGAAGAGGCCATTCGCGAGATGGCCGAAATGGCCTTTCGCGCGAACCAGATGCTCGAAAACATCGGCGCGCGGCGGTTGTACACGATCGTCGAGCGCGTGGTCGAGGAGATCGCGTTTAGCGCTTCCGATGCGTCACACAAGGAAGTCGTGATCGACCCGGACTACGTGCGCATGCGGCTGGCGGACATCTTGGACGACGAAGAGCGCAGCCAGTTCGAGCTGTAGACCGAAGCGGGTTCAGTTGCTCGGGCACTTCCGCGGCCGAGTTTCAATTCGATGCGCGGCGGGCGCGTGGATCGGGGAGCGTCCCGGCGGCGCGGCGGGGACTGCCGTATAATCCAGTCAGTCATCGCGAGTTTGCCGGCGGTCGCGGTCCGTCGGCGACCCGCGCGCGGCGCCTGCCCATCTGAAGGAGCGGCCAAGCTTGTCACAGGAATGGAATCTCCCTCGTCACGCGACGGTTTGTGGAACCTGCGGCCACGAGTTTGAAATCGGCGCGTCCTTTCGCGTTTTTCTGTCGCTGATTGATGGCGCGTTTCGTCGCGACGATGTGTGCGACGCCTGCGCTGAGCCGGGGCATGGCGGGGTCGTCGGCTGGTGGCGGACGCGGCGCAAGGCCCCGCCCGAGAAGCGAACCCACGCGTTTGATCGCGAGGCAATTTATGCGTTCTTTTCGCGACTGGATGACGAGGCCCAGATTGACAAGCGGCAATTTCGGTTTGTCCTGGCGCTGCTGCTGTGGCGGAAAAAGGTGCTGAAGCTCGTCGAAGCGACAAACGCTGAAGCGGGCGAGATTTGGAAGTACGTCGCCATTCATGACGGAAAATCATATGCCGTCGTGCGGCCCGAAATGGATGAGCAGCAAATGGAATCGCTGAGTGAGCAGCTTGAAAGTCTGCTGGCGGGGAGTGACGCGACTGATGGCGAAGCCGCACCGGTTTCGGAGACGTCGCGTGCATAGGCGGGCTTGCCTGCCGCGTTGCGGCGCTGGCGTTGTGCTCATAACGGAGTGCTTGAGCGCGATCGCGCTGGTAGGCTGCAACGGGGCGAATAAAACGGACATCATCCCGCCGCGCGACGTGGCCGAAGCGCTGCAGCGCGTCAACACTCACGCGCCGACGGGCGATGCGCCGCTGTATTGCACCGGCCTGGTGTCGATTCGCTTCCGCGACGCCCAGCAAAACACGCGGCGATTCGTCGCACAGCCGATGACGTTGATCTTCCGGCCGGATCGTTGCCTTTATTTCAATATCAAGAACAACCTGGCCGGCAGCCTGGCGCGGATCGGCAGCAACGATGATCGCTTCTGGCTGTGCGTGGACGATTCCGATTTTCGCAAGATGTGGTGGGGCGAATGGGCAGGCGCGGATGGCGCGGGGGCGAATGATCTACCCGTGCCGCCGAACGATCTCCTCGATGCGCTGATGCTGCGATGCCTGAGCGACGGCAGCGACGCCGGGCCGAGTCCTTTTTTGCGGATCGTCGAAAACGATCATCGACTGATTTACGTCCGCACGAATGACGAAGGACGGACGATCGGCGTACGCGAAGTCGTACTCAACCCGAACGCGCCTTATTTACCGAAGGAGATCATCGATCGATCGTGCGATGGACATGTCGTCATGCGCGCACAAATCGAGAACTGGCGGCCCGTTGGAGACACGAAAACGCATACGGCTCGGCGCTATGTTGTGGAATGGCCGATGCGCGACGCGGAACTACGCATCGATATCGACGCGGCAAAATTCCGCCCGGATCAGCCGCCATTCTGCGAGTTTCCGCGCGAGTGGAACGGTCCGATCGAGCAAATTGGAGAATCGGCGGCCGCCGCGCCGCCCAACGCTTCAGAACCGGGGACGCCGTGAAATTGATTGGCCGCTTTTCCGGTTCGCGTTTCCCGGCTCGGCGAAGCGCGGCTTCCTGTCTGGCGTTCATCGCCGCGCTGATCGCCACGTTTCACGTCGAACGCGCCGCCGCGCAGCTCGCGACGCAGCGCGCTGAAGTCACGCTGCTCAACGCGACCGAGGATCGGCTTTGGCTCGTCGATGCGCATGCGAAGGCCTGGCGACTCAGCGCTCGGTTGATTCAATCGAAGTTCACCAGGCCGATCGAATGGAACGGCCACGTGGTGCGAATCACGCCCGCCGCGGACCGGCTGTTGGCGTTTTTCGATGACGGCTCTGTATATCGAACGGGTGAGACTTCCGGGTTGACTCCTGAACCATCGCTGCCCGGGTCACGACCGCCGATCGATGCCACCGCGGTTGGGGATCGCCCATACGCGCTGCTTCGATCGGTGGACGCAAGCGGATTGTTGGGCGATGGCGGCGGCGCACCGACAGATGTTCAGGCCGCGGATTCGAAGATGATCGTCGCGACGATCGACGGCGGCGTGTGGAAACTCGTGGGTCGCTGCCCCCCCGCGCTCCAAGTGAGCGAATCGCCATCCGCTCGAATCGGGCGGTCGGGTGGCGCGCTGATTGTGGCCGGCTATGACGCGGCGTCGAAAACCGTGCGCTCGTGGCAACTCGATCTCCCGACCGGGGCGTGGACGGAACTGGACGCGCTGCGCTTGGAAATGCGGCCGGACAGCATTTGGATCTGTGAGGCGAATCGCGCCGCAAGCCTGATCACCGTGTTGCCCGGCAGCTCTGGCGCGCGAATCGACGTTTACCGACACATGCCACGCGCAAGCGGCGATCAGGCCAAAATGGCGTGGCGGGAGATCGAGCCGAAGTGGTCCGCAGCGCCGGATGGCTTTCAGCCGGTGCAGGTGCGCGGCGCGGCCGGGTTCAATCAACATCTCGCGGTGTTGGGAGTGGATGCGCCCGGTCTAGCGCTGGTCCGCTTCGCTCGTTTCGACGACGAGCCGGTGGAGAAAACGCTGGATGTGCGCGAGGTGTTTGAGCGGGCTGATCCGGTGGCGACGATCTCCGGGCCGCTTCAGATCGCTACGTTGTTTATTCTGATCGTCGTGTTCTCGCTGCTGTTTACGTTGCGGCGCGGCGCGATGATTGAGGCGGCGGCGCTTCCGCCGGGGTGGGAACCGGCGCTTTCGACGCAGCGGCTCATCGCGGGCGCGATCGATTTTCTGCCGTTTTCGTTCATCATGGCGGCGCTGCTCGGGTTGTCCTGGACCGAGTCATTCAAACAGATCGGACAATGGGCGCTCAGCACGACGTTTGACGCCGAACTGGTCGATCCGTTCAGGCTGCTGCTCTGGTGGGGGCTGTCTTCGACAAGCTACACGGCCTATGCGCTTGTGATGGAATTGCTGACGCAACGCACCATCGGCAAAGTCGTGATGCGCCTTCGGCTGATGGGCGACACCGGCTCACGTCCGCTGATGTGGCAGATTGTGTTGCGAAACGCGCTGCGGCTGGTGGAGTTGTTGCCGCC
>JAEUIR010000249.1:4764-5021 GCA_016795025.1 Phycisphaerales bacterium
GGTTCCTGGTCATCCTGTCGCGGAATCGCCAGCGGCTGGGCGACATATTTGCGCGAGTGATCGTCGTGCGGCAGGTGAAGCGCGCACCACCCGAGCCGCCGCAGATCGACGCGAGGTCCTAGGACCGGCGAAGGCCCAAGACGCCCGATTTGCGATCGACGTTTGTTTGGCGTATATTGCGAGTCTATCAGGCGATCGCGGCCTCGGGTCTGCCCGGACCCGGCGGGCTGCGATCTGACCCAAGTGCTTTAAGGACA
>JAEUIR010000024.1 GCA_016795025.1 Phycisphaerales bacterium
ATCTTCCTCGGGCTCGCGGCTGGCTTGCTGGCGTCGATCGGCCGGGGAGCGACGCGGCATGCAGCATGAAAAATGCAGAATGCCGAATATGAGAATCGGCGCTGTGCAGCGTCTGATGGGCGAATGAAACTGCTCCGATGAGCAGCGCGTTACGCGGGTTTGGCGGGCCAATCCGCTTCGTAAAGCTGATAGCTGGTGCGGCTCATTCCGAGTTTTTCGTATACGCGCTGTGCGGCGGTGTTTTCGGCCTCGACATACAAACGGATCCCACACACACCGGGAGTGCTCCGCGCAAGCGATTCGACGTGCTGATGCAGTGCGCGATACGCACCCGCTCCGCGCGCGGCCGGAGCTACATAAACGCTCTGAATCCACCAGAACAACCCGCAGCGCCAATCACTCCATTCATAGGTAATCATCATTTGGCCGACGACCGTACCCTCAGAGGCCGCGACGTAGTACACTCCGAGTCGCTGATTTTCGACGACGGCGCGCACGCCGCGGCTGACCGTTGAACGATCGAGCGCGCGGCCTTCGGTCTCGCCGGCCATCGCGCAGTTGAAGTCCGTAATCAGATCGATGTCGGAAAGCGTCGCGACGCGCACCGTGATTCTGGAGTTCATGCTCATGCCGCTCGATACTATAGCGCCCGGACAATCCGATCGAGCCAATTCGCGGATTGACGACTGGACGGGAAAGCGTGTGACGGTGATGGGATTGGGCCGCTTCGGCGGCGGCGTCGGCGTGGCGCGCTGGCTGAGCGAGCGTGGGGCGCGCGTGCTGGTGACCGACAAAGAGCCGGCCGGCGCGCTGGAAGATTCGCTGACCCAAATTCGCGATTGCCTTGTCGAGTTGCGGCTGGGTGGGCATGAAGAGCGCGATTTTCGTGAGGCCGACGTCGTGATTGCGAATCCGGTGGTGCCGGATTCGTCGCCGTTTCTGGCGGTGGCGCGAGCGGCGGGCGTTCAGATCACCACCGAGATAAATCTGTTCGTTCAGCGCTGCCGTGGCGACTGCGTGGGCATCACTGGTTCGGTAGGCAAAAGCACGATCACGGCAATGACCGGCCACATCCTGGAGCGCCGTGTGGGTGGGCGGCGTGTGTGGGTCGGCGGCAACATCGGGCGGTCGCTGCTGGATGCGCTGGATGAGATCGCGCCGCGCGACATCGTTGTGCTTGAGTTGTCGAGTTTTCAGTTGCACCGAACGCCATTTTTGGAATGGAGCCCACGGGTCGCGGTGTTGACCGGCGTTACGCCCAATCATCTCGATTGGCACGGCAGTCTCGATGCGTACCGCGATGCGAAGCTGAACATTTTTCGGTTTCAATCAACGGTCGCGGAATCCTGTGCGATTCTCGGACAGGCCGCATTTGACAACTCAGCCGTTCGCGCGGCGCTACTCGGGCGAAGGGACGTGTGGCTGGGGCGAATCAGCGATGCCATGCCGGTTGTCGGTCGACTCGCCCCATCGATGGAAAGGATGGAGCGGGAATTGCCCGTCACAGGGCTGAATCTGCAAGTGCCCGGCCGGCACAATCTCGCGAATGCCGCCATGGCGATTGCCATTGCGCAGCAATTCGATGTCAATTCGCAAGACGCGGCCGCGGCGCTCGCGGATTTCGAAGCGCTGCCGCACCGGTTGCAGCGCGCTTGCGTGCGCGACGGCGTGTCGTATTTCAACGATTCGAAATCGACGACGCCAGAGGCCGCGCAAACGGCGATCGACGCCATGACGACGCCGTTTTGCATCATTCTGGGCGGATATGACAAGGGGAGCGACCTGACCGGAATCGCACAATATGCAGCCGCGCGGGCACGTTATGTGGCCTGCATCGGCCAGACCGGGCCGGGTATCGCGGCCACGGTGCGCGTCGCGGGTGGAAGCGCGGATCAATATGCATCGTTGCCGGACGCGGTCGAAGCGTGTCGGGTGCGTTTGTCAGGCGGAGAGGCGATTTTGCTCAGCCCGGCCTGCGCGTCGTGGGACATGTTTACGGATTATCGCGAACGCGGCGATTTGTTCTGCCGCATCGCGCGGGGTGCGGTGTGATGTCTGCGCGTCCGGCCGTGACGAACCATGCGACCCGCGATCGCACGGCCTTTGATCCGGCCCCAAGGCGGGCCACCGGCGACGAATCCGATACGAACGAACGATCGCTCATTTCCGCGGCTCGGCAAATTCACTCCGCATTATTGCGCTGGTATGACAAGTCCAGGCGTGCCCTTCCTTGGCGTGAGACCAGCGATCCTTATCGTGTTTGGTTGTCGGAGGTCATGCTTCAGCAGACGCGCGTCGAAACGGTCATTGATTATTACGCGCGTTTCACGCGGACGTTTCCGACAGTGCAAGCACTTGCGATCGCGCCGCTGGATGATGTGCTGCGATTGTGGTCCGGATTGGGCTATTACAGCCGGGCGAAGAACCTGCACGCTGCCGCGCGGGCGATCGTGAACCAATACGACGGCGAATTTCCAACGGACGCGGCAGCGCTGCGCGCGCTGCCCGGGGTCGGTCGCTACACGGCCGGCGCAATCGCGAGCATCGCCTTTGGCCGCCGGGCGGCCGTGGTGGATGGCAATGTGAAGCGCGTATTGGCGCGGTTGCTGAATCTGCAAACTCCGATCGACGATCGCGCGGTCGTCGAGGGGTTGTGGTTGGTCGCCGAGGCGCTGACGCCGGCGCGCCGGCCGGGAGATTTCAATCAGGCGATCATGGAATTGGGAGCGACGGTTTGCTTGCCTCGGCAGCCGGCGTGCGCAATGTGCCCGTTGCGCGCGCACTGCGCGGCGCTGCGAAAGGACTCCGTGGCGAGCGTGCCGGCGCGCGTTTCGAAGCGACCACCGCGTCTGATCGAAGCGGCCGCGCTGGCGGTTTGGCGCGATGATCGCTTGCTGGCGATGCCGCGGCCACCGCGCGGACTGTTGGGCGGCTTGTGGCGGCTGCCGCAGATAGATGGTATTTCGCCTGGCGCGACGCCGCGCGAGATCGCGGAGGCGTTTGGGGACGCACACGGGCTGCGCGTCGAAGCGGCGCGTTTCGTTGGCGAGGTGAAGCATCAATTCACGCATCGCACGCTGTGCTTGCGCATCCACGCCGCCGCGGCTGCGGCCGGCGCGCGTTGGGGCGGCGTGAAATCCGGGCGGTGGGTGACGCCGGCGGAGTTCGAGTTGTTGCCGATTTCGACATTGGACCGGCGCGTCATAGAGGTGGTTCGCGCGGCGGAACCTGAGCGAGGACCAAGACAAAGCACAAGGAGAGCCGGCCGTTCAGCCGCCTCTCCTGTGTTGCACGTGTGAAATTCAGTGGTTCGGCGTGCTTAGGACACCATCGACTTCAGGGCTTTCAGCGGGCGGACGCGCACGATGCGGCGAGCCGGCTTGGCCTTGAAAATCTGCTTTTCCTTGGTGAAGGGATTGATGCCTTCGCGGGCCTTGGTGGCCGGCTTTTTGATGACCATGATTTTCATCAGGCCGGGAACGGCGAACACGCCGGCGCCCTTGGTGAGGTCTTTCTTGATCATTGCGCTCATGCCGTCGAAAACGCTGGCGACCTGCTTACGGCTGATCCCGGCGACCTCGGCGAGCTCGCGATATACGTCAGATTTGCTGCGAGCCTTTCCGGCGGCGGACTTGGTCTTGGCCATGTGTGTTACTTCCTCCGTGCTTTAGAAGAGCAAACTGGAAAATATCGCCTAGACAACAACCGCGCGACGATGATGAGATGGGCGTCTCCTTACGCCGGGCGGTGGACGATCCCGATCGAATCCGTTCGAAAAACGCAGGAAAACCAGCGTTTTTTCTAATATGCCCGTGTGAGTGAGGTTTCGTCAAGTGGCGTGGGGTTAAAAACAGCGGTTTTTTCGAAGATTTTTGACCGCGCGATTAGATTTCGCCGAATTTCAGGCGGTTTTAGGGCCCGCGAGCGCGGCGACACGCGGGGGCGCGGCGCTCACGATCCTGCCACCGTGAATTGCTCGATATTCAGCACGAGTTCGACCTCGCCCAGCGTCAGGCCGAGCGATTCGGCGATATCGATGGGACGCTCACCGGAGGCGTGGAGTCGCAGGATTTTCATGCGTGCATCCCCGAACGCCTTCGCGGCTTCATCCTCTCGGCGGGCGTTGATGGAAAGCTGAGGCACGTCCACGGCGGCGACGTAGGTTAAATCCGCCGACGCGGTTTCGAGGACGCGCTGTGCTGGGGGCGGCGCGGGATTCGCCGGTTCGGGTGGGTTGTTGTGCGACAGGATCAGGTCAATTCCCTCGTCGATGGCTTCTGAGTAAGCGCTAGTGTTGTCCCATGGACTGCTGACCGATTCGCATGGTGGTGTTTGGTGCGCTTCGCTCGATCCAAGGTTCGATGAGTCTGCAATAGGCGCGATTGGGGTGAGGGCCTCTGCCGTTTCGTTGAGCGCCAATTGAGCGATGCGTTCGTCCGCGAGCCGCAATAGCGCCTGAACCGAGCGTGCGCGCTCGTCGAGCGTTTGATTGATTCGCACGGCAGTTTGCTCGAGCTGGCTGACCAGCGCCGTAACCGATTCCAGCATCTGCCGCTCAAGACGAGCCATTTCGCGATGTCGGCGAATTGCGTCGCGCTCGCCGGCGGGCGGGTTTGTCGCGCGAAACCACCAGCCGCTGGCCGCCATCACGCCGCACAGCGCGACGATCAGCATCAGCAGGTTGAAGTCGAGCGACCAGCCGCTAGCCAAAGTGGTGTGAATGCCAAATCCTCAGGGCTTCGTCTTGTATCTCACGCAAAGGGCGGTTCGAACTCGCCGCCGCCGCCGCACAGTCGTCATATTCCGGCCATGCCTGCGAACGGCCGTCCCGGTTGGCGACCTTCACGCGGATGGAACCGGCCGAGGTCTGAACCGTGTCAATATGACGCGCAAGTTTCGTACGCTGGGCCTCTGTCCGGCGAACGCCCAGCGTGGGCGTCTCGCGAAAGATCACGGCTTCCAGCCGGTCGTAGTCGCCGGGCGTGCCCAGCACGGTCAGCAAGTGCGCGGGGCGGCCCTTTTTCATCATGATCGGCGTGATGTAGGCATCGAGCGCACCCGCGCGCAATAGCTGCTCGCAGGCATATGCCAGAACCTGGCCGTTGGCGTCGTCGATTTGCGCTTCCAGCACGATGACAGTGTCGGTTGTGGCGGCGTCGGATGCCTGCTCACCGATCAGAAGCCGCATGATGTTCGGGCGGGTGACGCCGTCGCGCGTTCCAGCGCCACAGCCGATCGCGCGAACGGTCATATTCGGCGGACCGCCGAAGCGTTTTGCGAGCGTGGTGAGAACGGCGGCCCCGGTGGGGGTGGTCAGTTCTCCGGTTTCGTCGCAGGCGGCGATCGGTGCATCGATGAGCAGGCGCGCCGTGGCCGGCGCGGGCACCGGCATCACGCCGTGTTCGCAGCGCACCGTGCCGCTGCCCGTGGGGATGGGGGAGCATTCGATGCGATCGAGGCCGAGCAACTCGACGGCAGCAGACACGCAGACGATATCGACGATCGCGTCGGCCGCGCCGACTTCGTGAAAATGCACTTTTTCGATCGTCGTGTTATGCACGTGGGCTTCGGCTTCGGCGAGGCGCAGAAAGATTCTCTTGGCGCGATCGGCGACCGCGGCGGACAACCCGGCGGCATCGATGATCTGCACGATGTGATGTAGATGGCGGTGTTTTTTTTGCGCGGCCGGTCCGACATTGACGCGGACATACGTCGCGGCGATGCCGTGGCGTTTGACGCGCTCAGCGTCGATCGTCACTTCCGGCAGCGCGAGCCGCCGGACAACATCGCGCAGCGCTTCGGGGTCGCAGCCCGCATCGATGAGGGCGGCGAGGATCATGTCACCGGCCGCGCCGCTGAAACAATCGAAGTACCCAATCCGCATCATTTCGCACGCCTTTCGCGTTGGAATTTACGGGAGGATTGTATTCGCGAAGCGCGCGCGGCGGGACTGCTGCGAAAGAGTCAGGGGTGTCGGGTCAAATCTGCCAATTCGGGCTGGCCTGATCCGGCGGAACGATCTTGCTATTGGGCAATGTGTATGGCGGCCGCACTTTCAGAATAGGCGGCGTGATCGTCACCTGATGCGCCGGCTCGATGGACTCTGTGACGAACACGGAGCCTCCGACGACCGCGCCGTCGCCGACGACGGTGTTGCCGCCGAGGACGATCGCGTTGGCGTAGATGACGACGTTGTCGCCGACTGTCGGATGGCGCTTTGTGCCGCGGATGACGCGACCGTGGGCGTCCTTCGCAAATGAAAGCGCCCCAAGCGTTACGCCTTGATAGATCCGCACGTTGTTGCCGATGTGGCTGGTTTCGCCGATCACCACGCCCGTGCCGTGGTCGATGAAAAAACTCCGACCGATCTGCGCACCCGGGTGGATGTCGATCCCGGTCAGGCGGTGCGCGTGCTCGCTCATGATGCGCGGCATCAGCGGGACGTTCATCGCATAAAGCTCATGCGCGTATCGATAGATTGTGATCGCCAGCACGCCGGGATACGCCAGCACGATTTCGCTCATGCTCGTCGCGGCCGGGTCGCCGTCGTATGCGGCCTGCACATCCAGGGCGAGCATGGCGCGGATGTCGGGAATTTTCTCGATGAAGGCGTTGACGGCGGCCCAGGCCTGCTCACGCACGACATCCTCGTCAATGGCGTTTTCCCTGTCGGAGGCATCGGCGACATGGCGATGGCACGCATGCACCTGGTCGGCCAGATGATCGTACAAGCGCGGCAGCAGTTCGCCGACGTGATAGCTGATATTGTGGCGGGTCAGGCGTTTGCGGCCAAAATAGCCTGGATATGTCAGTTCGAGCAGCAGATCGCAAATTCCGGTGATCGCGGAGATTGAAGGCAAATGGCGATGGTCGATGAACTGCGTGCGGTCGTCGGCGAGGTAGCTCGCGACGATGCGATCAACCAGCGGCGGCAGGTTCTTTCCGAGCTCGTGCTGCGCCATGTCTACTCTCCGCGTCGGGGCCGCCGCGATGCACAACCGCGGCGGCAGGGTTTCCGACGGTTTCGGATCACTGATAAGGAATCAATCGGCCGCGATTGTCCGTGCACTGAATCTGCACCTGATCCTGCGCGTAATGCGGATCGGGCTTGATGTAGATCGTGCGGCGGAAGCGCGTTTCGAGCTCGGCCAGAATCGCTCGTTTCCGATTGAGCAGCATGTGCGCGATATCCGGCGCGACAGACACTTCAATGGTCTGAATCGCCTCTCGCGTCACGGCAAGCTGAATCGTGCGCATCACTTCGATGGCGACCGATTCGGCGGTCTTGATCATGGACGTGCCGCGGCAGTTGGGGCAGGGCTGATGGACGCTGCGGGTGAAGCTGGCCCGCTGGCGCTGCCGCGTCATCTCGATGATGCCGAACTGGCTCATGCGCAGGATTTTGGCGCGCTCCTTGTGGTACTTCAGGTTGCGGATCAGCCGGCGCTCCACCTCGCGGCGATGGTTTTCGTCGCGCATGTCGATGAAGTCGCAGATGATGAGGCCACCAAGGTCGCGCAGGCGAAGCTGCCGCGAGATCTCGTCGGTGGCTTCGAGGTTGATCTTGAACGCTGTGGTTTCCGCGTCATCGGCGGTTCGGTAGCGCCCGCTGTTGACGTCAATCGCCACCAGCGCCTCGGTCTGCTCGATGATGAGCGAGCCGCCGCTGGGCAGCGAGACGTGCTTCGAATGAAGCCGCTCAAGCTCCGCCTCAACGTTGTAGTGATGGAAAATCGGCGCGGATTCGTTGTAGTCGATCACCGCATCGCGCGAGCGCGGACTGAAGATCGAAAGAAACTGGCGGGCGCGTTCGGCCACTTCGCGGTCGTCCACGACGATGCGATGGATGTCGCCGGAGAATATGTCGCGAATCGTGCGAATCACCAGGTCGGACTCGCGATACAACTCCGCCGGCGCCGGCTCGTCCTGAATGCGGCGCTCGACCGCGCGCCACAGTCGCGACAGGTAATTCAAGTCACTCTGCACTTCGCGCGTGGTGCGGCCGACGGCGGCCGTGCGGGCGATGAAGCCCATGCCTCCGGGCAGTTGCAGGCCCGACAAGACGCCGCGCAGGTCGCGGCGCAGGTCTTCGTCCTCAACCTTTCGTGAGACGCCGACCTTCGACATGCCGGGCATCATGACCAGAAACCGGCCGGGAATGCTCAGATAGGTCGTGAGCGTCGGGCCTTTGGTTCCGATGCCCTCTTTTGTGATCTGCACCAGCAGTTCCTGATTTCGCCGCAAACAGCGCTGGATCGGAGGACGATGCCGGCGCGGCATCTTTCGGCCGACGTTTTCCGTGTCGCGACCTCCGGCGGGGAAATACTTCGGATGCAAATCGGAAATGTGCAGGAAGCCGTTCTTGCCCATGCCGAAGTCGATGAAAGCGGCCTGGATACTGGGCTCGACGTTCGTGACGATGCCCTTGTAAATATTGCCGACGTGGTTTTCGGCCGAAGCTCGCTCGATGTAGATTTCTTCGAGGCGACTTTCGTTCAGCACGGCGATGCGGCATTCGTCGCGCGGAATGATATTGATAATCATCTCGCGGCGCGGCGCTCCCGGCGCAACAACATGGCCGAGATCGTCCTCCTCGCCGTCTTCGGTCACCTCCGCGGCCCGCTCGCGTGCCATTGCGGTGACGAGGTCTTCGCCGATCTCGATCACGTCCGCATTCTCGTCGCCGTAGACGCGCTCCGCGGCTTCGCTGCGTTCGCCATCGCCGCGGCGTGGGCGGCTGCGCCGTCCGCGGCGACCACGACGTCCGCGCCGCTCTCGACGAGCGTCGGATTCCTCCTCGGTGTCGGTGTCTTCGTCGTCGATCTCGACGAGTTGACCGGTCGGGGCCTGAGTCTCGACCTCCTCAGCGCCTTCCAGCTCATCGCCCCATTCGGTTTCAATGTGCGATGAACCTACTGATTCGTCATCCATTTCATCCTGAAGGGGCGGCGTTTCAGCAGCGAGCTGAGTCGGCTCAGCCAGTTCGACAGAAGAATCCAAGGCATCAAGCTCGGTCGACGAACTGCCGGGTTGCGTTTCACGATTCTGGAATCGTCGCTTGCGGCGCAGGCGGCGCTTCTGACTCGGCGAGAGCTTGCGGAATTCCTCTTCGGTCAACCCCGCGAACGGATCATTGCCCGGCGGGCGAGCGGCTGGGCGATCCTGGGCACGTTGCTGTGGACGCTCCTGCTCAGCGCGATCCGTCCCGCGGGCGCGATCGCGGTGCTTGGGTGGGCGATCATCCGGACGGCGATCATTCTTGCCGCGCGGGGGCTGCTGTCCGCGTTGAGGGGCGTGCTGCGCAACCGGTCGCTCCGATTGATTGGCGCGATGGGCCTGATCGCGCGGCATCTGCCGCGGCGTTTCGGCTGGAACCGGGCGTGCCGGTGGCGGCTGCGATGCACCGCTACGCGCCGCAGGCGTGCTGCTGGGCAACGTCGGCACGCCGGCGGGAGGAAAGCGAATGACGATCGTATCGTTCTTTTTCTCGACGACCGCGTTTGGCGCGGTCAACTCGATGGTCGCCCCCGGCGCGCCTTGCGTCAAAGGCGTGGCTGTGCGGGAGCGGGGCGGTGGGGCGTCGACGCCGGCAGCCCCGGTTTCGGGTTCGTCCGAGACCTCCATGCCGCGATCAACCTCAGGCTCCGGCAGCGGCGCTTCCAGATTTGCTTCGGTCTCGGACCGCTTGCTGCGTGTACCCCTGGCGGGGCGGCGCGGCGCGCGTTTTGCGCGCGGTGCGGCGGTTGGCGTTTCCATCTCGACCAGTGGCGCGTCGCCGGTGTTGTCGGCGACTTGCTCTTCCGTCACAGCGCGAGTGGCCTTCTTGCGCGACTTACGAACCGGTTTTGGCTTCTTTTCCTTGCTCAATGTTCACATCCTCTGCGATGACAACCCCATCTTCGGGGTCGAATAATTTTGTGTCCCACTCGATCGCTTCGCGAGTGATGCGGCTTGCACATCGCCCCGCGTCTAGACCGAGCAGTTCCAATATTTCGGTGGGCCGCGCGGTGCGCTGGTCCACATACGTTAGTTCCATACGCAAGTTGCTGTCGCTTGCGCGGATGGTTTCGATCCTGCCCCGAATGTCGATCCGCCGGGCCGCTGAACCCGGCTCGCCGCGGCGCATCACCGGCAGTGTGGTGCACGCCAGCAATTCCGCGATGCGCTGCTCGACGCCCGGGACCGGCGTGTTGAGATCGACGCGATAGGTCACGCGCGCGGGGTGCGGCGTTCCCCGCGGATGCCAGCCGGCCCGTTTGAACTCGACGCCCGCGGGGAACTGACGGATCAGTTCGCGTGCCATCGACGCCAGATCACCGCGCTCGCACAATTCAAACACGGCCAATTCGCTTTCCGATGCGACGCCCACGCTGCGCGGCAGCGGCAACGTGAAGCGCGGCTTAGGATTAAAGCCCTGCGAAAACCGCAGCGGCCAGCGCGAGCGAATGACCGTGCGCGTCAGCATTCGCATCTCGTCGTGGTGCGAGAGATAGCGAAGGTCGCCGTGCAACGAAAACTCCACCGCCATGCGAACGCGCGCGGGCGCCGCGGCGGGCTCGCGTGAATTGTCGTTGGTGGAGGTCTCAAAGCGGGTCATCGTTCAGCTTTCGCAATTCATCCCTTAGAAAATTCAACACCTGACGATCGCTGTCGAATCGAAGCGCCTCGCGGGCCACCGCGCGGCATTCTGCGATGGTCGAAGATCGAACAATCCGCTTGATTTCCGGAATGTCCTTGGGCGTCATCGAAAGATGCCGCAGGCCCAGACCGATCAGCAACTGGCAATACACCGGCGAACCCGCCATCTCGCCGCAGATGTTGACCGGCAGGCTGATGCGCGCCCCGCCGCGAAGCACGCTGCGAATCAGCCGCAGAACGGCCGGACTGTGAGGCGCGTAGAGATGCGCGACGCGCTCGTTGCCGCGGTCGACGGCCAGTGTGTATTCGGTCAGGTCGTTTGTGCCAATGCTCATGAAGTGAACATCGCGCGCCAGCGACGCGGCCATGATCGCGGCCGCGGGCGTTTCGACCATGATACCAATTTTGATGTCGCGTCTGAATGAAATGCCTTCTTCATCCAGGTCTTCCATGACATCGGCGAGTGTTGCCCGTGCTTGGCGCAACTCCATCGGCGTCGTGATCATTGGAAACATGATGCGCACGTCGCCATGCACGCCGGCCCGCAGGATGGCGCGTAGGTGCGTCTTGAAAAGGTCCAGGTGCTGAAGGCAGTAGCGCAATGAGCGAAGCCCGAGGTCCGGATTCGGGTCGTGTTGCATACCCATTGAAAACGACATCTTGTCAGCGCCGAGGTCCATCGTGCGAATGACAAGCGGCTTGCCCTTCAGGGATTCGGCGGCGCGGCGATACGACTCGTATTGCTCGTCCTCGGAAGGCGGGCGGGTTCGCGAGAGAAAGAGGAATTCCGTGCGATACAGGCCGACGCCTTCGGCTCCTGCTTCGAGGGCTGCCTCGGCCTCGTCGGCCAGCTCGATATTCGCGAATAGCTGAATTCTCACGTCGTCGCGCGTGACCGAAGGCAGGTCGCGCAGACGATTCAGCCGCACAACAAATTCGCGATACTCGCGTTGTTGCGCGCGGTAGCGTTCGAGCGTGGCCTCGTCGGGATTGATGACCACGATGCCATGCACGCCATCGACGATCACTGTCTCGCCGCCGGTCACGTCGCTGGTCGCGTCGTTCAGCGCGATCACCGACGGGATGTCCATCATGCGAACGAGAATGGCGGTGTGCGAGGTCTGGCCGCCCACGTCGATGGCGAAACCCAACACATGCTTTCTGTCAATTGAAACGGCTTGCGAAGGCGTCAGATCGTGGGCGAAGACGATGACCGGCTCGCTCAGATTAGCGATGTCTTCGCGCTGACGGCCGAGGATGTGCCGCAACACGCGGCGTTCGATGTCGTGCAGGTCGCGAACGCGTTCCTTGAGGTACGGGTCGTTAAGCGCGCGGAATTCTTTCTGGCGCTGCCCCATGATCTGGCTGAACGCGTAAGCGGCCGTGTTGCGATGGTTGGTGATTAACTCGGCTACGGATTCGCGCAGGCGGCGATCGCCGATCAATCCTTCGTGAAAGCGAAAAATGTCGCCGGCCTGATCGCCGACTTTGCGCGCAGCGGCCACGCGCAACTCCGCCACTTCGGCACGCGATGTTTCCAGCGCGTTGTCGAGGACGGAGATTTGCGCGGGTATCTGGCCTGGGTCGACCGTGCGGCGCGGAATGCGATAATCCTCGGCATCGAGAACAAGCGCCGTTCCGATCGCCACGCCGGGCGATGCGTTGATTCCTTTTTTTGTGATCATGTTTCGCGGCACTGGCCGCGAGCGCAGCGTCGAACCGCCGTAAGAGGGGCTGCGTGGGTTACCGTTTCAGCATCGACGAGCGGTCGCGGCGGGCTCTTCGAGCGCCGCAGGGCCTGGCGGAGGCCGCAGCTTGCGCCGACCGATCGTCACGTTTCTCCAAATCCCTGACTGAACAACTGCGACAGCGCGTCCATCGCCGCCGGTGCATCATCTCCTTCGATCGTGACCATCAGGCTGCAACCTTGCGTGGCCACCAGCATTAACAATTCCATCGGGCTGCGCGCGTCGGCCTCCCGGTCGCCGCAGCGTATCCGTACGCGCGACGAAAACTTCGATGCAACCTCGACCAGTTGCATGATGGGGCGAAAATGCAAACCCTCGCGGTTTGTCACCGTAAGCTCTCGTTCGAGAACCAAGGGCTCGCTCGCCTCCAATGCGTTTTTGCAGCCCCGGCACACGATGCCGCGCGGGCCGCGATCCCACTCTTCTACGACACGAGTTGTCGTTCGTCGGCTTCCTTCAACAAATCAAATATCTTTTCGGAATCATCGGCCTGGCGAAGGAACTTGCGGAAACGCTCCTGCTGAAGATTGCGAAAGATCAGGTCCATCGCCCGCAAATGCTCCTCGGGCTGCTCCTCGGGGCTGATCAGCAGGAATACCGCGAACACCGGTTCGCCGTCGAGCGAAGAAAAATCGATGCCGCGGCTGCTGCGCCCGACAGCCGCGACGGCTCGGCGCAAACCGGCAATTTTTGCGTGCGGGGCGGCCACTCCCTTGCCGAATCCGGTTGTGCCGCGCGTCCGTTCGCGGGTGATGATCGATTTCGCGATCGCGTCCGCCTCGTCGCCGGAAATGGCGCCGGCCGCGGAGAGCGTTTCGACCAGCTCTCGAATTGCTCCATTGCGGTCGCTCGCCGCCAATTCGGCAACGATCGCACTGCGCGGAACCAATTCAAGCAGCTTCATCGAGACGCTCCAGACTCCTGCATCAGGTCATTCCGCATGCGGGGGATGCTTGCGATTTCGCAGACGTTCCTTGTGTCGGCGCACCTGGGATTCGATTTCATCAAGCAAGATATCCACCGCCGCGTACGGATCGCTGTGGTTTTCGTGCGCGACGAAGGGATCCGCTCCTTCCGCATGCACGATCATTTTGGCTTCGTGCTTGCCGTCATGGCCGTCGAGAACCACTTCGATGGATTGGATTCGATCAAAAAACCGCGTGAGACGTCCGGCCTTTTCTTCGCAATAGGATTTGAGGGCATCGCTCACCCCCATGTGCCGGCCGGAGACGATAACTTGCATACAACGGGCTCCAAGAACTCGAACCACTCGGCAGCAGGCCTACGTCCGCTCACCGGCGTATTACGACACCCTGAACAGCGACTGTAGTCGAGCGCGGAATTGTCCGTCAAGGACTCGCAATCCGCGAACACATCTGACGAAGCTGCCTTTGGCGCGACTGCGAGCGTGAAATACGGCTGGGCGGGATTCTTTTGTCTGGTTTATGAGACCAGCGGGTAATCACAACGGCTTGCTGGACGCACGAACTTCGAGATGCGGCTCGATCGCGACGAGTTGAGTTGCGTCCGTGCGAGTTTTGCAGAGGCGGGACACGAGCATTTCCATGGATCGTCGGCCGATGTCTACGGCGTGGAGATCGGTGGAGCTGAGTTGCGGGGCAATACCACGGGCAAACGCTGCGTTTCCCTGGCCCACAACCGTAATGTCACGACCGGGTTGTCGGCCCAGCGAAACCAAAGCGACCAGCGCGGAAACCGCGAGTTCGTCGTTTGTAGCAGCAACCCCGGAAAGGCCGGGGCCGCGCGCCCGCAGCGCGTTGGCGATTTCCGCCGCAGAACTTGCGGAATTTACGTTAATGATGGCTGCGGAACTGTCTACGCCGGATGCGCCTGACACTTCCGAAAACCCGGCCAAGCGCTCTTTTGAGAATGGAACGGCGCTGTCGTGAAGATAAGCGATTTCGCGTCGACCGCCCCCCAGCAAGTGTTCGGCGACAAGCCGCCCGCTCTGCGCATGATCCGGAACGATCGAATCGTGGCCGACTTCGACACAAGGAAACGCCGCAACGGCGAGCCGGCCTTCGAGTTTCTCGGAAAGCTGGGCCAATTCCGGCGACGAGATATGTGAACACAACAACGCGCCGTCGAGGCGTTCGAGATTCAGTCGGGCGATTCGATCGGCGAGCGCCTCGGTTGCGCCTAATTCGACGACATTTACAAAATAGCGTGCCAACTCGGCCTGAATTAGCACGCCGCGCAGGAATTCGGCCGAGAAGGAATCGCTCAAATCGGCCACAAAGACGACGACCGCAAAATGACGCCCGGTAGCGAGGGATCGGGCTGTGGTGCTTGGCACGTAATTGAGTTTTTTGACGGCGGCGAGCACGCGGGCTTTGGTTTCGGCACTGATGTCCGGCCGATCGTTCAGCGCGCGCGAGATCGTGCCGCGAGACAGCCCCGTTTCACGGCTGATATCTTCGATGGTGACTTTGTTCCGACCGCTCATGCCTACCTGCCCGCCGACTGCGTTGCGCCCCATTTGGATGGGTCTGCGAGAATTGACCCCGTTGTCGGCCACCGACCAACAACGCTCATTCATCGCAGATTTTATCGAACGAGAATGGCGATGCAAACCGGAAATAACCCTATTTCACTCGACATTTCGGCGCCGTCAGAGATGAATAGTGACTTATTCAAGCTTTTTCTCGGCTCGTGCGCGAATGCGCGGGCCGAAAGAAAAAAACCGACCGTGCCGGGCAGATTTTTTCCGGCACGGTCGATGTGAATCGACTATTGCGTGTGATCGTACTTACGGATGCAGGCCGATGAGTTCGTTCAGCAATTGGGGGGCGTCCTGCGTTCCGCTTCCGGCGTTGTATTGCTCGCTCGAAAGCAACGGAGAGCTCTTGAATACTTGTGTGGTGCTCAGCGGACCAGTGTCCATAATGTCCGTGGCATCGGACACATGCCGCAAGCCGAGCAGATGGCCGCATTCGTGGGCCACCACAACGCCGACCAGATCGCCCATGTCATTGACTGTGGAATTCGGGAAATCGGCAGCGAAGCCGGGGCATTTGATGACAGCGCTTCCGGTCAACGTGTCATTGCGCGGATCGATATAGTCTGCAATCCCGTAAAGCTCAAATTCGTCGACGGTGAAGTTTGTCGGTGCGAAGTAGATGGTTTGGAACGGTGCGTCCGGCACACCGTCATCACTCGTCGTGACTTCAACGTCCCAAGTTGCGAACAGCTCGCGCACTTTCTGAAGGATGCGCGCTTGAAGCGCGGAAGTGTCGTTTGTGGCCAGGCCGACAAAAGTCGCGTCGAATTCGGGGATGTTCTGCGGAGCGATGTCAGCCACGCGAACGTCGTTTCCGCCGGCGAAATTCAGCCAGATGCGCTGCTGGCGCGGGATGTTGCCGACGCCGCGCTGCACGCGGATGTCGATGCTCGTGCCGGTGTCGATCACGGCATAATAATTCGGGCTGGAGTGGCCCACGACGAGCTTCGTGTCGGGCGTGAGCAGAACGGCGTTGTCCTGGTACCACGCGAAGAGCTTCTGATCCGCGTCGAGCAACATCACGCTGTAAACCGGCGCGTTGTATTGATTGGCATAACCCGGCAAATTCGAGAGTGCCAGGAAGATGCGATCGCCTTCTGACATCGGGCCCAGATCGACGACTTGGCGCTGCGTGGTTTGTTCCACAACGATTGTCGCAGCGTCGCCGATGAGCGGGGCGCGCGGCGTGAAGTTGTCAATATTGGGGGTGTAATCGTTCACGAGGTTCACCAACGCCGGAGAGTAAGTCCGAACCGGGCTGGAACGATCGGTTTCAACCTGAGCCCACAGGGAGTATTGCCCGATCGGCACGTTCGTGAGCAGCAAGCCTTGTGGAACCGCGATATTGAGGTCGTTGCCCGAAGGCGGCGATGTGTCGAGCTTGATGGAGTTTCGCGCGCCGATGCCGACAAGCACCTCACTGTCGTCGGCGTTGAACTGCACCGAGCGGATCGATGAGCTGCACGGCGCGACGGTGCGCTGCAACGCTCCATCGGCTACCATCCAGATTCGAAGCGTGCCGTCCGTCGCTCCGCCGGCCACCGACAAGCCGTCATTTGAGAAGGCGATGGACGCGATTCGAGCCGACGCGCCGGTGAATGTGCGTGTTTCCACACCGCCGGAGATATCCCAGAGTTTGAGCGTTTGATCGTCGCTGCCGGTCAGGATCGACGCTCCATCCGGTGCGAACGCGACACCCGTCACCGAGTTTGAGTGGCCGCTCACGACTGTTCCGTTCTGCGTGACCGGAGCGAATGTTACGAGCGTCGCGCCACTGGTCGTGTCCCACAGTTTCGCGGTTTGGTCGATGCTTCCGGTTAGCAGAACGGTCGGATCGGTCGGCGAGAACGCGACAGAGGTGACGCCGAACGCATGGCCGGTCAGCGTGCGTGCGACCGAACCGTCGCTAACGTTGAACACGATCGCGCTGGCGTCATCGCTGCCTGTGGCGAACTGCGTTCCGTTTGAGGAAAAGGCGACCGAATTCACCTGCTGCGCGTGAGCGTTGATTTCGCGGATCACGGTTCCTGAGTTGACATTGCGCAGAACGACTTTTCCGTCGGTCTGGCCGTAGGCGATTAGTGTGCCGTCCGGTGAAAAGGCAGCGGAGGCGATGGCGGCGGTGTTGTTGCCGAACGTCGTGAGCAGGATTGCCGTGCCCTCGGTGAACAATTGCAGGGTACGGTCGTCGCTCGCGGTCAGGACACTTGCGCCGCTGGGCGAATACAGAGCGACGCGTACCCGGTCGCTGTGTCCGCCGTAGGTGGCCAGCGTCGAACCGTTCGCGGTGCTGATTGTGATCGCTTTTGCGTCACACGGGTCGGAGTCGCCGTCGAGGCCGGCGGTGATGAGCCGCGGCACGCCTTGCTCGACATTGAAAACGGCTTGAACCCACAGCGTCGAATCGTTTGATACGACGATGTTGGACACGGTGGAAGGCGGCGTGCGGAATGCGATCGTCGGGGTGCGAATTCCAATGACGATGATTTGCTCGGACGACCCCGTAACGCCGGTGTTGTCCGTGACTGTCAGGCGAACGCGGAATGTGCCGGAGCGCGTGAAAGTGTGCGCGACGACGGGCAGCACTTCGGTGGAGCCGTCACCGAAGTCCCAGCGATAGCGCGCGATGGTTCCATCCGGGTCTCGCGAGCCGCTTGCGTCGAATGCAATCACCGCCGGTGCGAATTCGGCGGCAGTGCGGTCCACTCGAATCGCGGCGATGGGCGCTTCGGTGACGGCGATGGTTAGCGTCCGTGAAGCGGAGACTCCCAATTCGTCGACCAGCGTCAGGCGAACGTCATAGTTGCCGGTTGCGGTGAACGTGTGCGTCGGGCTGATATCGCGGCTGGTCTGGCCGTCATCGAAATCCCACGTGCGGTTGATGATCAGACCGTCGTCAGAACTTGTAGAAGAACTGAATCGGACGGTGAGCGGCACGACGCCGCGAACGACGTCGGTGGAAATAATGGGTGTTGGCGGCAGATTGAATCCGGTCCCACTTCCGTCGCCGGTCGGGCCGCCCGTCTGAAAACAGCCGGACAGATCGAGTTGCAGGAGGATTGCCGGCAGGGCGACGGCAAATAGAACTGTGGGACGCCGGTAGTGCATGGACTGCTCCTATGGAATTTCGGACCCGCGCGGGGTCCGCATTGTCCGTCTTAGTATGAGGCGGACAAAGAGTCGCATCAAGGGCTGGACGAGCCGTGCTATGATGTTTCAGCAGCGAGTCGGCAAAATTTGCCGATTTCGGGTTTCGTCCCCATTCGCCCAGGAGCGAACGGCCCATGCGACAGTCGATTCGTCTGACCGCAATCGGAATCGTGATTAGCCTGAATCTCGCCGGGTGCCCGGTCCAGTCGAGCCTGAGCGATCTCACCGGCGACCAAATCGCCGGCGGAACGACGTCGAACACCAACGCCGCGAGCAACCAGACCGGTGGCACCTCGATCGACGATTCGTCCTCAAACTCTTCGACGACCCGTGTCAGCCCGAGTTCCGCGGTCACCAGCGATGAACTAACGGATCGATTCCCCGGCTGTCAATCGCCCAACGAGGAAGCAGCCTGGCGGGCGCAAGTCCTCATGCTGGTGAATCGCGAGCGGTCGTCGCGGGGGCTCGCCACGCTGATCGAAAACGCCACGCTGCAAGGCCAAGCGGAAGAATATGCCTGCGAGTTGATCCACTATGACTATTTCGCTCATGAGAACCCGGTGACCGGCTCGACGCTGGGCGATCGGTCGCTGGAATTCGGCTATGACTACATGGTGGTCGGCGAAAATCTGGCCGCCGGCCAAACGACGCCGGAGCGCGCCGTTGCTGACTGGATGAACAGCCCGGGTCATCGGGCAAACATTCTCGACGAGCGGTTCACCGAAATCGGGATTGCGGTGCGCATCGGCGGGGATTACGGCATCTATTGGGTGCAGGAATTCGGGCGACCGTTCAAGCGGTGAACGAGCTTTTTGCCGTGATGAGGGGTGGGGGGGGGGTACAAAAAAGCCTTCCCGGACGTGGAAATGGTGAAGTCTCGTTGCGTAACATCGGCCAACAGGTCGGTGTCGGCGGATTCCCCAACACGTCGGCATCGGCCTTTTGGGGTAGAGGGGTTCTCCCCGTCTGTCAGTCTTATCACACGAACCGCGGAGTTCAAACGTGCGTTTTCTATTGACCCCCGAGCGCGTACGCATCGCGATTTATTTTGTCGCGATATATGCCGCAATGTGCTGATCCCTGACGCGCGCATGATGCTATCAGGTGGATTCCGGTCTGCATGAAATGCCGCCGCATCATGCACCGGTTCGTCCGAGAAGCCATCGGCTAGGTGACACGCGACGCCGGTTTTCGCGGGGCCGATCCTTAGTTCCGCAAATCGAACTGCTGAAACTACGTCAATTTGCCATTGTGAAGACCAAGTCCTCGTCGGCAATTGCATACTTCCTGCGAGGCCCGGCGCGGCGCGCCGTGGCTGAGAGGGGAAATTCGTGAACACAGCAGCTCGCCGCGCGACAGCAGCGCCACCGATGGCGGCCGTTGACGCCAGAACACGTCGCGTTCTGATTTTGCATCAACAATCCGGCGTCTGCCGGGCGCTCGGACCCTGGCTTCAGCAACGCGGACACCTGGTGCACCTGGTTGTCAGCGTTTCGCATGTTCGCGGCACGCTCGCGCAATGGCCGGCGGACCTGGTGGTGGTCGATCTGGATGATTCCGGCGATCGAGCGGTCTCGTTGATTAACCATCTCCGCGAAGCCGCTCACGCAGTCAAGCGTTTTATCGTCATCAGCGGACGCTCCGAAGCGGAGCAGATCCTCGCCACGATCGACGAACCCCGGATGCATGTGTACTTGAGGCCGTTCAGCCCTCAGCGCCTGCTGCGCGACATTGAGACGTTGCACGCGCCGCCTGCCGGGGTGGTCGGGCCGTCGCCAACGGCGGCGAGCATTTCGCGATTTGTCGTCGAGGGCGCGATGCCGGTTGCGATGCCGGCCGAGCAGCGCCGTTCGGTGGGGGACATCGTATGACGCCCCACGATGGTACGTTGATGCTCGAAGTCGGGTCGGAATCACCGGCCGGGCAGGCGCCGGATGCGTCGGAGGATGTGTCGCGCCTATTGGACGAGAACGAATCCTTGGGGCGCGAACTGCTTCGCTGTTACGAGCAGATGAGCCTCTTGTTTGAAATCACCGAGAACATCGCGCATCTGGGGGACGCGGCCACGATTCAGGCTGCCCTGATTCGTCGCTATGGGTCGATGCTGAACGTCGGCGCGCTGCTGCTCGAGGACGGAACGCGCTGCCAGGTGATCGATGGCTATGAATCGCTGGGGCGTCCGTTACCGGCGAACGGCGGCGTGATTCGCGCGGCGCTGCACGGCGAAATTCAGCGCGTTCGCGAATCGCAGCGGGCGCTGACCTGCCGACTCGACGCGCCTGGATCGTCAGTCGAGTTGCGCGGCGCTCATGCGATGCTGGGGTCGCTGCAGCAATGCAATGCGCCGCAGATCGTGCTGATCGCGCTGCGTCATCACTCGGACGCACCATTCGACACGGGCGAGCGACTGGCGGCCGAAAGCGTTCTGGGCTACGGCGGCCATATTCTGACAAATGCACTCATGCTGCGTCAGGTGCAGCAGATGGCGATGGAGACAGTGCGAGCGCTGGCGAACGCCATCGACGCAAAAGATAACTACACACGCGGCCATTCGGAGCGCGTGGGCTGGCTGGCGAAGTTTCTGGGGCGGGCGCTGGGTTTGCCGCCTGCGGAGTTGCAGCATGTCGAATGGGCCGGCCTGCTCCACGACGTCGGCAAGATCGGCGTGCCGGAGTGGATTCTCAACAAGCCGGGGCCGCTCACATCCGAAGAAACGGCCGAGATGCAGAAGCACCCGCGATTAAGCTACGAGGTGCTCAAACCGATCGCGAGCCTGGAATCGATTCTGCCCGGTGTGCTGTATCACCACGAAAACCACGACGGCAGCGGCTATCCCGAGCGGATTCGCGGTGAGGATATCCCGCTCATCGCGCGTATTCTGCATGTTGTGGATATTTTTGACGCGCTCACCTCGACCCGCGCGTATCGCACGCAATACAGCATCGATCGCGCGATGGAGATTTTGCGCGAAGGCGCCGGCCGAGTCACTGATCCCCGCATCACCGACGTGTTCATCCGCTCGTTCCGGCAATACATGCGCGATTCGCAGGCGGATTACCTGGAGCGTTTCGCGCACATCGCGCTCGGCCCCGCTCCGGCGGCATCGGACTAACTCGGCCGAATCAAAGATTGCCGCCGCTTTGCCCGATGCGCTGGTGTAGAGTTGCACAATCTTCCAGAGGACATCACGCAATGCGCCATCGCGAAGCCCCGCGCGGCATCACTGTTGTCGAAGTCATCATCGTCGTGATCATCGTCGGATTGATCGCGGCGCTGGCGATTCCGAAGTTCAGCCGCGGCGCCACGGCGCAAAACGACGCGCAATCGCTGCGCAACCAGGTCTCGGTGCTCCGAAACGCGATTGAGATGTACTATTACGATCATGCCGCGTACCCTGCTGGGAAGGGCACCGGACGCGCGGCGGCCGGCTCATTCGCGGCGTTCAAACAGCAACTCACGATGTTCAGCGATCGCGATGGAAATGTCTCCGAGGAGCGCTCCGCCCGTTTTGCGTTCGGGCCATACCTGCGGCGTGGCATTCCGGGCTGCGCGTGCGGCGGCGCTGAGGTGAGGAACGAAGTTGTTGTAATCGAAGGAACGGCCAGGCCCGCGTATCAGGCGGACCAGCCGAACGCGGGCTGGGTCTACAACATGCATACGGGCGAAATCTGCGCGAACAGCAACGGGGTTGATGCGCAGGGCACGGCGATGGATCGGTATTAAGCTTGACTTTTGCCGTTTTTGAATGCACCAAGAATGGCTGCATTCAAAAACGGCAAAAGTCGAGCTAATGTTTCGTCAACTCCGAATTGACGGGGAGCACCGGTGAGACGCCGATGCTCCCCGTCAATAGACGAATGACGGAACACTAGGGGCAACCCGCGCTGGTTAGGCACTGTACAAACGAATCAATGTCGAAGTTGTTCATGAATCCATCGTGATTTACGTCTCCGTAGCGAATGTCGCAGCTCGGATATGCGGCCGCGTAATCCTCTGGCGCAGTGAGCGCGAGCACGAATGGATCGATGTCGAAGTTGTTGACCGCGCAATCGCAGTTCATGTCGCCTGTTCGAATCAACTGCCAATGCGCCGCATCGCTCGCACGTTGTCCGCACGTATTTGAAACGGTGCAGCGGAACGCATAGTCCGAAACCTGAACGCATGGCGATAGAGACGCCTGCATGCTCGCGGCATTCGGCGTATCCGCCACAACATTGCCGCCGCACGGCAACGCGGTCTGACCGATCTGGAGATCAATCCAGCCGCTTTCGTCTGCATTTACCTGCCATTGAAAAGCGACGTTCGGCGAACTGGTATCGATTGAAAACGTCACGGGGAATCCGCTGCATGCGCGGATTCCCGCAGGCTGCTGCGTGATTTCCGGCGCGCAAAGCGATGGAAGACCGCGCACAACCCATCCGCGAAGCTGTCCATTGAATCGCCCGGCGCCGACCAGCGCGGTTCCGTCGGAACTGATGGCATAGCAATAGCTCAGGCTCCAACCGGTCAGATTCACTCCGAGCGATGTGAGAACCGGCGACAACGCCCGCATGCCGTTGGTCTTGTCCCAAATCACCGCGCCGGCTTCGTCATATCCCACGACGACCTCACCGGTTGAGCTGATCCCCGTCGCATACGAGAGGGTTCGCCCCGTCGCCACTCCGAGATCCTGCATGGAATTGTCCGCGCGGCTCCAGAGAAATGCCCGCACCCCGTTCGATGAATCGCTGAATCCGGTGACATACTGCCCGTCGGAGGAAATCGCGCTGGCTTCTGAGTACAGGCCGCCGGGCAGGGCTCCGATTCGCTCCATGCCGCTCGATGCCGACCAGTACATGGCGAGTTTTGCCGACAACATCCCGCTATACCCAGCGCCGGCTGATCCGTCGGCACTCAGCGCGTAAAGCGCCGCCGCTTCGTCGCTCGGGATCGTTCCGAGGTCTTCCAGGCCGCCAATCTCGGTCCAACGCAGCGCGTGACCTGCGCCGGCGGATGACGGTCCGCCGCCCACCACGAATCCATCCGCGCTCATTGCAAACCCGTAGGATACATTTTGGCCCGCCAAAGTGCCCAAATCCTGTATGCCGCCCGCCGGCGTCCACAGAAACACGTGACCGCCGCCGGGTATTGTCCCCATTCCCGTCACAATGTCGCCTTCGGCCGACACCGCGAAGCCGAGCGTGCGGACGCCGCCCGGCAACACACCCAGGTTCTGAAGCCCCCCGGTTGGCGTCCAACGCACGGCGCGAAGCGCGCTTCCATAACTCGAATAACCCACGACGGCCGAGCCGTCCGCATTGACCGCGAACGCTTCGGAGTTACCAGTGGGGGAGAGAATTCCGATGGACTGGATTGACTGGGCGAGGATCGTCGGTGAAAACCCTGCACCGAGTATCGCCAACGTTGCAAGCCGCAGCAGGCGGCCGTTTCCGTTTGTGTTCCGCTTCATCTGTTTGCTCCTTCTGATGTGGCACCGCTGGGAACTTGAACGAGATCAAATTGCGATAACACCGGCAGTGCCGCATGAATCAAGCTCAGCACGTTATGGGCGAGCTGAATAGCCAAAATGGAAGCGATGATTTCGACGGACCGTTAGAAGTTGATCGAAACCCGATACAACGTCATCGAAAACGCACGGAAGACTTGATTTTTGCGGATCGTACGTGCTAAACCCTTGTGAAGTCGTCGACTGCGCGAGTTTTCTGATGGTGGCACGTCCGTAAATGCGGCGGAATGGAGTCCGCTTGCGGGTGGTGCGTTGGCTCAAATTTGATCAGCGCGTTCGCTCCGTGGCGCAGCCGCGCCGCGCGCCATTGTCGTTTGCAGGTTTCCTCACCGCTGTGCACGCGGATATGACTGTTTCGAGCTCCCAGTGGAGACACGGCAGGCCGACGGTGAAAGCCGCCGGCCTGCGGGATTGTTTGGGGTATCGTCAGACCTTCGATCAAATCATGGGCGGATCACAGTCGCAATTGCCCGAAACCGCTACTTTTGAATGTAGACCCACACAAAGCCGGTGCGGTCGTCGGTCAAAAACTCTTCGCGCTGTTGGTACAAATCGCTGATGCGCTTTGAAGATGCTTCGATCTCCGCTTCGCTTGCGTCCTCGGCCGGCTGCTTCGCGAACGCGTCTTTCAACGCCTCGTTCCAATCGGCGAATCGCTTCTTAAAGTCTGATTCGCTGACGCCCTCTTTGGGTGAGATGAGATTGATGGCGTCGCCGACAAGGATATCCAGCTCGCCGTCGCCGTTCATATCCGCCACCCAGACGCGCGTGGCACCAGCCGGGCGCGAGTATTCGTTCGGCCGGCATTCCTGCACAAGTTCGGCGTCAGGTGGAATCAACCACTTCATCGCGTCAAGCGCTGGTGGCTTTTTGGGGCCTGCGTGGTTTTCCGCCCATTGAACGCCGCCGCGCTCACTGCCGCTGAGCAGGTCGAGATCTCCGTCCCGGTCAAAATCAACCGCGAACGGATCACCGTGGCCTGGCGGCGGATCATCGGGCTTGGGCGGGATAAGCCGTAAACGAGCATCATGTCGGTCGAGCATGGGTTCACCCTTCGCCGTGAATCTTCCCTTGCCCAGACCTTCGAAGTAATAGAAATTGCCGGTCATGTTGCCGACGACGAGATCCAGATCGCCATCCCCGTCCCAATCCACGGCGAACGGGCGCGTGCAGATCGCGTGATAGAACTCCTTGGGGTCTTTTGTCGGCAGGATCAACGGCTTGTCGTCTGTGCCGTTCAACACAGCCGCCTGTTTGAAAGCGCCGTTTTTCTGTCCGTACAGCACTTGAAACAACCCGGCCATCGGCTGCGCGTCGGTGCGCGAGTACGTGCCGGAAAGAATGTCGAAATTGCCGTCAGCGTCGAGGTCCACAAACTGTGGAGTAGAGCTCGTGCATCACCAAACCCCCGGCACTTGGGCGGCCTTTCCATCGGCCATCACCCATTCGCCGGGTGAAAAGCGCATGTTGCCGAGGCCTTTGTAAACACGAATCTTTCCTTTCGAGAACTGGCCCACCAGCAGATCTGCCTTGCCGTCACGATCGAAGTCCGCGATGCAAGGTGCGGCATAGCCCGGGCTTTCGACGCGGATGAATTCTTCGCCGGCCTTCAGCCGAGTCACCTTCTCGAATTCCGGACCGCCGGCCATCGCGGCCGACGCGCAGATGAACGTGATTGGCAGGACCGCTCTCATGTTTGCGACTCCGATAGAGGTTGAGACGAGACGCCTCCCACGCCATGATCATAGCCGCCGGCTCGGCGGAGACAAACTTACCGCGAATGCCGGAAAAGAAAGGCTAGTTACGCTATTTCTGATCGCCGAGTTCGGCGCCGCGCCGCGTAGCCGCGGCGATCGCCCGTTCCACGATGGCTGCGAACTGATCTGAATCCAGACTGGCGAGGGCCGCCGCCGTCGTGCCGCCCGGGGATGTCACGCGGCGGCGAAGCTCATCCACCGGAGCGTTGCTTTCAGCCAGTAACCGCGCGGAACCAATCAACGTCTGTACGGCCAATTGCATGGCCGCGTCGCGTGGTAAGCCGCATTTTTCGCCCCCGTCGGCGATCAGCTCAACCAGGCGATAGAAATACGCCGGCCCTGAGCCGGAGACGGCGGTCACAGCGTCGAACATCGATTCAGGCAATTCGAGCACATCTCCGCCAGCGGCGAAGATTCGCCGTGCGATGGCCATGTCGCTGTCCGTAGCCTGGGTGCCGCGCGCCAGAACGCTCATGCCCGCACCAACCATGAACGGTGTGTTGGGCATGACGCGAATCACGCGACAGCCCGCGGGGAGCTGCGCTTCGATCCAGGCGAGCCGTTTGCCGGCAGCGATGGAAATCATCAGCGGTCGATCCGGGCCGACGGCATTGTAGATGCTTGCAAGAGCCACGGGCACGATCTGCGGCTTGATGGCGAGAACAAGGACGTCGGCGCGGCGGGCCGCGTCAGCGTTATCCCAATGCGCAAACACGCCTAGCGCGGCGACTTTCTCGCGACAGGTCGGATCGGGTTCGGACACGTTGATGTCGGCCAGGGGGCAGAGCGCAACACGCAGCGCGCCGGCAATGATCGCCTGCGCCATGTTTCCGCCGCCGATCAACCCGATCTGCATGGTGGTAATTTACCGCGCGAAGCCCCCTTTTCGAGATCGATGGTCGCCTCGGTTCGCCAGGCGTTGCATCATCAGATATCAATGAGTAAGGAAAGGCCTTGCGGCCGCCTCCCACTCCGCTGGCAACGAAAGCCGGCGCATGGCGCGGTGGCTGGGTTTCATCGGCTTTTCAACGGATTCACGGCTGATTTCGCTATACATTGCAAAAGTGGCTCGTAGGCGTATTGTGGCACAAATGCTTGGTCGGATCCGATCAACCGACTCTGAACGGCTGGCGTGCGAGACATTGCGTTCACAATTGATGCAGGCACCTTTGAATTTGCCGCGGCGGCGGCTGCCACATTGAGATTCTCGCAACCGCCTGAAATATGGCTTGTTGGGCGCGGCAAGCGCGGCCGAGCCGCAGCGACTGATCGTCGGCCGCAACGCACACTACAAAAGGATTTTCGACATGGCGGTAAACGCGAAGAATACGATTTGTCTCTGGTACGACGGTGACGCCGAGGAAGCGGCGCGGTTTTACGCGGCGACGTTTCCTGACTCGTCCGTTGGAGCCGTGCATCGCGCACCGGCGGATTTTCACTCCGGCAAGAAGGGCGATGCGCTGCTGGTCGAGTTCGTGGTAATGGGCATCCCCTGCGTCGGCCTGAACGGCGGACCTGAATTCACGCACAACGAGGCATTTTCCTTCATGGTCACCACCGCCGACCAGGCGGAAACAGATCGCTATTGGAATGCGATTGTCGATGGCGGAGGTGAGGAGAGCCAATGCGGCTGGTGTAAGGACAAGTGGGGGGTGTCCTGGCAAATCACGCCGGCGGTGTTGTTGAAGGCTGTCACGAGTCCTGATCGCGCCGCGGCCAAGCGAGCATTCGAGGCGATGATGCCAATGAAAAAAATCGACATCGCCACGATTGAGGCGGCGCTCGCCGGCTAATGTTGTCCGGGCGGCATGAAGGCAAACGTGATGAGCGGAAGGCACGCGGAAAAGGGCTCGCGCTACTAGCCCGCGAGCAGCGTCGCGCTAGATCTTCTCGACCATCCAATACTCGATCTCAACCGGCGTCGGCCGGCCGAAGATCGTCACGATGACGCGAACAGTGCCTTTTTGAGGATTGATTTCCTCGACCACGCCCTCGAAATTCTCGAAAGCGCCTTCGCGTATCTTGACCTTGTCGCCCTTGTTGAAGTTCAGATTCGCGAAGGTCGGTGTGTCTTCCTGCTTGTAAGCGGCCTGGAGCATCTTCTCAACGTCCACGCCCTTCATCGGCGACGGCTTGCCGCCTGAGCCGATGAAATCGCCAACGCCAGTCGTCTCCTTGATGACGAACCAGACGTTGTCCGGAATGCGCCCGTCGGCTTCGGTTTTCATTTCCACGAAGACGTAGCCGGGGTACAGCTTGCGGTGATACACGCGCGACGCGCCGCCCTTGACACGCTTCTCGCGCTGCGTCGGCACGAGCACGCGGCCGACGCGCTCTTCGAGATTCTCAATCTTGACCTTTCGCTCCAGCGCGTCGCGAACGCGGTCCTCCTGATTCGAGGCGACGCGCAGCACGTACCAGTGCATCCCCGGTCGTTCGGCGAAGGGCGATTCTTCGGCGCCGCCGCCGGCCTGAGCGCCGTCTGAAGGCTTGGGCGATGGCTCTTCGTGATTCCGTTCGTCTTCAAGCATGGTTATTGCCCGCGTCCAAACAGGCCGCTGAGAATGTCAATTCGAAGCACCTTGATGGCGACGAAGAACAAAATAAACAGCACATCGACAAGGAAAAGCATGATGCCGAGCGCCAACACGGTGACGATAACCACTTTGGTCGCGCCGAAGACCTCCTTGCGGCTCGACCAGTTCACTTTTTTCATTTCGCCTTCGGTGGCGATTAGAAAGTCAACCACGTTGCGGCGCTGCCCCACGAGATGAAAAATCAGCCACGACAGCGCGGCCAGCAATACGGTCGTCACGGATGTGCGGACGATCGTCATCGTCGATTGTTCGAGCGTGAGGGCGGCCATCTGCTCGTATACGAAGTAGACGAATCACAGAGAGATGCAAGCCGCCCCAACGGCCGTGCCGAAGCGTACATATGTGCCTTGGCCGGATTTGTAGACCTCGAACGGAGAGCCGCCGCGTGGGGCTTCGCTCGTGGCGATGGCGCGAGTCGGTTGACCCGCGTCGTCCCGATCGTTGTCGAATTCGTTCGCTTCGTCCGGCGTCTGCACCGCTAAACCTGCCTTGTTGGTTCCATCAGCCATTGTCGATCAATCCTGTCGCTCAAGCCGGCGGTCGTTCGCGTGCGGCGAAATCTGCGCCGGCGTCGAACACGAGCGGAGGGACTCGAACCCCCAACCCTCGGTTTTGGAAACCGATGCTCTGCCAATTGAGCTACGCTCGTAATGCCATGCAAAATTCAAAGTAGGAGCCGACCGGCAAACGCCGACAACGGGCGCTGCCCGTTCCTTCGTTTGGGCGATTCCGATTTTGCATCGCGAATGCTCCTTACTTTCTCTTCACTTTATGCGTCGTTCGCTTGCGCAGCCGGGGACAATATTTGACGATTTGCAGCTTTGTGTCCGTACCGGTCACGTTGATCTGCGTTCGATAGTTCAAATCGCCGGTTTCCGTGCATTGCAGCCAGACCCACTCGCGTTTTTGCGCTTTGGCCATCGGTCACAACTCCATCGCGGCCCGCCGACCGCTCACATCCTGATCGCCTGTCCGGTGCCGCCGTCTTAATTCAAAAAGGCGGCGACCCGGACGCTCCGACCGGGCCGCCGCAGTGAATCGACCGTTACTGAAGAATCTTGCCGACGACGCCCGAACCGACGGTTCGACCGCCTTCGCGAATCGCGAAACGCATACCCGACTCCAGCGCGACCGGCGTAATCAGCTCGACGGTCATCTGGATGTTGTCGCCCGGCATGCACATTTCGGCCTTGGTGCCTTCGCGCGAGGTCAGCTCAAGGATCGATCCGGTCACGTCCGTGGTTCGAATGTAGAACTGCGGGCGATAGCCGGCGAAAAACGGCGTCGCGCGACCGCCTTCTTCCTTCGACAACACGTACACCTCGGACTGGAACTTCGTGTGCGGCGTGATCGAGCCGGGCTTGGCGAGAACCTGTCCGCGCTCGATTTCCTTGCGTTCCACGCCGCGAAGAAGCAAACCGACGTTGTCGCCGGCGATGCCTTCGTTCAGCGTCTTCTGGAACATTTCGACGCCGGTGACGATTGTCTTGCGCTTCTCCGCGCCGAAGCCGACGATTTCGACTTCATCGCCGACCTTGACCATGCCGCGCTCGATACGGCCGGTGGCGACGGTGCCGCGCCCCTTGATGCTGAATACGTCTTCGACGGGCATCAGCATGGGCTTGTCCTGCTCGCGGACCGGCTCGGGAATTTCGGCGTCGAGCGCGTCGAACAACTCGACCACCGACTTCATCTTGTGCATGTTGCCTTCGGCTGCGCCTTGCAGCGCGAGCGTGGCCGAGCCGCGGATCACGCGGGCATTGTCGCCGTTGAAGTCGTACTTGCTGAGCAGCTCGCGCACTTCCATCTCGACGAGGTCGAGCAACTCGGGATCGTCGAGGAGGTCAACTTTGTTCAGAAAGACGACCAGCTTCGGCACGTTCACCTGACGGGCGAGCAGCACGTGCTCGCGCGTCTGAGGCATCGGGCCGTCGGCCGCGCTGACCACGAGAATCGCGCCGTCCATCTGGGCGGCGCCGGTAATCATGTTCTTGACGTAGTCGGCGTGGCCCGGGCAGTCGATGTGGGCGTAGTGGCGATTCGCCGTTTGATATTCGACGTGCGAGGTCGCGATCGTCACGATTTTGGTCGGATCGCGGCGACCGTCTTTCTCAGACGCCTTGGCGATTTCGTCGTAGGACTTCTTTTCGCCGAGACCGCGCGCCGCGCACACTGCCGTCAATGCCGCGGTGAGCGTCGTTTTGCCGTGGTCGATGTGACCGATGGTGCCGACATTCACGTGCGGTTTGCTACGCTCAAATACTCCCTTGGCCATCTACGCTCTCCAAAATCTCAAAACTCGGGCGATAAAAGCCCAAGTGGCCCTGGCTGGCCTGACTGATTGACGCCTGTCCTCGTGGACCCTGTGTCCGCCGGCAAGCCCGGACCGCACAGTATAGCTGCTGATGGGAATTGAACCCATGACCTCGTCCTTACCAAGGACGCGCTCTACCAACTGAGCTACAGCAGCACACCAAAACAACAAACAACTGGTGTGCGCGACCGCGGTCGCCAGAAACTGTGAGCCGGCGATAAAAGCCGGACTGGGCATTGTAAGGATGCGTTCGGGCTTGTCAAAAGCAAAAATCGTCCCGGTGAGCGGCGCGCACGGCTGGTCGTTGACGCCGGTCCGGCATACGCTAATACGAGCGGCGGCTCTTGCCCCGCGTGATTCTCGGCCCCGAGCCACGCATGCCAGATCAGAAACACTCCGATTTCGTCGCCGGTCTGCCGCATCGGTTCCGCGCGTGGCGGGACAATTTTCGCGCCGATTACCAGCAGTGGCGTGTCGATGTTCGCAGCGACTGGACGCTTGTCTACCGCAATCCGATCGGAGCGATCGCGTTCACGGTCATTGGCGTCGTCATCGGCGTGATCGTGATTCGCGCGCTCATTTCGCTCATGCCTCCTGCGCCGGTTCCTGGTGGCGTGGTTGAGCCACAATACGCGATTTTGCACATCGTGTGCATAAATCCAGCGTGTAAGGCGGTTTATGATTCCAAGCGTCCGCTGGACTTTGCAGATTGGCCGGCGAAATGCGATACGTGTCAGCAAAAAACGGCTTATCGAGCAACGCTCTGTTCGGCCTGCAAGAAATGGTACGCCGTTACGCCGAACGCCGCCGGTGGATGCCCACATTGCGCGGCGCGAGCGATTCCCCGAAAGGCGGACGAACCGAAATCAACCACGCCCGTGGACCCGGACGATCTCGACGATCGCTGAGCGTTGCTCAATTCCTAGCGGCCATGTGAACAGCGGCCGGCCGCGCGAAATGCGCAGCCGGCCGCTCGATTCAATCAACGCCCGGTACCGCAGCGCTTATTCCTTTTTCTCCGGTTTTGCCGGCGAATCCGACTGGGCGGGTTTTTCGCTCTTGCCGGATTCCGAAGTCGTCTTCGATGGCGGCTCGCGATAATTCACGATCGCCTTCGTGACCTGGGCCTTGCCATCAAACGTCGACACCGAGCATTCTGACAAGAAGAAATCTAGCTTTTCGAACACATTGCCGACTTTGCTCATGATACTGAGCATGGCTTTGACGGGAGGCTCCTGTGCTCCGCCGCCCATCATGTTGGCGATCATCGGCGCCATTTTGAAGGCTTGGCCCATCTGCTCGCCCATGTGCGTCATGTCGGTGAATGAGAATGCCACGACGTTGCTGCTGACAGGCATGCCCTCTTTCTTGTAGCGCTCATTCGTCGAGAAGTTCGGGTTCTTGCCAGCGGCCGTGTCGAGCGCCTTCTGGATGATCTTCGGGCTCGCGCCGAGCATTAAGTAGCCGTCTCGAACGCCGATGGTTGGTTCTTTCATGCCGAGCATGATGACCATCGGGTGTGAGATGGAGCGGAATCCGGTCAGGCCCTCCTTATCCAGTCCAGTGATGACCGCCTGCTGCTGCTCCGCGAACGGGGCGACGGCTTCGAACAATTTGTCGAGCATTGCCGCAGCTTTCTTTTCATCGCTCACCGCCAGCATGAAAACGCCTTCAGCGGGGCTGTAAGGCGTGGGGCCGGGAATGCTGAATGTGACGATCTTTCCATTGATCCAGGAAAGCACATCGCTTTCGATGTTGAGCTCCATGGCCTCCTGTTGCGCGGCCCACTCCGCCAGCGCCGCCTCGGCATCGGGGATATTCTCTTTCGTGAATTGCATCGCCGACTGGTAGAGCTTCAGCAGATTGATGCCGGAATTCACAGATACGTCGCCGGCGTCAGCAGGGACGAACTTGAATGGATCCTTCACGGCCGCGTTGCCGTAAAGCGCCGGATAAAGCATACGGGTGCTTGCGTTGTCGCGCAGCACCATCAACGACTCGCTCGTTGTTTTCATGCCGTCTGTAGTGGCGGTCGAAGCGATGTAGTCCCAGAGGTCAATCGCGTCGATGGCCTTCTTCATGATCGCGGCCGGATTGGCGCTCGGTTGCGATGTCGAGGCTTCGACTTCCTGCGGGATCATGTCGATCAGCCCG
>JAEUIR010000250.1 GCA_016795025.1 Phycisphaerales bacterium
CCAATTCGTCGAACATGGAAGACCATTGCGGGATTCATGTCCTCTGTAGTTGACGTCAAGGCCACGCATCTAAAGACGAATCGAATCGTTGGCGACAATTCACGCGCGCTGCCGGAGATCAACCGCAGCGGCGCAGCAACCGCTCCCTCACGGTCGCGGCTCTGATCAAAATCGCCTTCGCGCACCATCCAGCGTTGCCGGCCGGAATGGACCTTCGCGAGACTATGATTCAGCGTCGTTTGCATGAGTACATCATAGCGTTTTGTTCGCCTGAAACCCACGGCTGTCGCGGGAAAGTGCGCTAGTACCGAAACTTGATCCAGCGCCAGGGTGAGTTTCGAAACTCATCCGACCTGGCTGTCCCGACCATGGTTTTCAGCGAACTCCCTGGGGGCCAGATTGCCCGAGGCGCTGTGGGGACGTTCCCGATTGTCGTGCCGCCGCCACGTATCGATCTTGGTGCGGGCGTCGTCCAAGGACAAGAACCAGTTCTCGTTGAGGCACTCGGCTCGCAAGCGCCGGCTGCCGATAATGTCATTGCGTAGACACGCACGGCGCGCGTACAATCCGTTCGTTTTGCGCGGGAGTCGGAATTGCAGAGGCTCGGAGGCCAGGCGTCTGGTCCGTCATGGATGTCATTAAGCTCGAAAATTTAGCCAACGCGCGGGTTCTTGTGGGATCGCAACCCACCGGCGCGAGTTCGGAGAATTCCGCGGAATCTCCGGTCAGCGTCCGCGCGATCCATCATCGCCGCTGGACGATTCGAAACCAATTCGATCGCGTATTGATCGGGTTGCCCGACGACGTATGGGCCAATCCCGGCAAGCAGCGCGCTTGGAAACTCATCAAGCAAAACGGCGCGCGTGAGGTTTGGCGGGCCGAAATCGCCGGCGCGGTTTATTACGTCAAATATTTCGCGCAGCGCCCGATCGCCGACACGATCAAGCGCCTGTTCCGCACGCCAACCTGTCAGGCCGAGTGGAACAGCGGTGTTTTTGCGTTACAGCAGGGGATCGCCGCCGTTCGTCCGATGGCGTTTGTTGAGCATGTGGCGCGAGACGGACGCCGATATTCGATTCTGATCACCGAAGGGATCGAACCTTCACAGCCGCTGAGCGAATTCTGGCAGTCGTTATTGCGCGATGACAACCCGCGACGGCGGCGCGAGGATCAGATGCAGATCATCGAGCGCCTGGCGGAGCTGATCGCGCGGGCGCATCAGGCGGGGTTTGAGCATCTCGACATGCACGCGGCGAATCTACTGGTTCAGCCGGCCGCCCCGCGACAATATCGTGTGCTGCTGGTTGATCTTCATAGTGCGCGGCTCGACGTGCCGATTCATGACGCCGCGGTTGTGCGAAACCTGGCGCAACTGAATCAGTGGTTTCGGCGATTCGCGACGATTGCGGATCGCCTGCGATTCCTGCGGGCCTATCTGCGCTTTCGCAACGAGTTCGAAACTACGTGCCGGCATGGCCGAGCGATCAATCGCACGTTTCACGAGCTTGTGCATGACCTGGCCGCCAGCGCCGATCGGCAGGCGCGCGACATCTGGGCGCAGCGTGATCGTCGTGTTGGGCGCAGCGGACGCTATTTTTCGCGTGTGCGCGTTGCGGGCGGCTGGGCGGGCAACGTATTTCTACGCTGCAAGCACTCGCACCGTGATTCTCCGACCGCGGACCGCACATTCGATGCGGATTGGTGGGCGGCGCAGCTCGCGCATCCGCTGCGGTGGTTCGCGGCCGATACGAGCTGCAAGAACTCGCACTCGGCGCAAGTTCATCGGGCGGAACTCGCCCATCCCGACGGCAGCATCAGCATGATTCTCAAGCGGCCGCTCGCGCGAAACTGGGTGAGGCGGCTGCGGATGTGGCTGGGACGGTCGCGCAGCATGCGCGGCTGGCACATGGGGCATGCGCTGGTGAACCGGGACATTCGCGCCGCGCGGCCGCTGGCGATGCTTGAAAAGCGCTTGGGGCCAATTGTGCTCGACAGTATGTTGATTACGGAGCTGGTTCCCAATGCGATCGATTTGGCGGGCTACATTCGACGCGAGTACGCGCAGCGCTCGCGGCGAGAGTGGCGCGCATGCAAGCACGCGCTCTCGACGGCGCTCGTGGCGCAGCTTCGGCGCCTGGAAGAGCGTGGTTTCGCTCATCTGGACTGCAAAGCCGAGAATCTGCTCGTGGCCGGCGACCCGCCGCGCCTGGTATGGATCGACATGGACGGGGTGCGGTTTGTGCGGCATGTCACCGACGAACAAAAGCTTGCCGCGCTGGCGCGGTTGTTTGCAAGCGTTGCCGCATTGCCGGGGCTGGCGCGCGGGGATTTCGCAAGATTTCTACGCGACTGGTGCAGCCGATTTGGCTCGCGGCAGGGGGCATGGCGCGAGATTTGGCGCTCGATCGCGCCGCGCGTGCTCGAAAAGCAGCGCCAGCAGGAGCGCCGCCGAACCTGGAAACTCAAACACTACCGGCGAGTGTGAGCTTCACCTGCGTTTACGACTTGGTGGGGTAAAGCGCCGGCGCTTTGATCACCTTGCATTCCGTACCGTCATGGACCGCGATGCCGCCTTCCTTGCGCATTCCCGCCGCACCATATGAACCGTCTTTGCGAAGCGCATAGAAGCGCAAATCAAACAACGGCGCGCCGTCGTCCTCCAGCAGACGCGGTTCGGCCTTTGCCGCCACGCGCCGCAACACCTCCAGGCATGCTTCTTCGGGCGCGCGACCTTGGCGCATCAACTCCACAACGAGGAACGACGAGCAATTCTGTAAATTTGCCTCGCCGCGCCCGGTCGAGCCGCACGAGCCGACCTCGTTGTCGCAATACAAACCCGCCCCGATGATCGGTGAATCTCCGACTCGGCCGGGCAGCTTGTATGAAAGGCCGCTAGTGGAGGTGCAGCAGCCGATGTCGCCGCCGGCGGTGAGTGCCGCGACGTGAATCGTCCCGGTCGTGAAATTTTCCCCATCGACGCGCCGCCAACTGGTTTTCTTCGCGGCCTTGTCCGCTTCCGGCCGAATCCAATCGTCCTTGTCAGAATGCGTTTCTTTCCATTCGAGCCAGATGCGGCGGGCTTCGGGTGTGAGCAGGTTCATTTCCTCGAAGCCATGCGCTCGCGCGAACCGCAGCGCGCCTTCGCCGACGAGTAATACGTGGTCCGTACGGCGCATCACCAGAATCGCGACGCTCGACGGATTCTTGATTCGCTCGAGCGCGGCGACCGCGCCGGCCTTGCCTGTCTTGCCGTCCATCACGGCCGAATCAAGCTGCACGACGCCCTCTTCGTTCGGTAATCCGCCATAGCCGACAGAATGGTCCTTGGGGTCATCCTCCACGAGATTGATTCCGGCGACGACCGCATCGACGGGATGCGTGTTTTGTCGCAGCAACTCCATGGCCTTGTCGCAAGCAGCCGGGTGCGCGTTGACGCTGCCGATGACGACTGGCCCGCGACCAGCGGTTGCTTTCGCCTGGGTGGGCGCGGCAGATCGCGATTTTTCGGTGTTATCTTGTTGACCCATCGCGGTGATTGTAGCCGCGCAACCAAGCGCGGTCGCGCTCACCGCTCCGCGCAAAAAATCTCGACGTGTGTTGCTCATCTTCGCATCCTGGCCGGGGTGTCGTACAATCGCAACTGGAATCGTAAGGCGCGATCGAGCTCTGTGGAACCCAGCATGCACGAACTGAACGAGATCATCGAAGAAGCGCGGGGCCTCGGCGAACTGATCGCGCGGCATCCGCGGCTCATCGCATATGCGGCCGCTCGAAAGGCTGTTTCTTCCGACCGCGAAGCCAATCGGCTGTTGAGTGATTATGCGCGCCAGGCGGATCGGATGCGCCATTTGGAGGCGGAGCAGCGGCCGATCGGCGTCGATGACAAGCGCAAATTGGCCGAGTTGGAGCAGCAATTCGCGTCAAACGAGTTGCTCAAGACGCTCATGCGGGCTCAAGCGGATTTTGTGGAAATGATGGGGCACATCAATCGCGCGATGGAAGCGCCGATGTCGGCAGTGCTGCCGCAGGATCACGGCTCGTGATCGAGCGCGACGGGGCGGGGGGCCAATCTTCGGAATGTGTCAATCCCTCCGAAGCGACGGCGTACGAGGTTGAATGCCCAGGTCCATCCGACGGCGCAGGCGCGAAATCGCCGAGCCAGTGCCGAATGGTGATGGTTCCCGCAAAATCACTATCAAACATCTGGTTCTTCGCCTTGCTGGGTTGGGTGTGCGTGATGAGTTTCGCGGGCCTATTAGGCGGCGCGGAATTTGAGCCGACCGATTGCTGGGTTGCGCAGACCGCTCGAGAAATGCGCGATAGCGGGAAATGGTTGATCCCCGTTTTCTCCGGCGAGACGCGCATGCAAAAGTCGCCGGGGCCGTATTGGGCCGTCATGCTGGCCGCCTGGCTTCGCGGAACTCCCATTGATGAGGCGGCGGCACGTGCGCCGAATGCGATCGCCGGAGTCATCATGGTGGGCGTCATTTTCTGGCTGACGCGCCGCATTGCGGGCGATCGCGCCGCGGTTTTCGCGGGATTTGCTTCGTCAGCAAGCGTTTTGCTGCTGTATTGGACGCATCGCGGGGCGAGTGATTTCGGTCTGGCGACGCTGATTACCGTTTCGCTCGCGGCGTTGTGGGTGGCGACCGCGGATGAGAAGCTTGGCGTCAAGCGTGGCATGTTATGGGTGTTGGGCTATTTCGCCGCTGGGCTCGGCATGCTTTACAAGATGCCGATGCCGCTCGCGCTGATCGGACTGCCGGCGTTTGTGTACATCCTGATCACTCGGCGCTGGTCGGCGTTCTTGAGCGGCTGGCACTTGGTTGGCGTTTTTGCGTTTCTGTTGCCGTGGCTGCCCTGGGCGATCGCCGCGATGCTCAGCGAGCCGGCCGCGCTCGCAAAGTGGAAAGTGGAATTCCTCGATCGCTTCACAGGCGATCTGCCGAACGTTGAGGGCCAGCGAAATCTGCCCTGG
>JAEUIR010000251.1 GCA_016795025.1 Phycisphaerales bacterium
CCCTCAAAAACCTCAACCCAACCCAGCTACCGCACTGTTCTACTGCAATGCAGGTTGAGGAAAGGGCCAAAGTCGAGTTGCCTGCATAGCAGGCAGTAGAGACTCTTATTGCTGCTGGATCAAGATTTGGGGAGCAGGTCACATGCGGTACTCCTTGAAAATCGCTCGTGCGTGATTCCGTCCAGCCCACAGGTGTGGGTCGCACGCACTCCGGCAGAATCCCATCCCGCGAGCGTGTGCGGGATCCTTGACACGCGTCTGTCGCGTCAAGGGCGGGACGGATTCCCGCAGACGGGGTGCGAGAACGGATTCTCGCACCAGCCTTTCGCCAGCCGTTCGCGCAAGTTTCACGCCCGTTCCGGTCATCACGGCCCGCAGCGGACTTGCACCTCCAACAGTCACGAGATGCCTGACAAACAACAAAGAACCCGAAGCGCGCATGCGCTTCGGGTTCGCGGTAGATACCTGTAAGTCGAACTTCGTCAGGCGCAGTCGCGAGCCTTATCGCCGGCGAAGCGCCAGCAGCCCTACGGCGGCCAGTACCAGCGACGCCGGCTCAGGGACGACGCAGAAGAACTGATCGCCTTCGTGGTTATTGAAATTGACCGTCGAAGGCTCGCCCAGATTGCCCGTGCCGTTGGGCAGTGAGCCTAGTACCTGGTTGGACACGAAATCATGTCCGCCGCCGTTGACGAAGGCGCTGATGCAAATCGGCCCCGTCGGGTCTCCAAGCGCTGCGAGCGGAATGCAGAACTCGACGCCTGTGGTGACGCCCGCGCCGCTGCTTGGCCCGGTGCCGCCGGTTACGCCGCCGGCGTTGCTGTTGTTGATGGTGGCGAGAATGCCGTTCGGATTAAACCCGCCGCCGAGCACGCCGCCGCTGGCCGCGCCAGTCTGACCGAGGTAATAGCCATTGCCGCCGCCGCCGCTAAGCAGCTCTGAGTAATTGGCGTACATTTGGTAAGGCCCGCCGCCGCCGGTGACGCTCAGCCAGTGGTCCGGCGAGAAAGCGGCGTCGAACGTCAGGCCTGCCATTCGGTTCAACCCGTTGAAATCGACATTTGGGTTGTCGCCGCGAAGCTGGTTTTGGCCGCCGGCGTGCGAATCGATGAAGATTTCAAGCTTGTTGAAATTGGATTCGAGATTGCCGGCCAACGTCAGATAGAGATTTCCACCCTTGATTACGGCGTACGCGGCGTCAAGCTCCGAGCCGTTGGCGTAATCGACGGCCCCCATATTAGCGTCGCCGAAATTGGTTTGCAGCGTTTGCACGCTGACGGCCGCGCCGTAGGCGCCCTCGGCTGTACCGTCAACGCCGATGCTCGCCATCGCGGGCGCGGCGACCAACGTGGCCGCCATCAATAAAAAGCGCTTCATGCAGACTCCTCCTCGGGAAAAAGAGATACGACATTCCTCCGCGTGATCGGCGTTTGCGGACTCCACTTCCGCGCGTGCCGATCGGATTCGCGGCTTTCAACTGCAACGACAATCGTCCACCCGTATTTATTTCCATCAGGGCGGACGTTACATACACCATTCCGGGCGCCGGCGAATAAACCGGCGCCCGATTGTTCACGAATTACGACGCGGAGCGTAGTCCGACTCATCTATACTGCCGCCGCTCCGCTCCGGACGACTAACAGCCTCCGTTCACAACGCAGGCCACGAACGTGTCGATGTCGAAGTTGTTCACGGCACAGTCGCCGTTCACATCGGCGTTCAGGAAGTAGCCATTGGGGAACAATTCATAGAATGCGGCCGGATCGCCCGCGACGATCGCCGCGACGAACGCGTCGATGTCGAAATTGTTCACGTCGCCGTCGCCATTCACGTCGGCCAGCAGCTTCGGCGCAACGGTGAAGTGCTGATCACCGGCCAGTGTCGTAAAATCGATCAGACGCGGCTCGCCAAGATTTCCTTGCGACGGCGTCAGGCTGCCGAGGATCTGGTTCGACATGAAGTCATGGCCGCCGCCGTTCACCATAACCGCTACTTTGAATTCGCCGGCCGGATTGCCGATCGCCGCCAGCGGGAGCGAGAGTTCGATGCCCGTGGCAACGGCCGCGGCCGTGGTTTGATCGGCCGCGCCGGTGCCGCCGGATACGCCGGCGACATTGCTGTTATTCAGCGTCACGAGCAAGGCAATCGAGTTGTTTCCGCCGAGGTTGCGGTCGAGCAAGCCGCCGTTGGTGGCGTTGATCGCGCGGCCTTCACCCAGGAAGAATCCCGCGCCGCCGCCGTTGGTCAGCATCTCAGCATAATTCACGAACATCTGATACGGGTTGTTGCCGCCGGTGATGCTGACCCAATAATCCGGCGCAAAGTCCACATCGAACAGCATGCCCGGACCCTGCGGTCCGTCGCCCATGCGGTTCAGGCCGTTGAAGTCAACATTGGCGTTGTCGCTGCGCACGCGGTTCTGGCCCTCGCCGTCGATGGTGTCAAAGAAGACTTCGAGCTTGTTGAAGTTCGACTCGAGGTTGCCGGCGACGAACAGGTACAAGCGGCCGTTGACGATTTTGGCATACGCGGCGTCTAGCTCCGAACCGTTGGTGCGATCAACGTTGCCCTGGTTGGCATCGCCGAATTGCGTTTGCGTTTGCTGGACGACGATCAGCCGGTCATACGACGCATCCAATGTGCCGTCGATGATCGGGCGGTCGCAGCGCGGCGCGCCGCACGGATTGGTCGCACAGGTCGTTAGGTTGCCCTGATAAACGCCGCCGTTCAGCGCACACAGGTTTTCGAGCGTGACGACGCATTCGCCTTGCAGGCAGCACGCGCCGACATTGCACGGATTCGGATCGCACGACGTGTCGTTGCCGAGATAGTTGCCGCCGAGCGTCGCGCATTCGCTGGCGCGGACGATCGAGCAAGCCCCCTCCACACAGCAAGCGCCGGTGGAGCAGGGGAAGCTGTCGCAGTTCGTGAAATCCCCCAGATATTCGCCTGTCTGCGCGGCGCACTCCGCTTCGCGCAACACCTGGCACGACGTGCCGAAGCAGCACGCGCCCGACAAGCAAGGGTTGTCGCCCGCGTCACACGCGGTGTTATCGCCGAGGTACGTTCCGAACAGCACCGTCGCGCAATCCGACGCGGTGCTCGGAACGCACACGTTGCCGATGCAGCAAGCGCCGGTCGGAGCCGGACAGTCGTTGTCCGGGCAGCTCGTCCCATTGCCCTGATACGTGCCGAACGCGTTCGCGCATCCCGCAGCCGATCGAATGATGCAGCCATACGAAACGCAGCAAGCGCCGCAGGTGTCGTTTGTCTGCGAAACGGTGAAGTTCTGGTCGCCGCCAATCTGCGAAAGATCGACGTTCACGGGATTGCCGAGATTGTCGGCGATCGCGCCGAAGATGCCGCCCAGAACCTGGTTTGACACAAAGTCATGCTGAGCGCCGTTGACGAACGCCGTCACGCGGAGATCTCCGGCCGGATTGCCGAAGGCCGAGAGCGGAATGCAGATTTCCACGCCGGTTTGCACGCGCTCCGCCAGACCGTTGAGGTCAAAGGCGAACCCGCCGCCGACGCCGGCGGTGTTGGTGTTGTTGACCGTGATCAGCGCGGCGGGAGCGCCGACATCACCGCCGGTCAACAAACCGCCCGCGGTTTCGTTGGCCGCACGGCCCTCGCCGAGGAAGTAGCCTTCGCCGCCGTCGTTGACATCGACGCGCAAGCGGGCGTAATTCGCGAACAGCTTGACGGTTCCGGCATCGTTGATGAGCTGAATCCCCAAGTAATAGTCGGCGAGGAATCCACTGTCGAATCCCAATCCGGTGGTCGTTCCGTCGCCGCCCATGCGATTCAGGCCGTCAAAGTCCACGTTCGGGTTGGTGTTCAGCAATCGCTGCTGCCCGCCGGTGACGCTGTCGATGAATATCTCCAGGTCGTTGCCGTTCGATTCAAGGTTGCCGGACAGGAACAAATAGAGAGTTCCGCCGCGAACATAGGAATATGCCGCGTCAAGCTCGGACCCGCCCGACCGATCGAAAAGCCCCAGGGCATTGTTGCCAAATCCGGTTTGCGTATCCTGGATGACGATTGGATCGCAATAGACGCCGTCCAATTCGCCGTCGATGATCTGTGCGTATGATGTACCCGCACACAAAACGCTTACTGCAAGCGCTCCCAATAGCTTCTTCATGTTGACCGCTCCTGTTTTTAAATTTCACGCATCGCCGACTCAAATACCCGCTGCGTGCGCGACACGATGCGCACGAGCGGCGTTTTTCGCCTAACGAACTCTTGGTCGCGGAGTATTCCTCTTCCCGTCTCCGAAACGCGATTGTAGTGCAGCGCATGAGTCGAACGCAAATGTTTTTTGTGTTCGTAAGTCTTTGCAAAACAACCCGTTATGATGAATTCTCCGCTGCGTTTGGAACTTCCCACACGATCCTCCCCGCTCGATGCTGAAAACGAGCATCGTACCGCGGCGGAATTCCCGCATCTCGCTGCGACGCGCAGTATCTGCATGCAAGTCACGTACCATCAGCCCGACGGCATGCGGGAAATCGCGAGAATTGCGCAAACGCCTATTCGGACGAGCAGCGATCAATCCAAACCGAAGAGTTGAAACGAGCCGCAAATGGTGGCGGCTGGAGTCGAACCAGCGACCTAGGGGTTATGAATCCCTCGCTCTAACCACCTGAGCTACGCCACCGCACATACCGCCGGTGCGACAACCGGTCGGAGTTGATTGCACGACGGAGTATATCCATCCCAGCGCCCGCTGGGTAGCACCGGCATCTTGCCGGTGTCTCGACTTTGGCCCTTTCTAGATTCTTCGGAGGGCATTCGATTTCGGCTTGCGGTTTTCCGTGGATTTGTTATCTAG
>JAEUIR010000252.1 GCA_016795025.1 Phycisphaerales bacterium
ATCGAGAAAAATCTGTGTTTTCGCACCGCCGAGACGGCCATGCTCCCCGTACCCACAAACTTGACGCCGACCCAGTGAACCATCCACGTGTGAACGCGTGCCCTCGCGCGAACTGTGACGCCGATCGCAGGTGAATCACGCCGGAACGATTCCCTTTCCGTGTCTTATTTGCGGCTGCGTATTGAGGGCTAGCTGGAAAACACTTGGGCCTTGTGAGCAAGGTTGATATCAAAAACTACTCCGAGTTCGCTGCCCGAGCCGCAGCCGCGGCGATCAACCGCCGGATGCTCTCACGGCGAACTTCAACGAGGTTCCGTAATTCGATGTAGCGTTTGGCCTTCCCGTTCCCGCGAAGAAGTCCGTCGGGATCGGGCAGCGCAGCGCCGTGGATAAACTCGAGGCGGACGTGGTCGCCGCGGCAATTCAGCATGCAGATGTTTCCGCCGATCGCGCCGAACGCCCGATTCGGCTCGAAAATGCACAAAGCGTGGAAGCGGATCGCCTCTTCAGCGGCAGGCGCAATGTGGCGGACGATCGAACGCAGCTCGAAACATAATGCTCGAACCTCGGGAGCGACCGAACCCAGAAATTCAGCGACATCGGCATCGTTCGATTGAGACATGGCGTTGCTCCGATGATCTGCTGCGCCAGGAGTTCGTATTCGAATCTGCAGCGCGCCACGGATAGGATACCATGGCGAAGCAGTTCAAACCGGCCTCGCGCGCCGCGCAGCATAATGTCCGACCTCGACCCGAACGCGACCGACGCATCAGAATACCGCTGTTTCTGCATGCAGGAAGGATTGTGTCGCGTACCAGGCGGGGGACCGGCCCCGTACAACCGTCGAAAGTCGAAACATTCACCGATTCACGGGCAGCTCACTGTATGTTTGTGCAAGCGCAATCACGATGAGCCGGTTCGCACCACCCGCGTTAACATGCCCGCATGCTGCGTGAGTTGATCGACATCGCGCTTCTCGAGGATTTCGTCGAGGGCATTGCCCGCGCCGCGGGGCTGCGCATCGTTGCGTACGACATGAACAATCGGCTCATCACCGCATCCACTACCGGCGGCGATCCGCTTGCCAGGCCGCGGCCGGCGCCGGCCGAATTACCGCAACACCCGCTGCGACGCGCGCTGCCGGCCGACGATCCGCCCGCGCACCTCGCATTCATCGAGCACGAACATAGTCTGTTCGTGCTGGCCCCGGTCTATCTGCACGACGCGCTCGTCGGTTATGTCGGCGTTGCCGATCTACCGGAGCAATCAGCGCCCGACCGCGGCTTATCGGGCCAGACTCATGCAACTCAACATGGGCAACCGCGAACGGCTGACGGCGCGGAGCTGCGCCTGCACGCCGCCGCCAACGTGCTGGCGCTGCCCATCACGATGCAAAAAACGAGCGAGGTATCGCGCGCAGTGGTGACCGCCCGCTGGTCGGCGCGGCTGTTGTCCGCCTGGTGCCGCCGCGAATCGGGCATTCGCGCCGCGACGGAAGAGCTGACGCTCATCGGCGATATCGCAAATCTGCTGACTGGTCAGCAGGATTTGCAGAAAGTGCTCGATCAGATCGTCGCCGACACAGCCCGCGTCATGAAATGCCGCGCGTGCAGCATCAGCCTCTATCGGCCGGATAACGACCAACTTGTGATTCAGGCGCGCCACAATCTAAGCCGCGAGTATCTCAGCACGGTCGGCGTTGTTCGCGCGCAAAGCCCGATCGACGAAGCCGCGATGAGCGGCGAAGTTGTTTATGTCGAAGACGTGACGATCGATCCGCGCGTTCGCTATCCGGACGCCGCACGCCGCGAGGGAATCGTCAGCGCGCTCATCACGGGAATGATCTATCGCGGAAAGCCGATCGGCGTGATTCGCGTGTACACCGATCGGCCGCAGCGCTTCCGAAACATTCACCGCAGTCTGCTCCGCTCGGTCGCGTCGCAGGCTGCCGCGGCCGTCGAGCACGCGCACATGATCGACGAGCGATTGCGTCAGGCGAAGCTGGAACGTCAGCTTGAGCTGGCCCGCGATGTGCAGTCGCGAATGATCCGGTCGAAGGCGCCCTCGCACCCGCGCGTCATCGCCGGACGTGTGTATGAACCCAGCTCGCACGTCGGCGGCGATTTTTGTGATTTTTTGACGCTTCAGGATGGGCGGCTGGCGGCCATCGTGGCCGACGTTTCAGGTAAGGGCGTTCCGGCGTCGCTGTTGATGGCGTCGGTGCGCGGGGCGCTGCGGGCACTTGCGCCGTTTTGCTCGGACCTGGGCGAAATCATGGGCCGATTGAATCGGCACGTGCATCGCGAAACGGCGCCGGCCGAGTTCGTCACGCTCGCGATCGTCGCCTTCGACGCGCAGGCGCGGCAACTCGGCTATTGCTCAGCCGGGCATGATCCGCCGCTGGTCGTTCGCGCGGGAAAAGTAGACGAGTTGACATCGTCCGGATTGGTGCTGGGCATCGATCCCGTCGAGCGCTATCACGAGCGTTACATTGATTTACGCCGTGACGATCTACTTTTGCTTTACACCGACGGCGTAGTGGATGCGATGGATTTCGCCGGTCACAAATTCGGACGCGAACGATTGGCGCACTCTTTGCTCCAATACGCCGCGCTTGACCCGGAAACGGGCATTCGCAACATCCTCTGGGACATTCGCCGTTTCGCGGGGCTGGCAGAGCAAACCGACGACCTGACGCTGGTCGGCCTGCGCGTCACAGGCTGATACAATCGCACGCCACCCGCCGGTCCCCAGCTCAGCTGGGCCGTTCCTCCCTTGGGCTGGACATTCCACCGGCTCGCTCGGATAATCCCCGACATCCGTACGAGCCGCCCACGCTCGGGTCGTGGATGCTTGACACGCGTCCGCGTTAAACAATGGAGCGTCCGAAATGCCTGAGACGCGAGAGATCGATCGATTTCCTGCGCAAAGCGCCGATGGCGGATTCAAAACCACCATCGTCATTTACCAGAGCTTCATCGAAGCCCCGACGTTCCAGAATCCTGGTGCCTTAATCCCCGGCCTCGAGGAGGCTCGCACGATAGACGGCTATGCGTGCAAACGGATAAACGGCGACGAATTCGAAGTAGTCGATCATCCACTCCATCAGGTTATGACCGTGCGCCGTATCAGTTGAGCCGGCCGCGGCCGAAGTTCCGGAGCGCCCATGGCCAAACGACTACATCCCGCGCGGCGACGCCGAACTCAACGGCTGGCTGGCCAATCTCATCACGTACGCGAACGCAAACCTCGCGGCACCGCTGGTCGCAGGCGACAAACGCTAGGCACAACGACGCAAACGACGTGGAACAGCAAGTACCCGGCCCACGTCGGGGGTGTCGCTCTTGCCGCGCGCGAGGGCAAGTACATTGCTCAGCAAAGCGTCGAAACGCCCGTCCTGCCGCTAGTGCGGCGCTTGCGGGCGTCTCCCGGCGTGGATGACACCGAGCGGGCCGCGCTGGGGATCACCGTACCGAACCAGGAGCCCTCGCCCGTCGGCCCGACGACGACGCGCCCGGTGCCGACGGTCAACGCCTCGCAGCGCTTGCAGCACACCATCGACTTTACCGACGAGACCAGGCCGACGCGGCGTGCCAAGCCGGCGGGGGTGATCGGCGCTGAGACATGGGTCAATGTGGACGGCCCACCGCCGGTCGCTCCCGCCGAGTTGACGTTTCTCGCTGTCGATACGCGCGCTTCCTATACGCGCCTTCAACGGCGCGCAAGAGAGCAAGCTGGCGCACTACGTGGCGCGCTGGATCAACTCGCGAGGCGAGGTCGGGACATGGAGCGCGACGGTGACGGTGCCGTTGGGGCATAGCATGGAAACAAAGCACGTTGATTTGACCCAGTCGATTTACGCCGACAGTGGTTCGAATCTCGCATTCGACTCAAAAGTCATGGTCTGGGAATACCTCACGAAGAAGTGGGGCGAATGAGAACAGGACATTCATTCCTTTGCCATGCATGCGGGCACATTCGAGCCCGGAGCACGTTGAAACTATCAACGTAAATGGGCAAGAGGTTAAGATACTCGCGCGGTGCGTCGTCACCGCCAGAGAATCTGGGTGCAGCGGTACAACACCGCTGGTAGCCGCTTCCCGAACGAATGGAACTGTCGCCAATGGGCCTACGCCGTTGTAAAGACTGTGGCCATCAAGTAAGCTCGCGGGCTGTTGCTTGTCCACAATGTGGCGCGCCCTCGAAAGCGAAAACAAGCCCTCTCGCCGGCGCGGTTACGTTCCTCATCATCGTCGCGGTTTGCGCCGGAATCTGCACGCAAGGCTTCAAGTTCGGAGGCGGCGGGTCGTCGTCGTCATCGACCCCTAAGACACCCGAGGAGAGGCGCAAGGAACAGATCGAACGTCACATCAGCGCTTGGGATGGATCGCACTGCGGTGTCACGGAGTACATCAAGAAGTCGATGCACGACCCCGACTCGTATGCGCACGATGAAACACGCTTTTTGGACAAGGGAGACCACCTAATCGTCTACACGAAGTTTCGCGGCAAGAACGCATTTGGGGGCGTTGTCAGGAACAGCATAATAGCCAAGGTCGATTTGAATGGAAACGTGCTCGAAATAATCTCTCAGGGTCCCTGAACCGTCTCCCTCTCGAGCCGGGTGCCCTCCCGACGGCCGTTGCGTCGGCAGGCCGGCCGTGTGGTTGTAACACGCGAGCTTCTTAGTGATCGCCGCGGCCGTTTGCCGGCTGGCACGAGATTCCTATCTCGTACCTCGATTTGCGGAATCCCTTCCCCACGAGAGGCAGTGGGGGTGGCATGGCCGCG
>JAEUIR010000253.1 GCA_016795025.1 Phycisphaerales bacterium
GTGGGACAGGAAACGGGGTGAAAACGGCCGGCGCACCTCCCTTCTCCCGGCTCTGCTATGATGCCGCCCAAACGGAAGCAGACACCGGAGCGACGCATGACGCACGCGGAGACGATCGAATCCCGATTGCAGGAAACCCGAAAGTTCGAGCCGCCGGCCGATTTCGCGCGGCAGGCGCACGTGCCGTCGCGCGCGGCGTATGACGAAACGAGACGGCGCTCGCTGGATGATCCCGAGAGTTTCTGGGCGGACATCGCGCGCGGTTTTCACTGGTTCGCGCCGTTCTCAAAGACGCTCGAATGGAACCTGCCGTACGCAAAGTGGTTTGTCGGCGGAAAAACCAATATTGCGTACAACTGCCTTGACCGTCACGTCGCGGCGGGACGCGGTGACCACCCGGCCATCATCTGGGAAGGTGAGCCGGGCGAAACGCGGAAGCTGACGTATCGCGAGCTGCTGGGCGAGGTGTGCCGCTTCGCGAATGCGCTGCGCTCGATTGGCGTAAAAAAGGGCGACCGCGTCACGATCTACATGCCGATGACGCCGGAGCTCGCAATTGCGATGCTGGCTTGCGCCAGGATCGGCGCGCCGCATTCGGTCATCTTCGGCGGCTTCAGCGTGCAGGCGATTGTCGATCGCGTCGAAGACGCCGAATCGCACGTTGTCATTACTGCCGATGGCGGCTGGCGGCGCGGCAAGATCGTGCCGCTGTATCAAAACGTCGATGAGGCCGCCGCGCGGTGCCCGTTGATCAAGAAAGTGGTTGTCCTGCGACGCACTGGCAACGACATCCCGTTCAAACCCGGCCGCGATGCATGGTGGCATGAGCTGACCGCCAACGCCGCAGACGCCTGCCCGGTGGAGCCGTGCGACGCCGAGGACATGTTGTTTTTGCTTTACACGTCCGGGTCGACGGGCAAGCCCAAGGGCATCTTGCACACGACCGCCGGCTACATGGTGCACACCAATTACACGGCGCGGATGATTTTCGATCTGAAGCCGGACGACGTTTATTGGTGCAGCGCGGACGCAGGTTGGATCACCGGCCATAGTTATGTCATTTACGGGATTCTCAGCAACGGCGTGACAACGCTGCTGTACGAAGGCGCGCCCAATTTCCCGGATTGGGACCGTTTTTGGGCGATTATCGCGAAGCATCAAGTCACCAAGTTTTATACCGCGCCGACAGCGATCCGCAGCTTTATGCGCGAAGGCCGCGAACATGCGGATAAGCATAATTTGTCATCGCTCAAGCTGCTGGGCACTGTCGGTGAGCCGATCAATCCCGAAGCGTGGATCTGGTATCACGAAGTGATCGGTGGCCGCCGCTGCCCGATTGTGGATACGTGGTGGCAGACCGAAACAGGCGGCATTCTGATATCGCCACTGCCCGGCGCGATCGCCACGAAGCCGGGTTCCGCGACGCTGCCGTTCTTTGGCATCGACGCGGTGATCATGGATCGCGCGGGGAATGTGCAACCGCCGAATAGCGGCGGATTTCTGTGCATTCGAAAACCTTGGCCGGGAATCCTGCGCGGTATCTGGCGCGATCCCGAGCGGTTTCAGAAGCAGTATTGGTCTGAAATCCCCGGTGTTTATTTCACCGGCGACAGCGCGCGGCAGGATGAGGACGGCTGTTTCTGGATCATGGGCCGTGTGGATGACGTGATCAAGGTCGCGGGGCATCGACTCGGCACGATGGAAGTTGAATCGGCCATTGTTTCGCACCCGGCGGTGGCCGAGGCGGCGGTGGTCGGCGTGCCGCACGAAATCAAAGGGAATGCGATCGCGGCGTTTGTAACGCTAGTGACCGGCACGCAGCCCACGCCCGCGCTGCGCGACGCGATCATCGCGCACGTCGTGACGCAACTCGGCGCTGTCGCCCGGCCGGATCAGTTGCGTTTCTCGCAGGCCGTCCCGAAGACGCGCAGCGGTAAAATCATGCGGCGGTTGTTGCGCGAAATCGCGACGACGGGCGAAGTGAAAGGTGATACGACGACGCTGGAAGATTTCAGCGTGGTCGCGAGCCTGGCGCAAAAGGACGAGGAATAGCACGCTTCGCCCGATTATTTTGATTCCGCCTAGGTGTTCGCGCCGCGGAGCGGCGCATTTCAGAAGCACGGAATGGCTTTCGAAATCCGCCTTCCCACCAAAACCGGTCTCTTCGCTGTGCTGATGGCGGTGTCAGCGCTGTTGTTGCTTGTCGGCGGCGGGCCGCTGAACTGGCTGCGCGGCGTTTTGCAGCCTATCGCTATTCTTCAACGCCCGGTTTCGGACGTGATTCGAGTCGTGACGCCGCGCCGTGTCGAGGGCGTGCCCGAGCATCCGACGCGCGAGCAATATCAGGCGCTATTCGACGAAAACGAGCAACTACGCCGACAGATTGCTCAGCAACAGAGCATGATCGAGGGCATGCACAGCCGGTTAACAGCCGTGACTGGTCTGCGCGATCAACTTCGAGACCTTCGCGGACAGATCGTCATGGCGCCGGTCGTCGCGCTGGACGCATCGCCGCGCCGCGAATCCCTGCTCATCGGTCGCGGCAGCAATCAGATCGCCGGTTTGCGGCCGGGGTTGTGGGTGGCCGCCGCGCCGGAACTAATTAGCGACGAGAAGGACAGCGGACGGGAGCGACTCGCGCGGCAGGTCATCATCGGGCGCGTGAATGAGGTGCATCCCTTCACTTGTCGCGTGCAGCTAATCAGCGACCCCGGGTTTCGCAATGTGCCTGTTCGAACCGCGCGTGTGAAGGATGATGGCACATGGCAGCTAGTCGGAGCTGAATCGCTGATCTCCGGCCAGGGAAACGGTCGAATGCTGATGGATCGTGTGCCGGAGGATGTATTCGCCGCCGGCGCTCGCGTGGTGTTGCTCAGCCCATCCAGCGATCTCCCGGCGGCGATGACGCTCGGGCGAATCGAATCTTCGCGACCCCGCCCCGACGCGCCGCTGTTTTTCGACCTGGACGTTCAACCGTGGTATCCGCTGAATGAATTCGAAAATGTTTGCGTGATTGTGCCGGGAACGCGGGGGAGTGTGGACTAAGCAACGCGCATTTCAACGGTTGAATCGCACATTGCGAATCGAGAACTGGAAAACCCCGCAGCGACCGCGATTTGTCCCCGCGTTCCCGAAGGGGCGTGTTCAAGACGCGCTGCGGCGATCATGGTAGCTTGAAGATCGTTTCTTCGGTTTCCCGGCCGCGAGCCTCGGCGAAGAACCGGTCGCGGCCGATTTCACAAAAGCCGCACTTTTGAAGCACGCGGATCGAGCCGAAATTGTCGCTTGCCGCACGCGCGAACAGCGGCCGATCGTGAACCTCCGCGAGCAGCAGTTGCAAGCCGCGCGTCGCGAACCCGCGTCCCCAATATCGGCGGCCGACGCCGTATGTGACATTTCGCTCGTCACCGAACAAAAACGTGGCCACGCTTCCGACGATCATCGGGTCGTTCGCCGATTCTTGCAGCAAAATGGTGCGTGACACGACCGTTGCGTCGGCGAGGAGCCGGTGCCACTTTGTCATATACGCGTCGCGGTCGGTCACATTTTTTGCGGTAAATGCGGCCATGTGCGATGACTGCGGATCGGCTTGAAAAGCAAATAGCGTTTCCAAGTCATCGACTTCGAGCGGGCGGATCGAAATGTTTGCGGAAGGGTCGGTCATTCAAAAAAACCGGCTATTTCGCACCCATCGGTCGCGTTCATGGTTGATTTACGGCCAAGCGAACGTAGGTGACTGGATCATACCGGGGTTCACCGGCGTGCAGACCACAAAGGCGTTCCGAAACCGCACACGGGACAAAAGTCGCGTAATGCGAATTTCGCGGCAAAATCGGGGCGGGCACCTCGTCCGCGTGAATTTATCAATTAGCGGGCTTGACGATGGCGGTGGTTGAATTATCCTAGCGGGTCTCTGCCCGTATTGGGCGTACATGCGGGCGCTTGTGTCCGAGATCTTGTATCGAGTGGTGTAATGGCGAGCGAAAGAATTCGCATTCGGCTGGAAGCATACGACCATCGGGCGCTGGACCAATCAGCTTCCGAGATTGTCGATCAGTCCAAGCGCACGAGCGCGAAGGTGCGCGGCCCGGTTCCGTTGCCGACGCGAATCGAAAGATACACGGTGCTGCGTTCGCCACACATCGACAAGAAATCGCGCGAGCAGTTTGAAATTCGCACGCATAAGCGGATTATCGACATCTTTGAGGCGAATCAGCGAACGATGGAATCGCTGAATCGCCTGGTTGTCCCCGCGGGCGTGTTTATCAAGGTTCAAGCGTAGCGACGAACCAATTGTGCTGCTGACGGCAGCCGCCAAGTGCCGCCGGTTGGGCGGCCCGGGGTGCCGTCGCCTTTTTTGGAATGCCGGATATGACGCCGACCATCCTCGGTAAGAAAATCGGTATGACGCAGGTCTTCGACCCCAGCGGCCAGCGCGTGCCTGTGACGATCATTCAGGCGGGTCCGTGCGTCGTCCTGCAAGTGAAGGCGCGCGAAGGCAGCGACGGTTATCACGCCGTCCAATTGGGCTTCGACGATGTCAAACCGCATCGTTCGACGATGCCCATGATCGGGCATGCCCGCGGCGCTCAGACCGCTCCGAAGCGAATGATCCGCGAGGTGCGCTTAACAGACGCCGCTACGCATAAGGTTGGCGAAGTGGTGACGGTCGAGCAATTTCAAGCGGGTGAAGTGAAGTGGGTGGACGTGTTGGGCGTGACCAAGGGCAGGGGATTCCAGGGCGCGATGAAGCGCC
>JAEUIR010000254.1 GCA_016795025.1 Phycisphaerales bacterium
GCTGAAATCTCATCAGCCGACACATTCGTTGCAATCGAGCTTTCTTCGATTATTCGAGGCTCGGTGCGTGAGGTCGTGGATCAACACCTGACGTCGCAGGCGGCGCTGACGCTTGGATTGGCAAGTGACAGCTTCTCCGGCGGCGGGGCGTCGAGTTCGCGGCCGGCCGGCGTGTTCGCCTGCGAGCGCTCCGCGGTTGAAGACGTGAAGTCAATCGGCTACGCCGATGTGAAGGAAACGCTGATTCCCAGGCTGCGCGAGCGCGGCAAGAACGTGGTCAGCGTTCCGATCGGGATCGACTCGGTGCGGGTGCGCGATTTCGACTCATACCTGGCGGCAAACGAGATCTTGCTGCATCAACTCCTCAATGATCGCGTGGCGCTTCCGATGCACGAACGTCGTGCGGATTCATTGATCCATCGCTCGGCGCGCGTCTCGGAACGATCAAAGCTGATCGGACCTGTCTGGATCGGCCCGAACGCCGAGATCTCCGCCGGAGCGACGTTGATCGGCCCAGTTTGCGTTGGTCGCGGGGCGAAGATCGGAACCGGTTCGGCGGTTGCGAGCTCGGTTTTATGGGACGATAGTATCGTTGCGGAGGCGTGTCACGTGGACGCCTGTGTTTTGTCGTGCGGCGCGCAAGTGTCGGCTGGCGAAAGCACCTATCATGCTCTAAAAACCCATGTGGGCATGGGTTCGCTGGCGCGCGGTTTAAGGTCGGCGACACCTGCAGCGCGGAGCCGAACTTGGTCACCGAACTCCGGTGTCGAGTCGTGATCTGCTGTTTCGCTTCGGCTCGGAGTTAATTCGCGAATGGAAGACGTACCCTCGTCAAGGAACGATTCGTTTGATTCAAGCGGCGCGGCGCTCGCACCGCAGCGGGTGGTTCGCGCTCCTCGACAAGACGCCATCGTCGCCGGCGACGACTTGTTTCAGAACGCGCCATTGGGTGGCGCACCGATGCGCACCAGTTCGCGGCGTCCTCGACTGGAATCGCTGCTTCGCCACAAGTGGTTGGCGCTGCTGGTGTTCGTGCTCGTGGGGCTTCCGGCCGGAGTCGGCGCATGGATGCTGGTCACACCTGAATACGAAGCGCGGGCGCTGATCGAAGTTTCTCCGATGATCCCCCGCATCGTCTACAAGACTGAAGACAACGGGCTGATTCCGCTTTATCAGCAGTTTTTGAATAATCAGGTCACGATTGTTCGCAGTCCGCTGGTGCTGGAGCGTGTACTGGACCACCCCGAGATTCAGGGCACGCAGTGGTTTCGCGAAGCGCAATTCGCGGCGATCGGCGTCGTTGGGTCGCGCCTGGAGGCAATTCGCAAGGAGCTGCGCGTCAGCACCGCGCCCAAAACGTCATTTGTTGACGTGCGGTTCACGGCGGAGAAAGCGGCCGATGCGACCCTAATCGTGAACACGGTCATCGATGAATACCTCAAGCACGTCAACGAGCAGGCGCGACAATTCGATGACGCGGTGTATCAGCAGCTTGCGCAGGAGCACGCGTCGCTGCGATCCACGATCGAGGGACACAAGGCGGTCGTGGCGCGGCTGCGAGGCGACCTGCTGACCACGACTCCGGGCGACCTGCTGGCGCAGCAGCGAACCCGGATGGACCAGAAAATCTCCGACGTTGAAACCCTTCAGCGCGAGATCGCCGTCGCACAGTGGCAGCTTGAGCAACTGAAAGCACTGCGCGAGCCGACGACGCAGCCGGCGGAGAACGCAAGCTCGCAGCCGTCAGCGACGGCCTCCGCGCCGGTGAAGCCGCGCTATGAGCGCGATTCCGAGTGGCGCAAGCTTTTCATGGACGTGAAAGGCGCGGAGCAGCGCATCGCGCTGGAAGGCAAGCATCTGGGCGAAGAGCATTTCCGCATGGCTGAGCTTCGCTCTCAACTTGAACATGCACGTGAGAACCTGCGCACGCGCGAGCAGCAACTAGACGACACCGGGACGGAGGCGGGGTCGCCGTTCGCGAGCAGCGCCAATACGCACGCGGGGTTCGACATGGACGTCGACTCGCTGGCCGCTCACGTCGAACGGATGCGCTATGAAGAGCGCATCCGCAGCGAAGACGTCTCCAACGAACGCGCTCGCGTGGAGCGCACGGCCTCGGCGGCGCAGCTTCTGGAAAAAGAGTCGAGCGACCTGAAGTACGCGGAGGATCGTTTTAACGAAGTGCGGCAGCGAAAAGTTGCGATGGAAATCGAACGCCGCGCGCCGGGGTCGATTCGAATTCAGGATCGCGCGATCACGCCGTCGATGCCGTCGAATTCGACACGCCGCCTGCTGCTGGCGGCGATGGGATTGCTTTGCGGGCTGGGATGCGGCGTCGCCGCCGCTTTCGTACGCGGAATGACCGCGCCGTCGATTCAGCAGGTTGACGATTTCGCGGCTTACTCCGGCGCGGCAGTGCTCGGAAACGTGCCTCTGTCCCGCTCGGCCAGCGATGAAACCGAATGGGAGCAGACGGTTAAGGCCGAGTGCATCCGAATGGTGCGCACCGCGATTCTGGAGCGGCTTGAGGAAGGGCGCGGCAGCGTGATTCAGGTGACCAGCGCCGGCCCTGGGGCGGGCAAGACAAGCGTGGCGCTGCTGCTTTCGGAGAGCTTCGCCAAGTGTGGAAAACGCGTGCTGCTGGTGGATGGCGATGTTCGCCGACCGACGGTGTTCACGCGCTGTGGCGTTCCTCTCGAACCCGGACTTCTCGGGCTGCTGGCCGCGCGGGCGACCGATGAGCAGGCGATCGTGCATCTCGAAGCCGGGCAATTCGCGGTGCTGCCGTCGGGCCGTATGAAAAACACGCGCGAATCCGAGCTGATCTCGAACGGGGCGCTGACGCAGTGCATGAAGCGATGGCGACAGGCATTCGACGTGATTCTGGTGGACAGCCCACCAATGTTGCCGGTCGCGGACGCGCGGATTCTCTCGCGTCAGGTGGATGGCACGGTGCTGGTTGTGCGCGAGGGGCACTGCCAGCGCAGCGAAGTGGCCGACTCGCTCGCGCAGCTAAATCTCGCGGGTGGGCGCTTGCTGGGCGTTGTGTTTCTGTCGCGTCGTCGCGGATCCCGCTATTACGGCGGCGGATACGGCGCCTATTACACCGCTTCGGTCGTGTCAGATGAGTTGTCGCTCGATGCGCGCGGAGCGGCTCAATGAAGCATTTTGTCATCCTGTTGGACAGCCGGCCGCAATTTGTCGGCCGCGGCGCGGCGTCTCTGCTGCAAATCCCGGTGGGCGGGGGTTCGCTATTGGCGCATTTTTCGCGCGCGGCCGACGAGGGACTTGGTTCGTGTGAGATATTTGTGCTTCCGGTTTCGCCGATGGGACGCGGCTACGCGGAAGCGATCGAACGAGCGGCGGGCGGTATACACGTTATCGATAGTCTTCGCGCAGTCGTCGACCGGGCTGAGCCCTCGGATGTGCTGGCGGTGATCGACTCGCGGCGCGCGCTGCTGGAAAGTTATCCGTGGAAAGAGTTAACCCGCGCAGCCGTGGCGGCGCGTGGCGCCGCGCATCTGGTGGCCACCGATGACGGTCCGGAGCGGGCGCAGGAAAACACCTGGCACGATGAAACCGGGGAGATTCAGTGCGTGCAGCGCTACTACGCGGGTGTCACGCTGGTGCGAGCGCAAACTGTATTCTGCACGCTGATGTCCGGTGCGGCGGCGCGGCTGGCCGCGGATGAGCCGCTTTCGTCGGCGCGGCAACTGCGTCAAACACTGGCTGCGGCGGACGTGGCGTCGCGTGACGTGCTGACCGTGACCCCGTGGGTCGAGATGGATCAGGAGCGGGGCGCGCTGAGCTTCGCCTGCCGGCGATTGCTGACACCGGAAACGACAAGCGTCGCCGGGGCGCAAAACGCCGAGCGTGCTGTGCATAAAGCCGCGAGACTCATCGGCCCGGTTGAGATTGATTCCGGGGCGGTTGTTGAGGCCGGTTCGACAATCATCGGCCCGGTGATCCTCGGCGCGGGCAGCCATGTTTTGCGCGGCGCGACGGTGGCGCGGGCGGTCATTGGCCCAGGTGTGACGGTGCCGGCGGGATCGGCAGTCGCACAGCGGGTTGTGCTCGCGAATGAGAACCTGCGCGACGAGATGGACGACGAAGAGGACGGATCCACGCTTCAAAGCGGCAGCCTGCGGCGCGCGTACGCGAGCATTCCAGCCGGCGCAGGCCATCGGACCCGGAGCCGTTCGCGCGAAGTCTACGCGGAAATCAAAGCGCTTGTCGAAGCGATTATTGCGATTGTCGCGCTGGTGATGCTGGCGCCGCTATTTGTCTTAACCGCAATTGCGATCAAGTGTGATTCGGCCGGGCCGGTCTTTTTTGGGCATGGGCGCGAAGGCCGCGGGGGCAAGCGCTTCAAGTGCTGGAAATTTCGCACGATGGTGCCGGACGCTGACGCGCGACAGCGCGCCCTGTATCGCGATAATCCAATCGACGGTCCGCAATTCAAGCTGAAAACTGATCCGCGCGTGACGCGTGTCGGTCGTGTGCTGAGGCGTGCGTGCAACATTTCGCGCTGCTGAAGCCGTTGGCGCCGCGTTCCTGAAACGCGCACGGAGCGCTTTGGCAACTCGTCCCAGTATTTAGGTCAGGGGGGCTCGAGTCGCGCGCACGAGCCGGCCGTTCTTCCCCGCTAGTCGCTCGGCCGATTCGCGCGTTGACGCGGCGACCAAACCGACAGCGAGCGTCCCGCTTCCCAAGCATCGCGTTGTCATTCTTGATCGGTCCCGAAGGCCGCTGTAT
>JAEUIR010000255.1 GCA_016795025.1 Phycisphaerales bacterium
GTGACGTTCTTCTTGAGGATCTGGTTCATCAGGTCGATGAGGGGACCAGCCTCCGAGATGTTGTACGAGCACTTGGCGTCGCCGATCTTCGGCTTTCCGACCATCATCTTCGTGACGCCGTCGGGACCGAGGGCCTGCTTGATCGCGTCGTCGCGGTTGTAACCTTCGGCCGTGACGCGCACCACGCGCGCTTCTCCCGCCGGCCGCGCGTCCTGCGGTATCGGTGCGGTCTCCTGGGCATGCGCCATGTGCGCGACCAAACAAACGGCGATCAGGCTCAGGCACAAACGTCGCAGCATGATTAACCCCTTCCTTCGGGCGGGTCGGCCGGCTGGCTCGCGGATGGATCGGTTTCGACGGGCGTCAGACCGCGCTTCAGGATTTCCCACAAGCGACGAAGCGAAAGCTCGACTTTCACAACAGTCGTGTCCTCGGTTTCGCCGCGCGAAACAGCCACCACCCGCGCGCCGCTCAGAAACAGCGCGACATCGTCCTTCAATTGCGGGCGATACATCAGCAGCGTGCCGACGCTCAGGTCTTTTCTGATTGCGAGATCGCTTACCAGCGTGCGAAGCTGGTCAGCGGCGATGAGCCGCGCTCGCTCCGTCGCGCCCGGCAGCGCGATCGGCTCAGGCTCGGTGCGCTCAAAACGCCCGGTCGCCTCGATTTTCTTTTCGATCCACGTTGGAGCATCGAGTTCGATTTGCGGGGTTGGGTTCGCGAGTCGGTGTCGCTCGGGCGCAACGGCCAAACCAATCCCCACGACGGCGACGCGCGGAGCGCTGATGGCCATCTCGCGAAAATCGGTCGCCTGAAAGTCGTCCCCGCGATACGTCGTGCTGAACACGTCGTTCATGATTCTCAGCACATCCACGGTTTCCATCCGCGCTTCGGCCTGACAGACCTGATCGGCGCCATGCGTGACCTTGACTTTCGCGCCCTTTTCAATCGCCGCGACGATCGCCGCGCGGACGCCTTCGCTCGAATCAATGAACTCCTGGAGGCTTCGCGAAGCGGTCAACCGCAGTCGGCCGATCTCATCAATCAGCGACGCAAACGCGTCAGCCTCGGCGGCGCGCCGCGCGACTTCGACACCTTCGAGCGAAATGTCTTCCCACCCCGGCGGCTTGGCCTCGACGCGCTCCGATGCGGCGGACGAGCCGCCGCCCCAGATCATCGGCCAGTCGCGTCCGGTGCGCGAAATGTCATCATCGGAAGTCACCGGCAGCGCGAAACGCTTGTGCAATTCGACGAGCTTGTCTCGCAGCGCTTGCGGATCGATCTGGATATCCACATCGCACGACTGGTCGGAATAAAAGCGCGCGTGCCCCGTGCGAGGCAACGATCGAATCCACAGGCGGAGCTCGCGGTCCAGCCGCGCGTCCCGACCGGCCCAGGCTCCCAGAGATAACCCGGGCTTGACGGGCAGCGCAACCAGTTGTCGCCATACATCGGATTGCGCGCGGCCGAGCGCAACGCGCTCCAACTGCGCGCGGTCTTCGGGCTTGCCGCTGGTTTGCGCGAATCCCGCGCCGACCAGCAGGCAAAACAGAACCAGAGTGGTGAGTTGCCGCATAGATTATGTGGCCGCCTTGCAAACTCAGGCGGCGCGAATGCTCGAATTCAGCGATGAGTCGTCAAGCTTTTGGCTATTCGACGACCATTTCGCCCGGTGATTCCTCAACAACTTCGCCGCGCTGCTCTTCTTCGCGCACTTGCACTTTACGATGCTCGTCTTTGGCACAGCCGGTCATTCCGATCAGGGTCGCCGCGGAAACAAACCCGAGCACCGCCAATTGAACGAATCGCCGCATCGAATTTCCTCTGGCTAGTTTGCCCATGATCCGACGATCGCGGCTCAGCGCCGCCGAACCGCCGCCGCACGCTCCGATTCCAGCATCGACCACACGGCCGTGCCTGGCACCTCGACGACCACCGTCGCCGTATCGCCGCTCACTTCCTGACTTTTGATCCGAGCGTCGGCGATTACGGCGTCGAGTTCCGCGACGATGTGGTCGTGCTGCGTCACGAAATCGTCAATTTTCGTATTCGCGGAGATTTGCATGCCCGCGATCCGCTCCGCCAGCTTTCGGCGGGCGTCAAGTTCGGCCGCGCGGATGGCCCGCAGCTTTCCTTGCGCGGAGCCAATCTCCTCATCCGTTCCCTGACCGGAGGCGTCAATCATTCCCTCGGCCCATGAGGGAAACGCAACCTGCATCGTCTCGGCGTATTTCTTGACGTAGCGGGCCGGCGGCACACCCATGCCGGTCGCGTCAAACTCCTTGCGAACGACATTGCGAACGATTTTCTCGATATCCGCGCCTTTTACGTCATCGCCCTTGTAGTGTCGCGAATGAAGCGCCTTGATGGTTGTAATCACCTGCTCTGTCGGAACGACCATATGCACCTCGACAATCAACTCGTCGTGATGGTAGTACGTCGAATCCTCTTGCGCACCGACCAGAAACGCGTTCATTTCCGTGTTGATCTCGTCGCTCTCCGTGACGAAATCGCGAACCGTTGTGCGGGCAGTGAGGCGCAGTCCTTTCAGCCGCTCGGCCAGGCGACGCTGGGCGTCTTTGCGAGCGGCTTCGGTCGCCATCAGGCGCGCTTGCGGGCCGATTTTTCGCCAGATGTCTGGAATTGACGGCTTAACGCCTGGCTTGGCGCCAAGCTGCTCCGCCACGCCCTCGGGCAGTTCCGGCGGCAAATCCTCGCGCGGCGCGCCGCGGCCGATCACCTTAATCACCTTGCGCTCCGGCCGGCGCGTGATCGACTCAAAATCCGACGCTTTGACATGATCGCCCTTGTAATGCCGGGTATGCACTTCGCGTAGCGTTTCAACGATTTTCTCGACCGTCACTTCCGCGGGCACCTCGCAGGAGCCATCTTCGAAATACGTCGGCTCGCCCAGCCGAATACCGCGGATGAACTCGTCAACCGAACCCCGAATGTCGTCGGATTCGGTGACAAAGTCGCGAACGATCGTCCGCGAGTTAAGTTGCAGTCCGTATACTGCTTCCGCGAGCTTACGGTAGGCGTCTGCCTCGGCGGCGCGCTTGGCCAGCAACTTCTGCTGTGCCGCGTCCACATCCTGAGCCTGGCCCGCGCTAATGAACAGCGCCGCGACGGCCAATATTGCAATGCGACGAATCATTGATCCTGTTCCTCGATGGCGATTAAACGCGCCTGACAACACCCGGCACTATACCTAGAGGCGACCGCTCCCTCGCGATCGCGGCTCTGTCTGTCAGCCACTTCAAGTTCTTATTCGCTGCGTACTGCGCTTCGCACCGCTCGACCGAAACGGATCGCGCTGCGATCATCATCTCCCAGACACGCCAGTGCGGGCGGCGTTAGTCGCGATCCGTGGAACGCCCTTGGGCGAGCTTTCACTCGCGCCGTCACAAGTTGCCGGGCGGCCGGGCACGCGCCTTGGCTGTCGGCGATTACGTGCCGATGGAATAGTATCCGATAATACGCCTCGGCCGTAGGCGAGCGCAGGATGCCGGCGCGAAACGCAGAGTAGTTGTATAGTTGGTGGTTGTGGCGCGTTCCGGCGTATTGAATCGATCAGAAAAGAGCTACATTGTTCAACAGAGCCGGACCTTCGATCGCCATGTCGCTTCGCGCTCGCATCGATGCGCTGCTCACTGACCGCCCAGACTTGGCGTATGCCGGTCCGTTTTTCGTCTATTTGGCGCTGCTTGGGGCGCAGAGTTTGGTGCCGGTTGAATGGCAGTGGGCGGCGATTGTGCTGCGCGGGTTGGGCGGATTGCTGGCAATCGATTTGGTCGTGCGGCACATTCCGCATTGGGGAAAGCCGCATGCGGCGCTCGCGACGCTGGCGGGTGTGCTGGCCGCGGCGCTCTGGGTTGTCGGGCAACATTGGAGCGATTCCGTCGGAATCCCGCGCTGGTTCCCGCTTATGCCGGGATCGGGCGATGTGACCGATCCGCGCTTATCGCTCGGCACAGAAGCGCTATGGTGGACGACGGCGACGCTGCGCATTCTGGTCGCGTGCACGGCCGTTCCGCTGGTGGAGGAGTTGTTCTGGCGGGGTTTTCTGTTGCGGGCGTTCATCGACTGGCAGCGCTTCGAGCGAATTCCGCTCGGCGCGTTCACGATCTGGTCGTTTGTCGGCACGTCGCTGCTGAGTATTCTGCAACATCCGGCAAACTGGGTCGTCAGCGTCTTTTGTTGGTTTTTATTTAACGCGCTGTTTTGCTGGACGCGCAGCCTGACGTGCCTGATCATTACGCACGCCGTTACGAACCTCGTACTCTACATTTATGTCATCGAGTCCGGCGATTGGCGCTTCTGGTAAGCGCTCGCCGCGGAACCGCGGACCTTTGTAATGGAATCCACGCCGAAAAAACAGCCGCGCAAGGATCCGTATTGCTCGAACTGCGGCTATTCGCTGCGCGGGCTGACCGAATCCAGCAAATGCCCGGAATGCGGAAAGCCCCTCGTCGAAGTTTTGATGCGCGACAACATGTTCGCCGCCAAGGGCTATCGATACGCTTCCAAAGTGCGCGTCTTCGGCCTCCCGCTGGTCAGCATCGCGTTCGGACCGTCCGAGACCGAGCGGCGCGGCCATGCGCGAGGCGACGGCCGGCCCCGCGTCCACGTACTCGGCCTTGGCTTCCAGTGAGGAGGGGGCCGCCGGTGCCTCGGCGGCGCGCTCGCTGCAGGCGAGGGCGCTGGCGATGAGGGCAGCGCCACAGAAGGCGATGAG
>JAEUIR010000256.1 GCA_016795025.1 Phycisphaerales bacterium
GTCTATCCCAGTACGGCCGTACGCTATGGCGTGATGCGCTGGATCGGCGAGTTCAACTATCGCGCGGGCTTCGTGTTTGCCTGCGGCGCGAAAGTCGTGGTTCAGACCGATCGCGGAATCGAGCTTGGCGAGCAAGTCAGCCTGACGTGCGGCGGATGCAGCAAGTCCGTCAATCGCGATCAAATGAAGCGCTATGTCAACAATAGCGGGCCGGAGTTCTTCAAATTCAGCAACGGCCGCATCCTGCGCGAAGCCACGCCCCAGGATATCGATGAGCACGAGCACCTGAACGCACACAATCGCGAGGACATCGATCGCTGCGCTCTCATGGCCGCTCAGATGGAGCTGCCAATCAAGGTCGTCACCGTTGAGCATTTGCTTGGGGGCGAGCGGATCGTGTTTTATTTCCGCTCTGAGGATCGGATTGATTTTCGCGATCTGGTGCGTGAATTGGCCGCGCACTATCGAACACGCATCGAAATGCGCCAGGTCGGAGCCCGCGACGAAGCCCGTGCCATCGCCGACTACGAAATCTGCGGCCGAGAATGTTGCTGTAAGAGTTTTCTGAAGAAGCTCCGTCCGGTCACGATGCGCATGGCCAAGCTTCAAAAGTCCACGCTGGACCCGACGAAAGTATCCGGACGTTGCGGCCGGCTGCGCTGCTGCCTGCGCTATGAGCACGAGAGTTACGAATCGATGAACGCTCGGCTTCCTCGCCTGGGCGCTCGGGTGGACACCGAATTCGGAGCCGCGACTGTCGTGGATCGCCAGATTCTCACGCAACTATTGCTTGTCCGCACCGATGACGAGCGGGAGATGACGATTCCGGTTGAGGAAATCAAAGGCCTTTTGCCGGGCGCGGCGCTTCCTTCCCGCGAATCGGCTTCGGATGAGCCGGCGAACGAGCGCGGTCCGCAGCGCGGCCGTGGCCCGCGCCGCCCGCCATCGCGTCCGAATCCGGCCGATGAAAACCGGAGCGACGCGAAGGAGGATGGCGAGGTACAATAGATCGGCGTTGCCTCCAGGCATTGCCGCCGATCCCAGCGGTGCGCCGCGAGTTTGTTCCTCGATCAGATTTCGGTGAATTACGGTCGATGACCAACGACCAATTGAACAGAATGGTAGACCGGTAGATCCAAACGCAGAGTCAGGCAGACAGTTTGCATGAGCACAACAAGCAACCCATTCGTTCGTCCGGCCCAATCCATTGAAGACATCATCAAATCCGATGGACGCTATCCACTCAGGGCCTATCGCTTTTTGCATGAGGGCCTGGAGCGGGCGGTTCGAGCGATTCACGGTGGCCGCCGCAATCGTCCGCAACACGTCAGCGGCCCACAGCTTTGCGAAGCCCTTCGCGAACTCGCCATCGAGCAGTGGGGGATGATGGCCGGTGCCGTGCTTCAACACTGGGGCATTCGCGGAACGCGCGACTTCGGCGAGATGGTCTTTTTTCTGGTCAACATCGGCGTCTGGGGCGCTCAAGAGTCCGACCGCGTGGAGGATTTTGACGATGTATTCGATCTCCACGCCGACCTGTCAAACTACGAAATCGCCGACTGTCCCGCTCGCCGTTGACAGCGTCCGCGCGAGGCTTGCTTGACGATCCAGGATTATGTTCCGCATCTTTCTCCGCGCGCTCGCCGCTGGGCGCGTTTTTTTGCCGTTCTGGTCGGCGGAATCGTGCTCTATTTTCTGCTGCGCCGGCTCAGCGTGGTGGTCACGCCCATCGCCGTTGGAATGGCGATCGCCTATATCCTTAACCCGCTCGTCACGTATCTCGAAAAATCCCACCGCATCCGCCGTGCGATCTCGATCACCGCGATCTACACGGTCGGAGTGACGCTGTTCATCGTTGTGACCACGCTGCTGGTGACGCGCGGCCTCGATCAGATCCTGCGGCTGGCACGCAACGCCCCGGAGTATTTCTCAAATCTCATGCTTTGGTTGGACAAAGCCGGGTTCGGGGCGGCCTCGCAGCCGGCCGACACCACGCAGCTTACTAACTGGATTCGCGAGCGCGGCGCGGTTGTCGGCCAGCAGTCGCTCGACTGGTTGACCGCGACGCTTTCGAGCGCCACGGCCTGGGTGTCGGCGGGCATTCTCGTTCCCATGTACGCCTTCTTTTTCCTTTTGCATTTTGAACAGATCGTCAACGCAGTGCGCGATCATCTTCCCGCCGTCTATCGCGACACCATCGTGCGAATTGCCTCCACCGCCGACAAGGCAATGGCCGATTTTTTCCGCGGCCGCCTGATCGTGTGCATGATTGTCGGCGTGTTGACCGCGATTGGCTGGCTGATCGTGGGTGTGCCGTACAGCGTGCCGCTCGGGTTGCTGGTCGGTGTCCTGAATCTCGTGCCGTTTCTCTCGATTCTCGGCCTTCCGCCGGCGATCTTGATTACGTACATCCACGCCAGCCAGGCGGGAGCGCCTTGGTTGTGGCCGGTTCTGTTGGCGATCGGCGTTTTTTCGTTGGTGCAGAGCATTGAATCGTTCGTTCTCACGCCGTGGATCAGTCAGCACACTTCCGGCCTGCATCCAGTTACAACCGTAATCGTTCTGCTGATCGGCGCGGAACTTGCCGGTCTGCTCGGCATGTTGCTATCCATCCCGCTGGCCAGTACGCTCAAATCGTTGGCGATCGAGTGGGTTCTGCCGGAAATCCGCCGGCTCGCGCGCTCGGATTCGTCGAGTACATCGGAGCCGACATGACCCGCGCCGCCGACAAATCCATCGCGAACCCTCCCCAGCATCCGTACGTGCCGCCCGAGACCGGCGACGCTCCGTTCGGGACCGTGCCGCGGCGTTCACGCGGTGTGCTTGTTTTCTGGATTTGCACCTATGTCGTTTGGTTGGGCGTATTGCTCGCGATGGCCTGGCAGCGATTCCGCCACGCATGACGAACGACATATTCGATTCCCCGCTTGACGCTCTTGACAATCCCCATCCGCTCACGATCGACCCCGCGATGTTCGATCGCAATCTCGCAGCGATCATGATCGACCAACCCGCGCTCGCAGATTTGCTGCGATCCGCGTCGTTACCCAGCGCCTGGAGGCCGGTATTCGCGCTCGACGAATGGCCGACCTGGCGTTGCGAATCCCCCGGCGAACCTGCGAGTTGGTTGTGCGATTCGGCCGTGCCACGCACTCGCGCTGACGCCTTGCTTTCGATCTATCAACCAGGCGAGTTGAACGCCACGCTGCCGACGATCGCTTGCGGTGCGGAATTAGCACTGCTTCTTGAACGCTTGCCGCATCACAAAGCCGTTTTCGTTTTCGAGCGTGACGAAGCCGAATTGGCCGCCGTGCTGCGCGTCGTCGATTTTTCAGCGGCGATCATCGCCGGCCGCTGCATTCTTCTGCATTCCGACCAATTCGACGCCGCGCTCGCTGATTATCTCGACCGCTGGCCCGCATTGCTGCCGCCAGGCAACATCATGCTGATTCCCGGAATCGCCGAGGAGCACGTTCAGTCATTGCGCGTCATCGTGGAGCGATTCGCGGGCGAGCGCCTCGCCGCGCGGTCGCGCGAGTTTGACCAGATCGTGACAGCACGACGAGCGCCAGCAGCCGACGCGGGATTACGATTCGGCATTTTCTGCGGCGCTCCCCAGCGTGGAGCGGAGCCCGTTTCCGCGGCGATCGGTCATGCCGCACGCCAGATTGGCGTCAATGCTTCAGAATTCGTCATTCACGGCCCGCGCGACGTACACCCGCTGGCAGCCGCGCGCTGGGCTGAGGCCTTTCAGCCGACCATTGTGCTTTGTGTCGGCCATCGCGCCGAACTGCTTCCGCCGAATGTCAAAGGCGCGACTTACGAGTGGCTGTGGAGCAAGGCGAGCAATCTCCAGATCGATAGCGGCCGCGCGACGCAGACGCTGTTCTCACGCCGATCGGACGCCGCCGAGCTTCAGCAGGAAGACTTTCGAAGCCGCTTTCTGCCGGTGTGCGCAGATGACCGTTTGCGAGCGTTCGCTTCGGCCAATGCCGCGAGGCTTTCACTGAATGCTATTTGCATTGTCGCGGATCGACCGTTGGACGATGACGAGACGCTCGCGCGAATGCAGCCCACACATCAACTATTGTGGAAGCACATGCGCCAGGGCGTGCGTGCCGCGTGGGATTCCGGTCAGGCGACATCCGGAACATCGCTGCTGGCCGCTGCCGAGAAATCCACCGGCATCACCATTGGTGATGACGCCATGCGACCGCTTTTCATCGATGCGATTGAGCGGGTCTTGTTGACGGGTGCGATTTGCGGTGATGCGATCGCGCTGGCGAATGAACTGCGCCTGACTGTCATGAGCATCGGTGGTGGCTGGTGCGATGTTGAAGGGGTCACCGCGCTCGGCGATGATATCGTCACCGCGCGCGAAGAGATTTGCCGTATCGTCGACGCCAATGTGGGCGCTTGGTTTGTTTTTGCCAGTGGCGCCGATGCGTGGCCAACCGCACTTCCGAACGCGATGATCGCCGGATTCCCGGTTGCTTGTTATGCACATTTGGGCACACGGGATGAAGCGATTGCTCGTACCTGGGCCCCGGGCGAGCAGTGCATGTTTCGTGGCAAGCGTCAATTCGCTGAATTGTTGCGCGCCGCTGTCGCCTCGCCGTCACGCGCGTTTCAGGCGGCTGCGGCT
>JAEUIR010000257.1 GCA_016795025.1 Phycisphaerales bacterium
GAGGAAAGGGCCACTGTCGAGGCGGCCGACCTGGTTTCACCAGGTCGGCCGCGTGCGTTGTGGGCATTGCGCTTTGCGGGGTTGGCGGATTGGCGATACGTTCACGCCCCGCATGGACGGTTGGATCAATGATCTGTCCGACGACGCGATGAGCCTCCTGCGTGGGCTATTGGCGCCGTCGTTGACGGCGCCTTGGGGTGATTGGAGCGGATTCTGGCGTCAGCAGTTCCTTCGCGACCGGTTCCTGGTTGCTTATGCGATTCCAATGTCGCTTGTGCTATTGATGTTTCGGCGCGTGGATCTGAAGCGAGCGATCGTCGTGACCGGGATGATATTCATCGCGTATGTATTCGGCGCGATCTACGCCGCGATGTGGCTCGCGACCTGCTCTTTTTACTATTGGCTGGGTGAGCGGTATGCGGCAACGGTGGAGCGCGGCGGCGCGACGGAACGGTGGGCGGCTGTCGCGTGCGCAACGATCATCGTCGTATGGTACGTATCGGGGTTTGTGCTCGGCCGGGCGACCGGCTCGCGGGCGTTGAACGCGTGGATTTTCGAGCAGGGACCGTGGCTTCTGCCACTGGGCGTACGCGGATATTCCGTTGAGCCGCATTGGAATTACTTTGGCGATCCGCCGTCGATGCTGCGCGCGGCGTTTCGCGATTTGCATCTTTGCGGCACGGCTTACCTGACGGTGCGTTTGCTGCACTATTTCGTGGACATTCGTCGCGGCGCGATTGCCCGGGCGGATCGATCGCTGCTAAATTTCCTTTCTTACACGTGCTATGCCCCGAATTTCATGCAGGGGCCGATTGAGCGTTATCAACGGTTTCAGGCGGAGATCGAGACTTCGCATGAACGCCGCACGATCGCGAATCTGCCGCCGGCGCTGTGGCGCTTCGGGCTTGGGTTGGGACAGGGACTGGCGGCGTTTCTTTATTTTGAGCCGCTGCTGCGCGACGTTTACGGGCTGGATCATCGCGGCCCCGGCACGATGCGGTTCTATGACGAACCGGCCGCGATGAGCAGCGCGGCGCTTTATTTTGGCGCGTTTGTGCAAATCTACACGCTCTATCTTTACTTTGCCGGCTATTCGAACATTTCGGCGGGCATGGCCCGGATGCTGGGATATCGACAGATCGAGAACTTCGCGATGCCGTGGTTCGCCGAGTCGCTGAGAGACTTCTGGCGGCGGTGGCACATCTCGCTGTCGTCGCTGCTGCGCGATTATCTTTACATTCCTCTCGGCGGAAATCGGCGTCATGTCTTGCTGAATATGTGCGTCACATTCGCGCTATGCGGCATCTGGCACGCGCCGCTGCCGCACCTGCTGGCGTGGGGCGCGTTGATGGGCGCGATGGTGTGGGTGAATCACGTCTGGCACGAGTGGACGAAGCGGACGACGGCGGATCGGAATTCCGGCCCGCATGCGCGAATTTACCGCGCGTGGCGTCGAATCCCGCTTGCACCGCGGTTGTTCAATTGGCTGCTTACCCAACATGCGTTCGTTTTTTCGCTGCTGATTTTCTTCGGCGGCTTCGATGGCTTGCGTGTCGCGGCGGAGTTGCTGCGACGCGCCGCATCCGCGTTTTGGTGACGAAGCTCGTCAAATCGGCGAATCACGTTACGATTCTCGTAGCTCGCGCACGGATTCGGGCAGCGCGCGCTTTTTCGCTCGCGTTTTTGCAAAGTGATTGAGGCTTATGCGATCGAAGCAAGCGTTGTTCGCAGTCTTCGCGATATTGGTGGTCGTGCTCGGCGGCGCGAAGGTAATTTGGTCAGCGCCTGACGCGCCCATGGCGCAGCAGGCTGCCGGAGCGCCGCCGTTCGATTACCGCGGCGTCGCCATTCAGATTCACACCGGCTTCGGACCGGTCGAAACGTATCGCCCGCTGTTGCGCGAAGTGGCGGCGCTTGGCGCAAACACCGTGATGCTGTGCCCGGCCGGTTACATGGAGCACGCCAAGTCGCAGGGCATCTACATCGACGCGCGAAAATGCCCCGGTCCGCAGGACTTTCGGCTGTTGGTGGGGGAGGCCCGCGCGGCTGGTCTGCGCGTGGTCGTGATGCCGATACTGTTGCTCACGCGGCCGCGCGGCAGTGAATGGCGCGGCGTGATTGAACCGCCGGATTGGCCGGACTGGTGGCGGCAATATCGCGAGTTCGTGGTGTATTTTGCCGACATTGCGCGCGACGGCGGCGCGGAAGCGCTGATCATCGGTTCAGAGTTGGTCAGCACGGAGCGCAACACGGCCGAGTGGGTTCGTGTCATTGAGGCGGCTCGCGATCACTTTCCGAACGGTCGGCTCGGCTATTCGGCAAATTGGGATCATTACAAACCGATTCAATTCTGGGACAAGCTCGATTTCGTGGGGATGACTTCGTATTACACGCTCGCGGACAAGGACGCGCCGACAATCGACGAAGTGGCAGCGAAGTGGCGGCCGATTCAGGCTGAGATTCTGAAATGGCAGAAGCAGGTGGGCCGTCCAATTATCTTTACAGAAGTCGGCTGGTGCAGCCAGAAGGGGGCCGCGCGGGCTCCCTGGAACTACTATCAAAATCAAACGGCCTCGCCCGAAGGTCTGGAGGAGCAGCGCCGGCTGTACGAGGCATTTTTGAAAGCGTGGGATAATACGCCCGGTGTCGGCGGCATCATTTGGTGGGAATGGACGGCCGGCCCGGGCGGCGCAGCGGATTTCGGTTACTCGCCAAAGGGTAAGCCGGCGGAGGCGGTGCTGCGGCGCTGGCTGAATGCGGGCATCGCCGCGACATCGCAGCCGGCCACTAAGTGATTGTTGCGGGGAATTCCCGCCGTGTCGCTGCTCCCGCGATGACCGCGTCGCGGAGCCGTTCCGCTCGGCGGGCAACAGCCTGTGAATTCGCCCGTGAAATTAGATGAACCCGGCCGGGATCGGTTGGGTATAATGATGCGAACCGAGGATGCAAAGCGGGGGCGAGCCCGGCGACGCGACTCGGACCATTTTCCAGGAGTTCACTGATGCAAACTCGCGTGATTCGAGCTTTCGGAGTGGCCGCGCTGCTGGCGTCGAGTCTGTTCGCCGGCGCTGGTGAGGTCGGCAAAGGCGAAGTGTTCCCGAATTTCACCGATCGCGACCTGGTGACGAACAAGCAGGTAGACCTGAAGGCGCTGCGCGGCAAGGCCGTGCTGATCGATTTCTGGGCTACATGGTGCGGCCCGTGCGTGGCCGAATTGCCGAATGTCAAAGATGCATATAAGAAGTACAAGGATCAGGGTTTCGAGATCGTCAGCATCTCCCTTGATAACGACAAGGGCAAATGCAAATCGTTCGTTGAGCGCGAGCACATGAGCTGGCTGCATATCTGCGATGGCAAGGGGTGGGGCGCGGAGCTGGCGAAGCGATTCGGCGTGAACGCGATTCCGCAGATGTACGTGCTCGGGCGCGACGGCAAAGTGGTCGCCAGGGACGTGCGCGGCGAGGCGCTCGGGAAGGCGATCGAAGAAGCGCTCAAGACCAAGCACGTGGCCGAAGTCGTGGACGATGATGTTGAAAAAGAAGCTGAAGACATGCTGGCAAAGGCGGATGCCGAGCGCGCGGCGGGACGGCATGCGGCCGCCTTGGCGATGTATGACGAAATCGGCACGAAGTACGTTGGGCGGCCGAGCGCGAAGACGGCGAACGAGCGAGCCCGCGAAATGCGCGAAGACCCGGCGATCCAGGCGGCGATCAAGAAGGGCGATGCCAAGCCGGAGGTGAAATCGAACAACGAGGCAGCGCGCTGGTTGACGCTGGCTCGCTCGATGCGGGACTCCAAGAAGCCGGATCAGGCTCGCGAGTACTATCAAAAAATCATCGACAAACATCCCGACAGCGCGGAAGCAAAAACAGCGAAAGCCGAAATGGAAAAGCTGGGCAAATAGCTTCGCGTTTACTGATCACTCGATCGATTCAACGCATTCGCCGTTTCGGCAGTCTTTTGCCGGAGCGGCGAATGTTCTTTCTATATGACTCCATTCGTCGGATGCTCGTTCAATGTCGACGGCCCGGATGCGCGCAGTGATTGCCATGCGTACCCTCGATTGACTTGTGCCCATGCCGCGTCCTAGTATCGACTGACTTGCTCATTTCGAGGGGAAATTGGCAAAGGAGAACGACATGCGGAATTACACTCGGCCTTGCGCATCGCTGCGAGCAAAACAAGCGCAACTATTGTTGTGGATTGCAGTTATGGAAATCGGCGCGGGGGGGGCAGGTAGAATTGGCGGCCGATCCGTTCTGGGCCGTGCGCGGGCCGGACTCGGCGCAGCGCGAACCCACGATCGGCGTGAGCGCGACGCGCATCGTGCAAACCACAAACTTTACAATCGCCGTGTACGACCAGTCAGGAATGGCGCTCTGGAGCGCGGCGCTGGATCAGGTGGTGGAGCCGCCGCCGCCGGCCACGCCGTACTTCTGGGATGGCGTCTCGAACCCGGTTCCGAACGAGTACTTCTTCGATCCGCGCGTTCTCTTCGATCAGTTTAGCGGGCGCTTCGTAGTGATGGCGCTGCACCACAATCAGCGCGCTTTTGTGGTTGCGTTCTCGCGCGACAGCTCGCCAGACGGGCCTGGCTTCGAGCATTGGGATAAGT
>JAEUIR010000258.1 GCA_016795025.1 Phycisphaerales bacterium
GGCAATTGCGTCCGGTCGTCGATTGGGACGGCACGACTTTCGTCGTTGCGTGGGATGACCAGCGCAATCAGACCTACTTTTTCGACGAGCGCACCGACATCTACGGAGCGCGCGTCACCGAATCCGGCGTTGTCGTCGATCCGACCGGTTTCCCCATCTGCGCGGCGACGACCGCCGACACGACGGCAGCGATTCTCAGTCGCGCGGACGGCGTAAGCCTGGTTGCATCTTCGCGGTTTACGATGACTCCTGAATTCGATTCATATCGCGTGGGTATTACGCGCATCGGCGACTTTGTGCTGACGGGCGACCTGGATTGCGACGGTTCGATCAACAACTTCGACATCGATCCGTTCGTATTGGCGCTGACCAGCCCGGATGCCTACGCCGCAGCGTTCCCGAATTGCGATCTTCTCGCGGCCGACACGAATGCGGACGGCGTCGTGAATAACTTCGACATCGACGCATTTGTCACGTTGCTCGCCGGCGGGTGATCGATGATTGACCCTCGACATATGAGAGGAGATTCTGAGCATGAATTCCGACTTCCTGAATAAAGTTCGCAACTTGCGTATCGTCTCGCGCCTTGGTTGGGTGAGCGGACTCTGTTTGCTGAGTGGACCCTCGTTCGCCAGCGTCCCGTGCGGCGATTGGCATACGGCGGCCAGCCCGAATCCGGAGACCGTCAACCGGGCGTTGCACATCACGGGACGAAATTCGAACGACCTGTGGCTGCTTGGTAGCGCCGGCCCGGCATATCCGGGCACCGCGATGATCTGGCAACGCCAGGACACGGCTTGGGTGACGATTCCCCTGCCCGACACCAGCCCGTTGGGCACGTTGCCGAGCTTCAACGCGATCGCTCAGCTGGCAAATGGCGACAAGTTGCTCGGCGGTGACGCACGAACGTCATACCCGGTTTACAACCAGCCATTTGTCGCGCTCTGGAGCGGCGCGGAGTGGGCAGAGGTAATGCCGATCACGCTTCGGCCGCAAGACGTTTATCCGTATGGGCCGCGAGGCGGACTGATCGCCGACCTGGTGGCGCTTGATTCAAACGACATTTGGGCGTTTGGTTACGCGGCGAGTATGGGGAGCGGCGGCGGCGTCCCGATGGCTGTGCATTTTGACGGCTCCGGCTGGACGGAATTCGAGACGCCCATTGTCAGCAATCGCACGAACGAGATCATCGCCGCGGACGCTTCGGGTTCGAACGATATCTGGGCGGTTGGCGTGCAGCGCGACATCGGCGGAGCTTATGTTCCGTACACGATGCACTGGGGCGGCGAAATGTGGACTTATCACGCCGTTCCGAATGGGCTGTCGGGTTCGCTGGATGCCGTCACGGTGATCTCGCCCACGGACGCCTGGGCAATCGGCGCTTCGATGCTGATTCATTGGGACGGCAACTCCTGGCAGTCGATGTCACTGCCGACGGGGGCAAGCTCGGCTGCGATCGAGGCGGTGGCCGCCGACGATCTTTGGGTTGCTCACATGACCGGCGGCTATTTCCATTGGGATGGCGTGTCATGGATATACGCACCATCGCCGTTCACACCGCCGTCAGGCCGGTTTACGCAAATTCGCGACTTTGTGCAGTTCGGTCCGTGCGACATCTGGGCGGCCGGCAGCGTCCTGGCGCTGGACGGCAGTGCGCCGTCAACCACGATCGTCGAGCGCCTGATGGATTCGACGACACCGGGTGACTTGAACTGCGACTTGATCGTGAACAACTTCGACATCGATCCGTTTGTGCTGGCGCTGACCGACCCGGATGCGTACATGACAAGCTATCCGAATTGCGACATTCTTGCCGCCGACGTAAATGCGGATGGTGTCGTGAACAACTTTGATATCGACCCGTTCGTCGGGTTGCTTGCAGGAGAATGATCTCATGATCCAAACAGCTCAACTTCGCACGATTGCAACCTGCCTGAGCGTTACGGTTTTTGTCGCGAGTGCGCTCAGTCAGCCGCGCTACGACTTCATCCTGGTGGACTCGCTGAACGCCAATCCGCTGGCCGGCGAGGCCTATGTGTGGGACATCAACGACGTCGGCATGGCGTGCGGCGTCGCCACGGTTGACAACGTTCCGGGCTACCCCGGCATCGTATGGACAGAGGCTGACGGGCGGGTGCGGATTTCCGTCGCGACGCCTCGGTGCGTCAACAATCTCGGGCTGGTCGTGGGCATTGGCGATATTCTTGATCTGGCCTCGAACACCATCTATACGCCGCCCAATCTGCCCGGCACGTATTACGCGCCGAGCTTCGGCGGCGTGAATGATGCCGGCGTCGCAGTAGGAACCATCAGCGGTTGCTCCTGCTCAGACTCCGGCGGCGTGTTGCAGGTTCCCTATATCTGGGACGCCGTCAACGGCGCACGCACAATCAGCGTGCCGAACGCGCGTGGACTGAGCCGCATCAATGAAGCCGGCATTGCCATCGGTTGGCTGAACGGCTGGGTGATGAATGACGGCTTCATCATCGACATCAATACCGGCGTTTACACGATTTTGGCGGATGTATTTCCAACGAGTATCGGCAGCGGTCCGATTCACGCGGCGGACATCAATGATTCCGGTGTGGTCGCCGGGTCGCGCGCCGGCATTTATCCGGTGTACCGCCATGGGTTCACATATTCACCGGAAACCGGTGTACAGTTCCTGCCGTTTCCGGGAACCGGCTATCAGCAATACGTCCGGCCAACGGCGATCAACAACGCCGGTCAGGTGGTCGGCGTCATCAGCACAACGACCGCCTCGCAGCATGTTTTCGTGTATTCGGATGCTGACGGGCTGCTCGACCTCAATGTCGGCACGATGATCGACGGACTGCCGGCCGGATACAGGCTCTATGCGGCGACGGAAATCAATAACGCGGGTTGGATCGCCGGTTACGGTCACACGGCCCAGGGCAAAATCACGGGCTTTGTGCTCAAGGCACGCGGCATTGTTCGCGGTGATTCGAATTGCGACGGCGTCGTCAACAACTTCGACATCGATCCGTTCGTGTTGGCGCTGACCAGCCCGGACGATTACACGGCGTCGTTTCCGAATTGCGATTTGCTGAACGCGGATATCAATCTCGACGGTGCGGTCAATAATTTTGACATCGATCCGTTCGTAGCATGCCTTGCAAATAGCGGATGTCAATAGACACTCTCGATTCAACCCAACGAGCGCCGGAAACTCATCACGGGGTTTCCGGCGCACTTCGATCACGTGGACATGTCCTGTGTTGAGATGCGCCTGACATGACCGGGTCGCGCCCGGCGGGACGCCGACGCCCGGAGTCACAGCGGAGCGTGTTGCACCGCGCTCGAATGGCGAATTCAAGAACGGCGGCGCCGCCACTATTACGGCAGGGAGGATAGCGATCATGCCAGCAGAAATTAGGTTCTGCCGTGTTCTGCACCCGTCGCTCAATTCAGTGCGCTGATGAAGTCATTGCTACCGCGTCAGGCGCTTCAGCACAACATCTCCCAAGAATTCTTGGGCGATTTGAAGTGCCGTCAACTGTTTCTCATTCACGGGGCTGTTGCTGGACACGTCGAAGCGTTGACGAACAAAATGGTCACCCATCACAAATAACCGTCGCGGCAGTACTCCATCGTTGCTTGAATACAGCGGAATTGCCTTTTCCTCGCCCCGTTGCTCACTAATTAGCACCGCCACTCGTGGTTCAGCACGTTCCTCAACTCCATCCGCCTCGCTCCAGTAGTGGCGTCCGAAGAAGAAATAGTAGGTAACCTGCCAAGCGCCGCGCCGGACCACGACACGGAAGAACTTGGCGTCTGATACGTTAGAGCCGGCGCGAAGTTCCTCCCAGGCTATCTGGTCAATGATCCCGGCGCTGACAATCTGCACTTCGATTTCTGACGAAGCCCTTGTTATCGCCGCGGCGCACCGCTCAAACTCGAAATACAACTCCTCGATTCGGCGACGCCAGCGCATATATTCCAGCTTCCGTCTTTCCTCGAGTCGCGTATCGGCCTCGCCGGCAATTTCCGTAGCCCAATTGACAACCTCATCGGCGCGCTGTTGGGCCAAACGGTATTTATCAAACGTCGTAAGAACACGTTGAGCAACGATCTGGATCAGATTGTTGAATTCGCCGGCGTCCGCCGCCGCCAGCGCGGCGTAATAATCATGTCGATCCTCAAGTCTGATTACGGCACACGTAAGGCCGCGTTGAAACAAGATCATGTCCTGCCAGAGGCGCGCGATCCGGCCGTTTCCGTCCATGAATGGATGTATTCGCGCGATTGCCCAATGTGCCCATGCCGCCAGAACAACGCCCGGTTCCTGTGCGGCCTTATCATTCAGGCCGGCAGCGAGTTCATGGAACGCTTGTTCCAATAGTTCCCGGATGTGGGTAGCGTCCGGTGGTGGCTGCGTTGCGCCGACCAACATGACCTGCTCGGCGCGGAGAACCCCAGCCCACGCGTCGTTGATCGCATTCAGCAGAATCTGATGAGTTGTTAGCAACTCGGAAACCAGGGAAAGCTGAGACTTGGTCATGGTCTGAG
>JAEUIR010000259.1 GCA_016795025.1 Phycisphaerales bacterium
ATCGGTCACCCTGGTAGCCGAGTGTTGGCCTCCTCGCCGTAATCGGTTCGTGATTCAAATGCCGTCGAATGTCCGCGGCGAATTCGTTCGCGGATGCGTAGCGGTGCTCTTTGTTTTTGGCGAGGGCCTTCCGCACAATCGTGTCGATATCCCCGCGAAAAGCGCGGCTGATGCCGCCAAGCCGCGGCGGCTCCTCCTCGCGAATCTTCTGCACAGCGTCTGCGATCCAGAGCCTTCGAACGTCGAGGGGCAGCCGGTCGCTGAGTAGTTCGTATGCCACCACACCCAGCGAATAGATGTCGCTGCGAACATCAACCAGGTCGGCATCGCCGGATGCCTGCTCCGGCGACATATACGGCAGCGTTCCGACTAATTGGCCAATCTGAGTGCTTACGATCGCGCTCCGGGCGCCATCCGCCGACAATCGCGCGATGCCAAAATCAAGGATTTTGGGTTCGCCGCACTCGTTGACGACAATGTTGCTGGGTTTCAAGTCACGATGGATAACGCCGCGTTGATGGGCGTAATGAAGGGCATCAGCCACGCGTACAATCAGGTTCAGCCGTTGAAGGATGGTCAGGTTGTGACTGCGCGAATAATCGATAAGCGATTCGCCACGGACCAGCTCCATCGCGAAGTAGGGCTGCACGCCGCCGCCCAGGTCCGCCGTATCGGCGTGAAGGATGCGCGCAATGCCGGGATGCTCCAATCGCGCGAGAACCTGCTGCTCGAATTCAAACCGCCGAAGTCGCTCCGGCGTCGCAACCGCGGCGAGAAGCAACTTAAGCGCCACAGTCTGCCGCGTCCGCTCGTGTAGCGCCTCATATACCGCTCCCATGCCGCCCTGCCCGATCAGCGACTGTACAACATACGGGCCGACGCGCGCTCCGATTATTGATGAGCCTCGCTCGTTGCTTCGTTTCGCGCGCTCGACCTGCTCTGCAAGCTGGCGCCGAGCCTGCTTGAGCAAATCGACCACGATCTCGCTCAATTCAGCATCCGCCGCGCATTGCTTCATCACCAGCTCGCGGCTTTCCACCTCGCTCAGCGAGCTCGCCGCCTCGAAAACACGGCGTGCTTGCTCAAATTTGGCCGGATTCATGCAGCCCCCCCAGCCGACGCGCCAGCCACGCTCTCGCAAACGTCCAGTCTTTTTCGATCGATTTTTCGCTCAGGTTGAGCGCACGGGCCACCTCGCCATTGGTCATTCGAGCCAGGAATTTGTTCTCGACTACAACCCACAATCGCTGATCGAGCGACCGCAGCTCCTCCAGGGCCTCGTGCAAATCAAAGTAGTCCACCGCTTGTAACTCGCTCGGGATGTCGTCCCCTGTGATGCTGACGGTCGTTTCGGCTCCACCACGTTTTGTGGCGCCGCGGCGACGAAATCTGTCCACCAGTTTGTTTCTGAGCACGCGAGAAGTAAACGCAAAGAACTGCGCCGGACCCTCAAACTTCAAATCCCGAATTTCTTCCTCGTCCACTGAATCAGACATCAGCGGGATCAGTGCGGAATGAACCAACGATGCCGCGTCAGATGAATTCGCGACATTTCCCATGACGGTACGCGCTTGCCGAATCAAGCCGTCATAGGCAGATTCGAAAACGTCATTAAGAGCTCCCGGCTCGCCTCGCGCGAGCCGTTCCAATCCGGACTCAAGCATTGGACCGTCACGCATGTTCCTCGATCTCCGGCCATCTTATTGGATCAATTTTTGTGGCGCATTTTCGATGAACCGATAGGACCTTTGCAGGGATTATCCGTTCAGCCATTCGGCAACGCAACTGACTTTCGCAGCCAGCGCGTCTTTCAACAGCGAAACACGAACGGTCGGAACCGCGATGCCTTCGCCGGGCGGCCGGCGATGAACCGACGACTCTCAACGGAGACTAATAACATGTTCAGTTGGACTCATGCCGGCTTTGTGGCAATGCTGATTGTTGGCGGAACCGCGCTTACTTCTGTTTCATCCGCGCAAGAGACGGATGATGGCGGGATAGCCGCGATTGGCAATGCATTTACGTATCAGGGACGCTTGCGCGTCGGCGGCAGCGTACCCCCCGACGCAAATTACGCATTTCAGTTCCGACTATTCAGCGTCGCAAGCGGCGGGGCTGCAATCGCCGGCCCGTTGAATCAGAATCTATTCGTTCGTGACGGCCTGTTTACCACATCAATTGACTTCGGGGCTTCGGCATTCAACGGCGACCGCCGGTGGCTGGAGATCACGATCGGCGGAGTCGTGCTGGCTCCGCGAATCGAGCTCACACCAGCGCCCCATGCGCTGTTCGCCGCAGCGCCCTGGATAACGGCCGGAAGTAATATCTCGTACACAGCCGGCAGCGTCGGCATCGGCACCGAGAACCCGCTCGCGCTGCTCAGTCTGCGCCGTAACAGTTCGGCCCCGGCATTGAGTCTGGATACGCCTGATGGATCGTATAGCTTTGCCGTATTCAACTCGGCGGGAACGCAGCGCGGCATCGTGGGCTACGGCCGCACCGGCAATATTTTTGTGGATCAATTGGATGGTTCAATCGCGCTGCGCAGCGAGCGAGCGGTCCAAATCGGATCAGGGCCGAACTCCGATGTAACGATTTCCGAAAACGGATTCGTGGGATTGGGATTGACAAACCCTGTCGCCAGCCTGCACGTCAACACAAACAACGGCGGCGAAGTGCGACTCAGCAAGTCGAACGCGGGAACGCAGCTCTTGCGCATGGACGGCGGCGGCGGTACCACAAATCAACTTTTAGCCCTCGAACGATCGGCCGGCGACAGCGTGTTTATTGGCAACTACTTCACGGAATACCAACTATTCGGCTCCGCGGCGAAAAACCTGGGACTTGGCACAAACAACCGGACCAACGACCTGACCATTGCTCCAGACGGGGCCGTGGGCATCGGCACGACAGAGACTTCGCACCGCGCCGTCATTCAGCATACCACCAACGACACGCTGCGTTTGATCGGCCCGGGGCAATTTGGAGCAAACAACACGTTGAACTTCGGCGACGACGACTATGTGTTCATCCGCGAGGATACGGACGACAACCTTACAATTCATGCGGTCGGCGGAAACGGCGGTCGGCTTCGCGTGCGGGCCGACACGATTGAATGGCAGGCCACCAAGCCGGCAACCGTTAAGCTTGATGATGGCCAGAGCGTCAAATTATACGCTGAAGAGGCTGCGGAGGTGTACTTCACGGACTACGGCGCGTCACGACTGGACGACGGCGCGGCGCTCATTCGGCTGGATCCTACGTTCCTTCAAACCGTGGTAATCAACGACCGCTTTCCGCTGAAGGTCTATGTCCAGGTCGAGGGAGATTGCAACGGCGTATTTGTGGCGAACAAAAGTGAATCCGGCTTTGAAGTTCGCGAGCTTCAAAACGGGCACAGCGACGCGCCGTTTAGCTATCGCGTGGTGGCACACCGCAAGCACTGCGAATACTTGCGGCTCGCAAATGAAGAAGCGGACAAGGCCGCTAATCGCCTGATACGCGCGACGATGTGGAATGAACCCGATGCGCCCGCAAAGAACCCAGCCGGCGCGGATCCGAGTCGCTCTCTTCCTACGCCTCAGCAGAACCCCGAACGGGCACCCAACTGAGCGAACAGCGGCCTTGCGTCAAAAGTAATCCACGAATGTCGATTATCAAAAGGAACCACTCATGTATCGACGCTTGCGACTCAGACCGTTTTTGGTCTTTGCTTGTGCCCTGCTCGCGCCCTCGGTTCTCTCGCAATCAGGCGGGCAATATCAAATCGCCTGGTCCTCGATCGATAGCGGCTCAGCAATTGTGCTCTCCGGAGCAGACTTTGAAACCGGATGCACAGCTGGCGAACATGATCCGTCCGTTCGACTGACGGGTGGAGATTTCGAAGTCATCAGCGGATTCTGGCCGGGCGTTCTGACCGACTATCGGAGGCCTGCGGACATGAACTGCGATGGCCTCGTGAACAGCTTCGACATCGACGGATTTGTGCTCGCAATCACCGATCCGATTGCGTACTCGGCGCTCTTCCGCGAATGCAACATCAACAACGCAGACGGAAACGGCGACGGATTGATTAACTCCTTTGACATCGATCCGTTCGTCACCTGCCTGGTAAATAACGGGTGCCCGTAAACAACGGCGGCGATGCGTTCGCGTGACGCGCTGTGAGCCAGGAAAACTCGGCGGCCGGAGCGATGCTTCCGGCCGCCCCTTGTCAGTCATCCCCGGCATTCGCGCTTACTTTCGCTGCGTCCGTGTGGCCACCACGCGCGACGTTGTGGTCCGCATCGAAGCCGATTCCGCCCCAGCCGCCCAGCAATTCACTTTCGCAGACGTTCCAATCCGGCTGTTTGCATTGGCAATCATCCGGAATCTTGTCGTAATTCGTATCAGGACTGGTGCCCGCATCAACGTCGCACGTATCGGGAATACCATTGTAATTGCAATCCTTCGCAGGGATGAGCCATTCATCCTCGCCGGGATCAAAATCGATCACGGTGGCGAGCACGATATCCAGCGAATCGAACTG
>JAEUIR010000025.1 GCA_016795025.1 Phycisphaerales bacterium
CTGTCAAAGAGACGGTCCGTGCAAAGCTTCGGTCGATGGTCAAACGCATCCTGCGGAAATACGGCTATCCGCCCGACAAGCAAGAGAAGGCTACTCAGACGGTCCTAGAGCAGGCAGAGCTTCTTTGTCAGGATTGGGCCGAAACCGCCGCTTAGTCCGACTCACGCCGCTTCCATGAGTCGCTCAGCGGCGAACGCTCGGACCACCCTTCGACGAAGATTGAGTGCCGAAATCGGCACCGGCTCGAATCCAGCTTTCTGCCGCAACCGGTTCACAGCCCGCAAGATGTTGAGCAGTTGCCGCCGAACCGGGGCATACCGCTCAAACCGAACGGCAGCAAAGACCGCCGAGAGGTTCTCGACTGACCGGTGAAGGGCCAGGTCAAGAAGGTACGCCTTGAGCTTTCGATATTCGTCCGGATGAAGCCGGACCGACGGGTGCAGCTGTCCGTCGGTTCCCCGTTTGAGCGAGATGCTGTAGCCCGCAAACCGAATCGCATCGCGGCGGGCATCGCGAAAGTGCGGCTCATCGAGGAAGAATCGGTGCTTGCCGTGGCTCGCAAGGAGCACGAAGTAGCGGCCGAATCTCAGGTAGTGCATGTTCGCAAGCCCCGCCTTCTTTCGCCGTGCCCTTGCCCACCGAGAGATGCCGATGCCGTAGCGAGCGATGAGCTTCGCGTCGATTGTCGCCGGGTCTTTCGTCGCCGGGATCTCCCCGGTGACGTAGAAGCAGTACCCGTGCCCCAGGTAGGACACGGCTAGCTGCTGAATAAACCCGGCTTCTGTCTCGGCTTCGTAGTGGTACATCGCATCGCTCCCGTTCGCTCATCCATGAGCGAGGAATGGAGAATGTTTCACCAAGGCACATTCTCCCAAAGCCCACGAGACGAATCCCTTCGTCCAATCCTTCGAAGGCATCGGCAGCCCGCATCGCTTATCGCAGCGGGGCGCCTCCGCCCTTAGAACCTCGCTCGAAACCTCTAGGTCACGTTGTCACCTTCCTTTCTTTGTTTCGCGCTCGGCCCACGTGCGGCGGAGCCCAACTGTTTTCCCAGTTGGCCCCGCCGCAATACATGAGCGTTGCGGGAAAAACCACTACGCCAGACGCTCGGTACACCCCGAGTGTCTGTCGTCTTTCCGCCGTCAGAAGACGCCTCACGTCCCCGTGAAGCCTCTTTTGACCGCAGCACCTTTCCTTCCAGGAAACCCAAGCCTCAGCGATTTCTCGCTGAGACCGAACGTCAGACTTGATGATTTGAACCCGTCACCGCTTTCGTCGTCGTTACGTGCCCGGCACCACCCGTTAGCACACGAACGGAGCACCACTGCCTTGCAGTGCTCTCGCAGGACTCCCGTCCTCTCCTAATCGCGGCACTCTCCCAGGCCACGGCCTTTGAAACACCTGCCCGACTTTGACAGGCACCGACCAACCTCGGTCGGCAGCCGCAGCCCTTCCCCGGTTATCGTGAATCGTCGCTAAGTCAGTCGCGTCGCTAGAAGCACGTGGCTTCAGCGAAGCACGCTATGTACGCAGCTCCCGCCGCGTCATAATTTCCGGCTCGCATGGAGCGAGTCCGATTTCAGGGGGCAGAAAACAGAAGGTCCCCCTTACCCGTGCATGCTTCGCGTTCGCAGTTCGGCACCGCCTCTGACTTGGCTTACCAGCAAGGGCTTTTTGCCCCTTTCATCGTTGAGCTTTTCGCCGCGGGCTTTTTTGGCCCGACGCCGAGCGAAGTCATTCGCCCGGTTCCAGGTGTCGCCACCTTGGAAACTCCCGACGCTGGCATACGTTGAACGAGCCTTACGGGACTTGCACCCGAATTGCTCCGAAGAGCTTTGGCCCGGACCCCGCTGAGGGATTTGCACCGCCTTCGATTCACGCGGCCTCGACATGGGGGAAAGAACTGTCGAGGTATGTCCCGGTCGCCCCTCTTCCAAACGAGGGGCAAAGACCGCTATGGGATAGAACAGCAGGATTACTCCGAAACGGGATTACTCTGCTGAGCCTCCCTCGAACCGGACGAGCCACTCTCGCGGCATCCGGCTCTACGGGTCGCGTGCTTGACGGTTGGTTAGACCGTCCCCTTAGCTCGACTGGTAATCGAGTTTACCGGGTGCATGCGACCATCAAGTTGACGTAAGGCACGCGTTGAGCGTGTCCGACAACAACGAGACTCTCGTCTCGCACGTTCCAGGATGCCATAAGGGAAAACCGTAATCACGTTTTTTCGGCGTCGCAAGGCAGACAGCCCGAGCACCCGAAGGATTTGCTGTCGGAAGTGCAATGCTTCCGCGTCACTGCCGAGTGACGCTTGTTCGCGGCGTCCACGCAGGACCCCTACCCGCGTGTACTTGCTTGAAAGGAATGGGGGTTTTCGCGGCCGACCACTTCGCTCTATCGGCCGGATCTTGCTCGGGAACCATCGTTCCAAGTTTCCCGAACCCTCCTTCCTTCCTCCCCTCCGCGAAAAATTTCCAAGAATTTTCAGCGAGGCTGGCATTCTCCAGCTTGCTCTACTTAAGCGGGTGAACGTGCTCTACTTGGGGTGATCGATGATCCCGACGGGTTCTCAAAAACCGCGTTTTCAGGCCAGAAATGCGGTTTTTCGGAAAGGTAACTAGCGTCCTGTAGTTTTGGGAAGCTGTCCAGCGCCCACAGGTCGTCCGTGACCAAGGGCTGCGTCATCGCAACGTCCTCCTTGACGCCTCGAACGCTGGCTCGCGGTCCTCAGCATGAGTAATCTCAGTTCTTATTCAAGAGTTTTGCTAGGGCTCTTACTTTCCCGCGACGTAGAAGATCTTTGTACATTGGGGGCGCTCAGCGCTGCAACGCCCGCGTCTAAGCTTTCAAAAATTCGGAACGCCTTGTTTAGGCGCGTGATCTTGAAAACCGCCATCTGCTGTTGCCCAACGCTCGCAATAGCAAGTTCACCTCGCCGATCGGTTGCTCTTTTGAGTAACCCAATCATCATCCCTAGGGCTGCTGATGAGAAATGATCGACCAATGAAAAATCGAGTAGCAATTTGGGGCGCTCGGTAGAATCGATAAGGCGCTGAAGTTCATCCCCAATTTCTTGAACCGAACACTCCTCAAGTATCTTTCGTTCGCGAAACCCAACGATGAAGACGTCCGCGGAACGACGAACAACAACTGGGGAAGCCTCCTCCGAACGCGGCGCGCTAGTCTCATCTGGAGTCGTCGAAGGCTTCGAGTCCTCACGACTTTTCCCGATGGCCATCGCGGTCATTTGACGCAAAAGAGTCTCGCTCTCTCGCCGGGCTTCGTCTGACGCGGTTCTCGCCTGCTCGGAGTCCTTACGAGCATCTCTTAGTTCATCCATTAGTCGATCGTTTTGTTCCGCGAGCTTCTTGTTGATCGAAGATTCCGCAATCCACCGATGCATGTTTTCGCGCAGTTCGGATAGCTGTCGTATGAGTTCCTGGTTATGACGAGTTATCGCGCGATTCAAATGTAGAAAATGCCAAACAAGCAAAACTGCAATCAAAGTTGAAAAACCGTGCGATTTTAAAATCTCTAAGAGCCCTGTGAGTTGATCCGATGTCGGCATTCCGGCCTCCCACAAAAAGGTCAAACTCATGCGCAGCCTTTAGGGCGACTCACGTCCTGCTTCCGGGGAACTCCTCCCGTCGTTGGGCCAAGATCAATAGTTCGTGCTAGTCCCGCGCTGCAAGTTCCGCTTCCCGCATCGCGGCCTGCTCCAAAACATCGCCGGTCGGGATCCCCAGATTCACGCGCCTGGCCTCTTCCCAATAACGCCCCGCGTTGTATTCGAAGCCGCTGCGCATCACCAATTCCGCAACCAGACCAGCCATGATCGCGATCCAGCCCAGCACGAACAGCAGCATGCCGATGATCGGCGCCTTGCCCCAGAATGCCGACCAGCGATCACCGCTGGCCAATAGCGCCTGCGCGATCGCGAACACAAAGCACGCGGCCGTGCCGAGCCAGGTCCATTGCGTGATCTTGCCGAAAAAGTGAAGCGGCTTTGTGCGATACTTTTGCAACAGTCGCACCAACGCGATATCGAGCGCCACTTTGATCACGCGGCCGTAGCCATATTTGCTCGTACCGGCCGTGCGCGGATGGTGCCGCACGACGACTTCGCAGATTCGCGCGCCGTGCATGGAGGCGTAGACGGGAATGAATCTGTGCATCTCGCCGAACAGCCGCGCGTCGCGAATCATCTGCGCGCGATAGGCCTTCAGCGTGCAGCCATAGTCATTCAGCCGCACGCCCGTAATCGCGCCGATGATGCGATTTGCGATGCGGCTGACGAGCGTGCGATGCCAGCTATCCTTGCGATCGCGCCGCCAGCCGCTGACCACGTCGTAGCCTTCTTCGAGCTTGTCGGCCAGTAATTCGATATCGTCCGGCTCGTTCTGACCGTCGCCGTCGAGCGGGACGATGATGTCGGCCCGCGCGGCCCAGAATCCGGCCATCATCGCGGCCGTTTGGCCGTAGTTGCGGACGAAATGAATCACCTTGATTCGGGGATCGCGCGCCGCAAATTCGTCGAGAATCGCCGCAGAACAATCACGGCTGCCGTCGTTTACGAAGATTAACTCAAACGAACGCCGCTGTTTTTCCAGCGACTGCACAAACCGCGGAATAACCGCGCGCAGGCTGGCCTCCTCGTTGAAAACCGGCACAACGACAGAGATTTGCGTTCGGCGGTCGTGCATAGCGGGATGCATTATAGCGACGGGCCGGTCGCAACCGATTCGCTCATGACGGGTATACAGTACGATGCGATTGCGCCACGGAATTACGCGGTCTGATAATATGGACGACTGATGGCCATTGGCGAACTTCTCGTTCAGAAGAAACTCATCACACCCGAGCAACTCGCTCATGCGCAGAGCCAGCGAGCCGGCACCAGCGAGCGGATTGATCAGGTACTCGTCCGAAGCGGCGCGGTGCGCGAGCGCGACCTGCTCAAGATTTATGCCGAAGACCTATCCGTCAACATCGTCGAACTAAGCGAGTCCGACATTGATGCCGAGCTGCTCAAGCTCGTCCCCAGCCGTATTGTGCATAAGTACGGCCTGATGCCGATTTCGCGCAATGGGCGCGGCGTGAAAGTGGCCACGAGCGATCCGTACAACATGTATGCGATGGACGAGCTGCGCTCGGCCATCAACATGCCGGTTGAAATGGTCCTGGCGACGCGGGCCGAAATCAACAAGATGATCAAGGCCTTTTACGGCGTCGGCGGCGACGTGCTTCAGCAGATGGTGCAGGAGCGCGACGAGCTGGAGGTCATCGACGAGCGCTCCGTCGAATCCGACGATCTCGACGTGCAAATGGCGCGCGATGCGTCGGTCGTCAATCTCGTGAACGAATTGCTCGTCGAGGCTATTGATCAGCGCGCGAGCGACATTCACTTTGAGCCGTTTGAGGACGATTTTCGCGTTCGCTATCGCATTGACGGCGTGCTTCACATCGCGAACGTGCCGGAGACGATTCGCAAGTTTCAGAACGCGATCGTCAGCCGCATCAAAATTCTGGCCGGATTGAACATCGCCGAAAAGCGCCTGCCCCAGGACGGCGGTTTCAAGCTGAAAGTGCATGGTCGCGAAATCGACGTGCGTTGCAGCGTCATCCCGATGGCGTTTGGCGAAGGCATCGTCTTGCGCATCCTCGACAAGACGACAGTCAAGCTCGATCTGAACAACCTCGGCATGGAAGGCGACACGTTCAATACGTTCATCGAGTTGATCAACCGGCCGCACGGGATCATTCTTGTCACCGGTCCGACCGGCTCGGGCAAGACCACGACGCTCTATGCCGCGCTTTCGGCCATCGTCAGCCCGGAACTGAAAATCCTGACGATCGAGGATCCGATCGAGTATTACCTCGACGGCATCAATCAGGTGCAGATCAACGCGAAGATTCAATTGACATTTGCACGCGCGCTGCGATCGTTTTTGCGACACGACCCGGACGTCGTGCTCGTCGGCGAGATTCGCGACAAGGAGACAGCCGAAGTCGCGATCAACGCCTCGCTCACCGGTCACCTTGTGTTCAGCACGCTGCACACGAACGACGCGGTTTCGGCGGCCACACGACTCATCGACATGGGCGTCGAGCCGTTTCTGATTTCAAGTTCGGTTGAAGCCGTGATGGCGCAGCGCCTGGTGCGCACGATTTGCAAAACCTGCAAAGAGCCGTACGTCCCTCAGGATTCCGACATGCTGCCGCGCGATTTCGAGTTGCGACCGGGCGAAATTTTGTCGCGCGGCGTAGGTTGCCGTGAATGCCGCGGAACGGGCTATGCCGGGCGGCGCGCGGTGTATGAATTGCTCGTGATGAACGATGAGCTGCGCGAGATGATCGTCGAGCGCAAGAGCGCGTCGCAAATGCTGCCCATCGCGAGGAAATTCGGCATGCGCATGCTGCGCGAGGATGGCTGGCGGCTGGTGCGCGCCGGAATCACAACGCCCGAAGAGGTCGTTCGCGCTACAAAGGCGTAGACGCGGTGCGCAAGCGAGCGGGCGCTCAACCTGCCCGAACGCGGGCGTCGCGGCGTTGGCGACAAGAACTGACCGAATTCGACGACGCCGGATGCAACATCCGGCCGATCAGTGTGAATAATCAAGTGAACGATTTTCCAGCGGCCGCAAACCGCAGGGCGAGCTCGAAGTGGCTCGCCCTTTCTGTTGCGCCAGCGCGTCGAGAATTCTCCGGGGACCGGACAATTCAAACCACGCCCTTCATGCAGCGCCATGCCGGCTTTGCTGTACAACTCTCATCTGAAAGATCGCGTTGCGACGACATGATCGCGTTCAATAGGATGGTGTCCGATGGTAGTCGTAAAAGAACTGATCGCTCATTTCACCCGATCGTTCGCCCGAGAGATCGGGCGCGTGGTGGCCGCGGGAATCGTCGGCGCGATCATCGGCGGCGTTGGGGCCGCGTTCGCGATCAGCTCCGCGTTTGCGCTGCTCGGAGCGGCTGTTGGCGCCAGCGCAGCGATTCTAATTTATGTTCTTGTGTGGTACCTGCTCAATATGGACGCCTAGGCCTGCACATTGTCACTCGACTTTTGCTCGGGCGACACGCTGTACACGGACGGGCAGAATGCCCACCCCCACCGACCCAAACCAGAATCAACACCGGACGATGCACTACGCATTCGCAATGAGTGAGCGCACTGCCTCGATCCGCCGATCGTGCTCATCCAGTTCGTTCCAAAGCGTGACGTGCCCGAGTTTTCGGCCTGGCCGAGGGGATTTGCCGTATAGATGAACGTGCGCACCCGGCACCGCGAGCAATGCCGGCGTGTTCGGCGCGGCGCCGATGATGTTGAACATGTGCGACCGCCCCACCGCGGCCGTCGGTCCCAGTGGCCAGCCGAGGATCGCGCGAATGTGGTTTTCGAACTGACTGGTGGCCGCGCCTTCAATCGTCCAATGTCCCGAGTTATGCACGCGCGGCGCCATCTCGTTCAGCAATAGCTCGCCGCCGCGCTCAAAAAACTCGATCGCCAGCGTCCCCACGTATTGCAGTTCCTCCAACACGCGCGCGGCGTGAGACTCGGCCAGCGCCTGAAGCTCAGGCTCCAATCCCGGCGCCGGCGCGCGCGTTTCACGGAGAATGCCGCCGCGATGCATATTTTCCACGAGTGGATAAAACGCGCATTCGCCGCTCGCGCTGCGGACGGCAATCAGCGAAACCTCGCGCTCAAACGCCACGAATTGCTCGACGATTGCCGGCGCGGCCTGAATGCCCTGCCATGCCGCGGCGACCTCGACCGGCTCGCGCAACACAGCCTGGCCCTTGCCGTCATAACCCAAGCGTCGCGTTTTCAACATACATGGAAAGCCGATGCGTGCAGCGGCCGCCGCCAAATCGGATGCTGACTCGACAGCTTCAAATTTCGCTGACGGAATGACGAGCTGCGCCGCCAGCGTTTTCTCGGCCAGCCGGTCCTGGCACACGGCCAAGGCACGCGGGGCGGGATGCAACGTCACGCGCGACGCGACGAATTCCGCCGCGCGCACCGGCACATTCTCAAACTCGTATGTCGCAACGGTCAACCCGCGCGAAAACTCTTCGAGGCGAGATTCATCATCGAAATCCCCTTGCAGAAATTCGGCCACATGCTCGGCAGGCGCTTCAGGAACGACGTCGTAGATTCGAAATTGCAGCCCGAGCGGATAGCCCGCGAGCGCCAGCATTCGACCAAGCTGTCCGCCGCCCAAAACTCCGACAATCATCCGCCGGCTCGCGGATCGGGATTGTTCAAAACAGCTTGCGTCTGCCGCTGGCGATATTCGTCGAGGCGGGCCGCCACGCCCGTATCGTTCAGCGCCAGGATCGAAGCCGCGAGCAAAGCCGCATTCGTCGCGCCCGCCTGACCGATCGCCAACGTCGCGACCGGAACGCCGGCCGGCATCTGCACGATTGACAAAAGCGAGTCCACGCCGCTGAGCATTTTCGATTGCACCGGAACTCCGAGCACGGGCAGTGACGTTTTTGAAGCGGTCATGCCCGGCAGATGCGCCGCCCCGCCGGCGCCCGCGATGATTACTCGTAAGCCCCGCGCGGCGGCTCCGGACGCATATTCAAACAGCAAATCCGGTGTGCGATGTGCCGAGACAACGCGAGTTTCATACGCGATTTGCAGCTCATCCAGCGTGCGCGCGGCCGCCTGCATCGTTTCCCAATCCGACCGCGAACCCATGATAATGCCGATTATGGGGGACAATCGCTTCTCCGCGTTGCGAGCGCTCGGCCACGAATCACGACGACGGTGGCGTCGCTCCCTGTCCCGGGCTCACCGCTGACCATTTCAATCCGGCGATGCCGATCAATATGAGGATAATGCACGTAATGCGCACGGCGTCGCGCGGTTCGTTCAGCCAGATCATACCGAATAGCACGGTGCCGATCACGCCAATGCCGGTCCAGACGGCATAGCCTGTTCCGATCGGCAACTCGCGAAGCGCCAGGCTCAACAGCCAGAAGCTCACGAGCATCGTGACAATCGTAATGACGCTCGGCATCGGCTTCGAAAAGCCCTGAGATTCCTTCAACTTGATCGCCCAAATCACTTCACAGATTCCGGCGATGAACAGATAAATCCACGCCATCCGCGTCTCCGTCGAGTTAGAGCCGGCAGGATCATACGTGTTTCCGGGATGGAAAGAAGCACCATGCCGTAACGCAAATGCGACCGGCCGCGCAACTCGTCGCAATAATTGATCCGAGCCGACGTTCGTCCGTCTGAGTGACTGTCGGTCGAGCCATGAGTCGGCCGGAAACAGAGCGCCGAACCAAACGCGCTATTGTGAATCCGGCGACCGCTTAATCACGGACGCGGCGGTGTTGCTTGCCGCCAGGATTTCGAAAGCGTTGCGGCCAAACTACTTAAGGAGTCAGATCGTGAGTATTCGCCGGGCCACGATTGTGCCATTTGCTGTCGTCTGGGCCCTTGGACACGCCGCGGCTGCGCACGCCGCCGATTGCGCCCAAACATCCGTCGGAATTACGCCGCTGAACGACCTGGGCACAGGGCAATATCTTGGCCTTTATCAGGGCGGCCTCTATCCGAACGGCTCAAATGCAATGCCGCCGGCGCACGCCGCGATCGGATTGACGCGCGCTGCCCAGATACGCCCGCTCGACCCGGCCGGCAATCCGGACCCTAGCGGGCGATACGTACTGCTCAGCATCGGAATGTCCAATACCACGCAGGAATTCTGCGGCACCGCCGATGGCCAGAATTGCCCGAGCTACTCATTCGTCGGTCAGGCCACCGCCGATCCGCGCGTCAATCACAGCACACTCGAAATCATCGACGGCGCAGCGGGGGGGCAGACCGCCGGCACATGGGATGATCCGACTGACACGAATTACGATCGGGTGCGCGACACGCGGCTTGCGCCGGCCGGGTTGACCGAGGCGCAGGTGCAGGCGGTATGGGTAAAGGTGGCCAATGCCGCGCCGACCGACTCGTTGCCCGATCCGAACGCGGATGCATTCACGCTGCTCTCGCAACTCGGCGATATTCTGCGTACGCTGCAAACACGTTATCCAAACGTGAAGCTCGTGTTTCTGTCGAGCCGAATCTACGCGGGCTACGCTTCCACTTCGCTGAACCCCGAACCATTCGCGTTTGAGAGCGGGCTCGCGTGCAAGTGGACGGTTGAAGCGCAAATTCGCCAGATGGCCGGAGGCGGCATCGATCCTCTCGCCAGCGATTTGAATCTGAATACGGTCGCACCGTGGGTCGCATGGGGACCGTATCTCTGGGCCGATGGGCTGACTCCGCGGAGCGACGGGCTGATCTGGCAGTGCACCGATTTTAACACCGATGGCACGCACCCTTCCGTCAGCGGCCGGCAGAAAGTCGGCACATTGCTGTTGCAGTTCTTTTCATCGTCGCCGCACACCACGCCCTGGTTTCTCCGGCCGGGCGCGGACTCGATCGGCGATATGAATTGCGACGATCGCCTGGATAACTTCGACATCGACCCGTTTGTGCTCGCACTGACCCGGCCGGCCGAGTACGAGGCGCAATTCCCGGATTGCCCGCGGCGTAACGGCGATATCAACGGCGACGGGCAATTGAACAACTTCGATATCGATCCGTTTGTGCGGTTGCTCACGCAAGGCAACTAGTGCTCCGTAAACCCTAATTTGCCGGGGAGCATCGGCGTCCCGCCGGTGCGAAGTCCTGTTTCCGCATCGGCCTCCCGCCCCCCGCGTTCTTCGCCCGGAGTCCGAGTCTTGACCGGGGTTCGCGGGCGGGGACGCCCACGCTACCCACAGATTCCGCCTCGCGGCGGACACCCTTGCCCGGCCTGGCGTTTCCGGTCATCACGGCCCGCAGAGGACTTGCACCTCCAACAGTCACGACATGCCTGGCAAACAAAGCGACGAAGCGCGATGCCGCCTAGCGCTTCGTCGAATCCGTTCGATCACTCAGCCGTCCGGCGCTTCGCCAGCAACCATGTCATCGCCTCGCGCAGCTTGGCCCCGACCAAAAGCGTATGACCGTACTGCTTCAACTCGCGCCATTCCACGTTGTATCCATCGTCCTGAGCCGCCTTCACCGCCGCGCGGATTCGGTCGGGGGCGGACAGCGGATCGAGTTCGCCGGATATGACAAGCATGGGCGGTGCGTCGGTCACGCCCACCAGCGAAATCACGCCCGCCATTGCCACGACACCGGCAAATCGCGGCGCCCGCAATGTCAAAATCGAATTCGCGCCGACGACGCCGAGCGAGTGCCCAAGCAGATAAATGCGGCTGCGATCGATGGCATAATCATGCTCAAGCATCTCGATCAGCCGATCCGCCAAACCGGGATTCAACGTGAACGGATAGCTCAGCGGCGCGGCCACGATGAACTGATGCTCGTCAGCCAGGGCTTTCATCAACCCCGCGCCATAGCCTTCGAAAAACATGTTCTCATCGCCGCCCGCGCCGTGCAGCGCGATCAACAGCGGCAGCGGCGCATTGCGCTCGGCATCGCGCGGAGCGTACACGCGAACGGGATATTCGCCGCTGGAATCCGTGATCACGCGCCATGTGTCACCCGGGCGGCGGCGGTACGGATTACGCGATTCGCGCAGCGCCGCGACTTCGCTCTCAATCTGATCGGCGAGTCCTTCCATGCTGACCAGCAAAGGCAGCGATGCCGTATCTGCGGGTTGATCCACCAGCAGCGCGTTGCGCGCCTTGCAGGTCGCCAACGCGGACTGAATCGCCGCGTCTTTCGATTGAATCTTCTCCAGCGCTGCAACGTTCTCGATGCGCCGCGCGTCCAAGGATCGCGCGACGACTTGAAGCCGGCCGATTCGACGCGCAAATCCGTCGGTCGTATCGAGCACAATGTCATAAACGCCGGGCGAGATCGTCGCGCCCAACGGTGTCAACTCGACGCGCGAGTCAACAAACGTCCCCGCCAGCTCTCCGCCTGACCAATCCACGGCATGCACGGCCTCGCCGCTCGATTTTCGGAGGTTAAGCGTGAATTTCGCCTCACGCGCGTCGCGGCTTTCGACGGCATACATCGAAGAAATTCGAAGCGACCAGGCGGACACGCTCCCCGCAATGAGCGTCGCCGGCTCGGACGTGGCCTTCAGCGCTCTCGCAATCCGGGCGGCCGCGTCGTCCCGCGCCTTCGGCAGCCTGGCCGCCAGCGATTGAAGCTCGCGGATCACGGGGGCAGTCTGGCCGTTGAAGAACAGCAACGACGCGCGGTCAAATCCGCGATTCATCTCGGCAATCGCCGCGTCATCAATCAGCGCAGCCGCCGCATAGGCCGATTCGAATTCCAGATAGACCGCGGCCAGATCGGATCGACCCACGGGCACGGGCGGCGCCGCCATGCAGCCGCTTCCCCAGAAGAGCATGGCCGCTGCGATCGTGAACGTGGCGAAGTGACGCATCCACAGTCTCCCGTAAAGATCGATCGAATTGTGATTTCGTGCATCAAACGCGCCTATGCGGCGGGAATGTCTCGACGCGAAAAATAAATCAGCCCGGCAGCCCAGGTTGTCGCCAACACTCCGCTCAGCACCGCCAAGTGATCCCATCTGAGCGCCTGATTTTTGACCAAGGGCAACGGTTTGTAATAATTCAGCAGGCTCAGAAACGCGATCTTGTTGATATCCGACCAGTTTTGAGCCAGAAAATTGATCATCAACGAGAAGATCAATACCGCGATCACAACGCCCACGGCCGGCCCGCGCCGCGTGTACAGTGCGGAAAACAGCATCGATATTCCGCCGACCGCCCAAAACAGAAACAGCAGGTTCATCGTCGGCAGCCACAGCAGGCGATACTCGACCGGTTCTTTCAGTTGAAACCAGTGAGTCCCGGTGTAAACGCCCAGGATCGGCATCAATGACAACGGAACGCATGCCACGATCCACACGAGCGACGCACTGGCGTAAACGGCGATGCGCGAAATTGGAAGCGCCAGCAACAAATCTGAAGTGCCCCGATCCACCTCGCCTGCCACGATGCGCGAGCATGTTGTGAGCAGGAATATGAACGACAGCGCATATACGATGCTGTTCGAGAAGCCGATGGTCATCACGCCGGTCGACGTGAACAACTCGGTCAGGTCCGCCCCTAGCAAAAACCGCACGATGTCCTTCACCCACTTCTGACTCAGCAGGCCGCCGCCGAGCTCAGCCGGCATCTGCTCAACGACACGGCAAAACACGATTTCAAATACGAAGATTCCAGCCATCGTCGCGAAAAGCAACAGCAATGAGTCCGACGCCGTTTTGCGAATCACAGCCCAATTCATCGCGAACGTCGCTCCATTCGATGCGCCTCGACTACCGCGAGTTCTTCCTTCTTCAGTTCCGTATCCGCGTAATACGCCAGAAACAGGTCTTCAAGGCTCGGCTGCGCGATCGTAACGTCGCGCACCGCACAGCGCCCCAGCCAGGCGATCAATTCTGTCACGTCGCCGGTCCAAGCCGCCTGCAATACGCCGTCGGCGTCACGCGCGACGCGCAGACCGCCCGGCGGCGCGGGACGTGGCGAATGATCGGAGAACACCACCTCTACACGCCGAACCGCGCGCGAGCGCAGCTTGTCAATGTGATTCGCCTCGATAATGCGCCCTCCGCGCAGGATCGCCACTTCATCACAAAGCTCTTCGACTTCGCTCAACGTATGGCTGCTGAACAGAACCGTGCGCCCCTCTCGCACGAAGGTCCGCAGTTCGTCATTGAACACCTGCTTCACCAGCGGATCGAGCGCTGTCGTAGGCTCATCCAGGATTAACAAATCCGGCCGGTGCGCCATGGCCGCGAGGATGCCCAGCTTTTGTTTCATGCCGCGCGAGTAATTGCGCACGCGTTTGCCGAGATCAAGCTCGAACACGCTCGCCAGACGCTCGATCTCGCGCTGGGCCCCCGCTCGCCGGGCCCGATTGATGAATGCCAGCGTTGAGCGCCCCGTCATCCCATCATAAAAACGAACATCTCCGGGCAGGTATCCCACGCGAGCGCGCAGGCGATGCCCTTCCGACCAGGCTTCTTGCCCAAGCACGGTCGCACTGCCGCTGCTGGCCCGCAAAAGACCCAGCAGGATTCGAATTGTCGTGGTTTTCCCCGCGCCGTTCGGCCCGAGAAAGCCGAACAACGAGCCGGCCCGCACGCGCAGGCTGACCTGCTTTAATACCTCGTTTTCGCCGTATCGTTTCGTCAGGTCTGACGTCAACACCGCATCCATCACGCGCTTGTACATCGGAATCTTCGACGGTGCAATGATCTGATCGTCCGTGCTGGCCGGGGATACAATCGGGAGCGAAGATATGGAGATTTCCGTTGGTTCAACATGAAGTCCGCTTGAGCGCGATCCCGGCCGACTTGCGCGACGCGTTCCACGAATTCGTGAGCGCAACCACAAAAACCGCCGGGGCCAACTTGCTGGCGCTTGTCGCGTATGGCGGGCGTTGTATCGGCGACCCGGCGTATCTGGACGAGCCGCTCGACAGCCTCATGGTGATTCACAACGAAGACCTTCTGATGTTGGAGCGCCTCGGCGAAAGCGGTCTGCGCTTCGGACGCCGAGGCATCGCCGCGCCGCTCGTGATGACGCCGGCGTATATCGCGGCTTCGCTCGATTCGTTTCCGCTCGAAATGCTCGAAATCCAGCAGACCGGCCGACTGATATTCGGCCAGGATTTTTTCGATCCGCTTCGTTTCGACCACGACGATCTGCGCCTGCAATGCGAGCGCGAACTGAAGGCCACGAAGCTCCATCTGCGCCAAGGGCTTCTGCAAGCCGCCGGCAGCAAAAGCGCGATAGACGAGGCCTGCCGCGCCGCCGCGAAACGCACCGTACGCGCGCTGCGCGGCTGGCTGCACATCGCCGGTCACGCCGCCTGCGATCAACTGGCCGCCACGATCATCACGCGATCGGCGCTGGCGCTTCGACTTGACCTTCCGGCGCTTGAGCAGGCCGTGACCCTGCGGCGGCGTTTGGACTCTGACGGTTTGGCAAAGCTGTACGCTGAAATCAAACGGATATCAGATATCGTGGACCAGCGGGCAGCCGGCGCGCTGGAGACCTGACGACCATGTTCGCGTTGCGATTCCAAGACGCTGGCGAAGTTGTAACGCCCGACGGCCGAATACCCAGCTAGCATTACCGGGAAGGAACATCACGCTGAGACAGCGACGAGTTGCGAGCTTGTTGTTGCTGGCGATCGTAGCCGTGCCGGTCTGTGCCCAGATTGCCGCGCCGCCGGCCGCGCGCGACTATGTCGTCGATCAGCCGGCCGTGTTGACCCGCGACGAATTCTCGCGGATCAACACCGCGCTCAAGTCGATCGAGGATCGCACGACGGCTCAGATCGTCGTGCTGATCGTCAATACGACCGGCGGTGAAGCGATCGAGGATTACGCTCAGCGCGTCGTCGAAAGCGATCCTCGTTGGAGGCTGGGCCAAAAGGGCAAGGATAACGGCTGCCTGATTCTCATCGCGATCCGTGATCGGCGTTTTCGGATTCACCCCGGATATGGCTTGGAAGGCGCGCTGCCCGATGTGCTCTGCAAGCGCATTGCCGACCAGCACTTTCGCCCGAATTTCAAACGCGGCGCGTACGCGGCCGGCATCTGGGGCGCGGTCGATGCGATCGGAGCCGTGTTGGCAAAGGAAGCTGGCGCCCCGACCGCGCAGACAGCCGCGCGCTCAAACACCGCACGTAAGAGCAAGTCGCGCGGCACAAAAAGCACTGGCTGGTTCGGCCTGCTGTTGCTATTCCTCTTGCTTTCGATCGCGATCAGCGCCGCAAGCGGCCGTGGGCGCGGTCGGCGGCGGCAACGATATTCGACAGGGGCAGCAGATGTCGCCTGGGGCTGGATGCTCGCGAACGCGATGCGCGGCCGAAATAACAGCGGCGGCTGGGGAAGTGGAGGCGGTTGGAGCGGCGGCGGCAGTTTTGGCGGTGGCGGAGGCGGTTCGTTTGGTGGCGGAGGAGCGTCCGGCGGTTGGTAAGAGCGCCTAAAAAGACAGAGCCGCAGTCGTAAGGGAGCGGCCGCTTCGAAGCACAGCGAGGCGTTTTGTTAGGCACTCTACGTTTAATGAGGAGATCGAATATGAGAGTGCGAGCAGGCATCGCGGGCGTTGTCGCCGCTTTTTTTGTGAGCTTGATCGTCGTCGCGGTCATCGTCGGCGGCTGCGCGGTTTCGGGTTACAACCGGGCCGTGCAACTCGACGAGCAAGTCCGCAACACGTGGGCTCAGGTCGAGAACCAGTTGCAACGACGTTACGAACTGATCCCCAATCTCGTCGAAACCGTAAAGGGCTTCGCCACGCACGAGCGCGAGCTGTTGGAGAACATCGCGCAGGCGCGAACGCAGTATTTCCAGCCCGGCAGCCCGGGCGAAAAGGCCGAACGCGCCGGTCAGCTTGAGGGATTGCTCTCACGCTTGTTGGTGCTTCAGGAGCGATACCCCGATCTGAAGGCCAACGAAAACTTTCTGCAATTGCAGATTCAACTCGAGGGCACTGAGAATCGAATCGCCGTCGAACGCAAGCGGTATAACGACGCCGTCACCGCGCTGAATGTCTATCGCCGGGGTTTCCCCGGATCGATTTTCGCGGGTTGGGCCGGCGTGAAAGATGCGAAGGCGTTTGAGGCTTCGCCCGAAGCAAAGGCAGCGCCCAAAGTCGATTTCAGCACGAAGCCGTAACGTTCCGCTATCATTCGCGCATGAAGCAGCACGGTCGCGTGAATGTAAGATCGTTTGTCGAGCCGATGTTCACCGAAAATGGTTATGTCGTCTCGCTGAGCGGCGGCGACGCCTGGATCATCGATCCAGGCTTTGCGCCGCAGCCGGATCAGATCGCCGCGTACTTGGACTCGCAGCACCTAAGGCCGCTGGCGATCGTGTTGACGCACTGCCACGTAGACCACATCGCCGGAGTCACCCCGCTGCGAGCGCGTTACCCGGATGTTCCGCTGTGGTGCCCGCGAAATGAACAGCACATGCTCGATGACCCGATCGCCAATCTTTCGGCTGCGATGATGATGTCCATCACCGCGCCGCCCGCGGAACGGTTGATCGCGCCCGGCGATACGCTCACGCTTGGCGACACGTCATGGGCAGTGTTGGATGTCAGTGGCCATTCGCCCGGCGGCCTCGCGTTTCATTGTGCGGATTGCAGCGTCGTGTTCACTGGCGATTCGCTCTTTTTCGGCAGCATCGGTCGCTACGATTTTCCGGGCAGCAATCGCGACAGGTTGCTGCGAAACATCGTCGAAAATCTATTCGCACTGCCCGACGCCACGGCGATGTATTCAGGGCATGGACCGCCAAGCACGATCGGCTTTGAAAAACGCCATAATGTCACGCTGCGCCGCGAGTTGATATCATGACCGGGCGCTCCGCGTCGATTCGTGGTGCTGCCGCCCTGCTGCTCGCGTCCGCGCTCTTTGCGCAGCATACGCGGCCTTCGCCCGCCGCCACCTCGCAACCCGCAAGCGCTCCTCCGCTCGAACTGGCCGACTTCACGCAGCAGCCAATAATCGACGAAAGCGAGCGCGACGTGCCGCGCCTCCGCATCGCCAGCGCATCGCCGAGCATCACCGAGTTGTGCTGCGCGCTGGGTCTGCGCGAGTGGCTCGTCGCGCGAACGCAGTATTGCACACACCCGCCCGGACTCGAAGCGCTGCCCTCCATCGGAGCGCTCACGGAAACAAACGTCGAAACGCTGCTGGCGCTTCGACCGGACGTTGTGTTGCTCACCGATTGCAGCAACGCGATTCGAGAACGACTCGCGCCTTTCAAGCTGCGCCTGGTCGAAATGCCCGTTGTAAAAATGGACGATTTATTCACATCCATCGAGCGACTCGGCGATGTCGCCGGCCGGCCAAAATCCGCACGCCGTCTCGCCGCCGCCGTCCGCGAACAGATTGCCGTCGTCGCCGCTGCGCATGCCGGCGCGGCCGCGCGGCACACGCTCATTGTGACGGATGCGCTGACCGATCCGCCAGCGCCACCCTTTGTGGCAGGCAACGCCTCGTTTTATGACGATCTGTTGCGCAGTGCCGGCCATCGCAATGCGGCCCCCGGCGGCTCGCCGTTCGCGCCGATTTCGCTCGAATACATCGTTCGCACCGACCCCGACGTGATCATCGAAATCGACGCCGATGGTGCATCGCGGCGCAAGGGCGATGCGGATGCGATCGCCGTCTGGCGAAAAATCGGCCCGCTGAGCGCTGTGCGCGAGCAGCGGGTTCATGTGCTCATCGGCCCGCAACATTTCCTGCTCGGCCCGCGCATCGCGACGACCATGAACGAACTGCTTGAGCGAATCGAGCCGCGCGCCGCGCGCCTACCAAACCAGACAGCCGGTCGGCCAAATGCCAGTCCCTGAGCTTCGTGAGCAATGGACACTGAACTGCCGCTCGCTGAGCGTGCATCGCGCCGCGCGGCCCGTCATTCACAATATCTCATTCACACTTCGCAGCGGCGAGTGCGTGTGCCTCATCGGGCCCAACGGCTCAGGAAAAACCACGCTGTTGCTGACGCTCCTTGGTCTTCTCAAGCCGGCCGCCGGTCAGGTAATTCTGTCGCTGGAGCCAGACCAGCATAAGAGCGCGGACCGCAGTCCATCGGGTAAGCCGACAACCACGGAAACCGCACTGAATAGAATCCCTGCCCGCGAACGCGGCCGCTTTGTCGCGTATGTGCCACAGACCCTGACCACCATCACCGACTTCACCGTTTACGACATAGTCGCCGCGGGCCGATTTCCATACGTGTCGCCGCTTCGCCCGCTCGCCCAAAGCGACGAGGCCATCGTTCGGCGCGCGATGAGTCTGTGCGAAATCGAATCACTGACCGATCGACCGATCAGCGCGGTAAGCGGCGGTGAGCGGCAAAAGGCGCTCCTGGCCGCGGCCGTCGCGCAGGACACGCCGCTCGTGTTGCTCGACGAGCCCACCAATTCGCTCGACCCCGCGTATCAAATCGCGCTGGCCCGCCTGATTCTCGAGTGGAATGCCCAGGGGCGCACGGTCGTCACTGTCAGCCACGACCTTCAGCTCGCCGCCGCGCTGGGTGGCCGAACGATCGCGCTCCGCGCAGGGCGCATCGCCGCGGACGGCCCGGCCGACGAAATCCTCACGCCATCACTTCTTGGCACCATCTATGGGTCCGAATTTGTTGCGATCAAGCTCCCCGACGGACGCAATTCAATTTCTCCGGCATGGCCCGCCCGGTCATCGAAGAATTAACGGTAAGGCCCGCCCAGCGGTCCGACGGCTCACGGTGCCAAAGTATTGGGTCACGAAAGCGACGCGCGGACGAAGTCTGGCTGCCGTCCCGTTATTTTGCAGTGCCGAAAAGGTATTTTGGCGATAATCCTGGCACGATACTTGCAACATTTGTTACGCATGGTTATTCGCGCTGCCTGGTTGGGCCACAACCGCCCAACGCCAGCCCGGCAAACGTGAATGTAGTTGTACTCGCCAAGTCGTTGAATCGCGTGGTGCGCAGCGCAACCTTTCGCTGTGATCCACCAGGAGTGCAAGAAATGCTCATGTGGCATTACTTCAAAATCAACTCAATTCGGAAGCTCGTAATTTGCAGCGCCGCCGCGCTCATGACCGCCAGCGCCGGCGCCGATTCATGGCCGATGCGCGCCCGCGACCATGGTCATACAGGCCGGTCCGATTTTGTCGTCCCGCCGGAGCGGTTGAATGACACATTTTTCAACTTTCCGAGTTGGCAAACTCGCGCACCGGGCTCGCCCAACGAGGGTCATCTCGACAGCGGCTCGATGGTCTTCTTCGATGGCGTCGGACCGAATGGCGAAGATGTCGTCGTCGTCGGCTATCACTGGCCCAAGGGCGTGCAGGCCATGGACCGACACTCCGGGCGCGTGCTATGGTTCGGCAACCCCGCCGGCGGCGAAACAATCGGCACGCAAACGCCGGCGTTTTCCATTTGGGGCGATGTTGTGTACGTGGTGAACGACGCGACAGAGAGCGCGCAATTTCCAGACGGCCACCCGCTGATGGCGTTTCTTACCATAACCGGCCCCAGCCAGTTCTGGCATTGTGGCGGAAATCAATACCCGCAGCGCTTCGCGCTGGACAGTCCGACCGTCGGCCCGGATGGCCTGATCTTCATGCATGCGTGGGTCGATCGTCCCTACGCCGCAATTAACAGTGGCGGTGCGTTGGACCAGGCATGGGCAGCCGCTACGCCGGCCGACACCGGCCATTGCGACCCGACGCTATACGAAGCAAACACGACATACGTCGTCGTTGGCGGCCGCGCCGGGCGAGTTCGGGCGTATTGCCATGATCCGGACTGCGAGGGCGATGAATTATGGAACATTGCAACACCATCCATCGACGCGACCGGCACCATTGACCCGGCCAACGGCAATATCTACTTTCCGGCAGGAAGCAACGACGTCTGGGTAGTCGGATTGACCATTGAAGGGCAGCCGCTGTGGGGCGGCGCTCCCGAACGACTCGTATTTGACTACGTGCCAGGGCAAAACGAGCCCCAGCGGGCGCAGGCCGGAGGCTGCCTGAGCCATGACGGAGCGACGTTCTATTTTCAGACGAACGGTCAGCAGGGCAACGGAGCGCTGTACGCGATCAATACCGGCGACGGTTCGTTGAGATGGACGTACTTCACCGGCAGCGCTGGATGGGAAATGATCTCCTCATCGCCGATCGTCACACCAAACGGCGTAATTGTCGTGGGCAACAATGACGGAGGATTGTATCTCGCGTTGCGCGACGATGAAACACACGCGACGCTGATCGACACCCTTGTGCACGCGGGCGGCACGGCCCGCGCCACCGCGGCAATTTCCGCGGATGGTCATTTGTATCTGCCGCTGCGCACGACGTGGATCGCCGGCAACGGCAACGGCGAAACGCCGAATTTCCAGATGGAGAATCTCTTTGCCGGGTATGACATCACGGATAATCCGGGCTATCAGATTCCACCGCCCGCCGCCCAGGCCGCGGTCGCGTTGAATCACGCCGTGCGGCTGACATGGCGCGCGGTCGTGGATCCGAACGGGCAATTCGGGCACTACGCCGTCTATCGTGCTGCGCAACCGTTCGAGTCCGTCGCCGGAATGTCGCCGATCGCAATGCTAAACGATCGCACAACCGCCGAGTATTTGGACAACTCGGCGCTGAATGGAGTGTCCTACCACTACGCGGTCACGTCAGTCACTGTGGGGGAACACGAGCAGACGGCCATCAATTCCATCGGTCCGCGCACGCCATTCGACGAAACTGACCTCCAGGTGGTCTCCATCTCTCGCACGCCGCGATTCGAGCGCTACGCGGCCGAATACAGTTTCTACGAAGTCACCGAGCCTTCCGGCTTCGGCCCGTACTACTTCAGCGCGGCAACCGGACTCGGCGCGGGGCAGGATGCCTCGACTCCGCGTTGGCCGGCGCTGGGAGCGCCCGTCACATACACGGCGAATGTTCGCAACCGCGGCACAAACCCGTGGCTGGCGCCGATCACCGGCGTATGGAGCGTGGATGCGGTCAATGTGGGGAGCGCGGGTTCGTCCACGACACTGCAACCGGGCGAATCGGTCAACTTTGCACACGTGTTGCCCTGGGACGGCGCATCGCATGTCGTGCGTTTCGCGCTCAGCGTCCCCGACGCTCGCGAGACAAACAACGAAATCGCGATAGACACCAAATCCGTCGCATTTCTAAGCTACATCGACCGCTCGCGCATGGAGGAATTTCGCGAGGAAACAGGCGCGTATCCGAATCCCTATAGCGATGATTTCATCGATTGGCTGAATCACCACATGTGGCGCTTCGATGCGCTGTTCGGCGACGCGGGATGCTCCAAGCGCGTGCATTTCGACGTGCTGGAAGTGCTGGCCGATGACGCGCCCGATCCATCGATCAACACGCTGCCGTTTGCGATTTTCCCATTCCGCTACCGCACTGGTGAAGGCACGCTGCGCTTGTCAGGTTATTACCACCCGGACGACGACGTCGACTATGGCCTGTTGCATGAAATGGGGCATCAACTCGGGTTGATCGATCTGTATCAACTCGACGTGCCGATGAGCGCGAATATTGTAGTCGCCGAACCGTATTTCGGCGCCCCGACCTGCCTGATGCATGGCGTCTCGCCGGTGATTTCGCAGCACAGCGCGTTGGCGATGAACCACTGGCTGAACACCGCTCACGGCTATTTCGGACAATACCTCTACGCGCTGCCGGCCACGATTCGGCTTCGCATACTCGGTTTCGATGAGCAGCCGCTGAGCAATGCGAATGTCACGATGTATCAGTATTGCAATCGGCCGGGCTATGGCCATGTGATTTTGAATCAGATCAAGGCCCTGGGCGTTACCGACGGAAACGGCTTGTGGACCCTGCCGAACGTGCCGATCGATCCGGCGCGCGTGCCGACAACCTTTGCGGGTGATGCGCTGCACGACAACCCATTCGGCTATGTTGAGGTCGTTGGCGGCAACGGTGTCCTCTTCTTTGTCATCGAAAAAGACGGATTCACTGATACCGCTTGGCTCGATATTACCGAATGCAACGTCGCGTACTGGACCGGCCAGACCCAAACCGCCACGTTTGATCGCGCGGTGCGTATCGGCGGGCCGGTGCAGCATTGGCCCCCGGGCGATCTGGCCGAATTGAACGCCGCAAGCTGGAGCGCTCGGGCCGATGGCGCGTCCGCCGCGGTATTTGATGACACGCAGCGCGTGATTTTCGGCAATGGATCGATTCGATTCGAAACGGATGGGGGCTTTGATACGGCCATGCGCTATCCCGCCGATCGCCAGGCGCAATGGGATCTGAGCGCCCTGCAACAAATTCGAATCTGGGGCTATGCCGAGAACAACAACATCGGGTTCCAGGAGGAAACGCCGTGGGTGCGAATCGGTTCGCCGGATGGTTACATCGAATGGCGCTCGCGCAGCACGCTGTGGAACGCGGCGCGGAATCAGTGGCTTGAATTCGTGATCCCCTACGGCGGCGACGCGGAATGGGAACGGCGTTTTGTCGGTTCTCCGAATCCCTCGGCGATTCAGTGGTTCGAGATTCACACGGATACGTGGGGCGCTGGATTCACGTTATGGATCGACGCCGTGCGCTTTGAACCCGCGGTCCTGCCAACCGCCGGCGACACCAATTGCGACGGGTTGGTGAACAACTTTGACATCGATCCGTTCGTGCTGGCGCTCACCGAACCGGCTGCCTACGGCGCGGCGTTTGGCGATTGCGACCTTCGGTCGGCAGACGCTAACCGCGACGGCTTAGTGAATAACTTTGATATCGATCCGTTTGTGGCGCTGCTGAGCGGCGGGTAACGCTCTCTCTGCCCGCTTCCGCGGCGTGCGCGTCGTCGACCGTTCAGCGTCCCGTGGCGAACCGCTTCGCAGCGCGGCTTTTGGTTCGTGCGGCCTCGACTTCGCGGTCGCGCGGGGCGGCGCTGGTACTGAGTTGTTGCAACAGTCGCCGGGCAGCCTGCGTAATTTCTTCGACCGCCTGTTCAAACGCGGCCTCGTTAGCTCGCGACGGGCGATTGAATCCGCTGAGCTTGCGGACGAATTGCAGCGCCGACGCGCGCACCTCGTCGTCCGTGGCCGGCGGTTCGAAGTTGAACAACGTCTTGATGTTACGGCACATCTTGAAAACCTCTGAGCACCCCTGCTGATAATACGCAGGAACCCACTCCGTTCCGGGCCGAAGTCAGCGATGCGGGCGTAGTTACCAAGGATCGAAAGAAAGCTGGGGCTACCGGTTTCGGGGCGCCTGCGCAACCGGCAGCGGCCCGCCCGCAACCAATTTCTTGCTGCGCGAATCAACCCGCAGGTTCAGCCCCTCAAGCGTACGAGCACCGAGAAGCTGAAGATCGCCCGGTTGGGCGAAGACAACTTCGTCGGTGGTGTGGATGCCTTCGACGCGGATGACGGCGAAACCGACGCGGCGCGTGATCGTTTGGAAGGCGAGGTCTTTCTTCTCGGCGGCGATTCCGAGCTTCTTCAGCACGGACTCCGCAACCCACGTGTACTCGCTTCCCGTGTCAACGAGCAGCTTGTCGAGGCGAACGACTTTTGAGCGATCGAGATGGCTGCTGATTTCGCATGACACGTAGAACGTCCCCATTCTTGTCGTACCTTTCCGCGCGCGGCCGCGCTTGACCGATCGGCCGGCCCCTACGCGGCGCGCTTTTGAGATTTTGCGACTCCGCATCGAATCACCCGCGTCTAATGTACTCGCCTTGCACGCGCTTCGCTTCGTCACCGTCCGCCACGTTATCGCTATGGCAATCGTGCTTTTTCCCGCGATGCGCCAGAAACTCAATCTGCTCCCGCGATAATCCCGGCGACTTCGCCGCGATTTTTAACGGGACGAAGCCCTGTGCCTTTCCGCTCGCCCACTCTGCGATCTCTTTCGAAATCCGCATGCTGCACCAGTCATGGCCGCACATCGCGCAGAAGTCCGTATCGACTTCCAGATCCTCATCGTGCAGCGCTCGGGCCGTTTCGCCGTCGAAGGCCAACTCAAAATGCTTCGGCCAGTTCAGCGCTGCGCGAGCCTTCGAAAGGTCGTCGTCCCACTGCCGCGCTGCGCGGATGCCGCGGGCGATGTCGCCCGCATGGGCGGCGATCTTGTACGCGATGCAGCCCGCCTTCACATCCGCGGCCTTCGGCAGACCAACGTGCTCCTTGGGCGTGACATAGCACAACATGGCAGCGCCCGCCCGCGCCGCCTCCGTCGCGCCGATCGCCGACGTGATGTGGTCGTATCCCGGAAATACATCCGTCACCAGCGGGCCGAGCACGTAAAACGGCGCATCGTCGCAGATCACGCGCTGATGCTCCATGTTCCACGCAATCTCGTTCAGCGGCACGTGCCCCGGCCCCTCAACCATCACCTGCACGCCGTCCGCCCGCGCCCGCTGCACCAGCTCGCCCAGCACGTGAAGCTCGGCGATCTGGGCCGGATCGCTCGCGTCCGCCAGACAGCCCGGCCGGACGCCGTCGCCCAGCGAATAAGTCACGTCATATTGCCGCATGATGGCGCTGATCTCGTCAAACAACTCGTACATCGGGTTCTGCTTGTTGTGATGGATCATCCACTTCGCCAGCAGCGACCCGCCGCGCGACACCAACCCGGTGATTCGATTGCGAATCAGCGGCAGATGCTCTTTCAACACGCCCGCATGAATCGTGAAATAATCGACGCCCTGTTGCGCCTGGTGCTCGACCTCGCGCAGGATCGTGTTGTAGTCGAGGTCTTCGATGCGCTTGCCGATGATCATGCTGTAAATCGGCACAGTGCCGACCGGCACCACGCTGTTGTCGATGATCGCCTGGCGACATTCATCCAGTCGGCCGCCGGTTGACAGGTCCATCACCGTATCGGCGCCATACAGGATCGCATGGCGCAGCTTGTCCAGCTCTTCTTCGGTGTTGCTGCTCACCGGCGATGCACCCTGGTTCGCGTTGATCTTCGTCGTAATGCACCGGCCGATGCCGGTCGGGTCTAGCCGTTTCGGCGCGTTTTCGCCGCGGCAATGCGCCGGATCAAACAACCACGCGCGGCGCTGCGAAACGGTCTGATTGACCCAGTAATTCGCGTCGGGAGTGGCGGTGGGATGGCCGACGCAAACGTCGAACGTCGAACTCCGACCGCTGACGGAAGATTGTTGCGCGCTCCCGAACGAGCTTGAATGCGTGGCCGAAGGGGCCACATGCCCGTTTTTCAACGATCCTACATCGCTCATCGTTCTGAGTTCGGCGTTCGCGCGCGGCGCTGCGCCGCCGCTGCCCGTCAGGTGCCGGACATTGGCGGGGATAACAATCGCGCCGCGCGCAACGCCGTCACGAATGAATTCTGGCGTGACGTTCTCACGCACGGCCACGCGGATCATTTCGGGTGTAATGACGCCCTTGCGGGCGGATTCGAGTTGGGTCATGAGTATTTCCTCTTGCTCTTTGCGGAACGACTAGCGCTCTTCAAGTGACTGCGTCGCGTTTGCCGCCGGCGCTCTTCAGCGCCGAGTCGCAATCGGACGGCATCGCGAATCCGGCCGCATTGTACGAGCGCCTGACGCGCTAACGATTTGTCAGCTGTCTTACCGGGATAGCAAAATTCGACCGCGTGGACCGTGAGCTGCGCCGCGTCTGGCTTTAGTAATTCCCAAACCGGCTCGATGGGGAGCAAAAGATGCAGCAGAGCCGTCAGGCTGTGAATCTTGGCAAATGGAATGCTAGAATCCACCAGGACGGCTTTGAGATATTTTTCACCACACTGCTGCGCATGAAAGCAGGCCGAGTCGTAGTTCGGGTCTTTGCGCGCCCGAAATTCACGCCTCGCGGAGACGTAGTCGGCCTCAGCCTTTGCGACCCATGCGGCCGTTTCCGGCTTCATAGACGACCTTCCCACGATCGATGATTTCGCGGATGAACCAATCGCGCATACGATAGCGCGCCTTCAACTCGCTTGGCGAGCGCACCAGAATATCGACGGCAAAAGTGGGGTCGGCGCGAAACAGAATCTCGCCGGCCATGCGCGCCGCATGACCGGAGTACGGCATCACAACGAGTAGATCAACGTCCGAATCTCGCGTCGGTTTCCCATACGCGTATGATCCGAACAGGATGATACGGTCAGGCCTGAACTCCGCCGCGATGCGATGGGCTACGGCATTAATTTCGCGCGTTGAAACCATTAACGTATCCCTGCTTCAGCCAATAATGCCAATCCTCCACTGCCGTACGTGTCGAAGCATCGCCGCCTTTGACCTTTAATTGAGCTAATGGCACGGCCAATCGGCCTTTTCGCTCCCAGCGAGTACTGACGAACATCTCCTTCTCGCACTCTATTTCGGGCACCATACCGATGACCTCAGCTTCACCGCCATCCCGTAGCGGCGAAATCGCGCGCTCGGACAGACAACGGGCCGTAAACGGAAATTGCTGGCGTCCCTCAAGATAGTAGTACCAGCCCATGGCCCGTTCCTGCTCGCCGTAGGCATCAACAACGATCTCCATGTAATCCGCTCTTCGCGTGCCGGATCCGTCTTGGCTTTGCGCTGTCGAGCCATCGTCAATCGCTTTCTTCGGCGGCTTCATGAGTGTCCGGCCGTCATCCGCACGATGCCGATTTGCGATCCGCGGGAATGTAAGGAATCAGTCCTTTCTCATACGCCACTTCCTGCGCTTCGCGCGGCGTCCCCCGAATATCCACGATCATCCCATTGACCTTCAACATCCAGACCAGCGGATTCTTCTCCAGCAGAGCCGGCAGGCACCAATCCGGATGAAACGGCATCAGCCCCAGGCTCTCGCGCAACACGCGGGCCTTTGCGTGCATGGTCGCCATCGATACGCCAAACCCCCTGGCGATCTCCTCCGAGCGCAGATGTGGAGTGGTGCCAGGGTCGGTCAAGAAATTCACGCGCCCAAGGGCGTGGACCACGCCCGCGGCCCAACCGGCCAGTTTGCCGCTGTTCACCGGCGAATCCGTCGTGCAAATTATCTTGGCCATCTTGCGGCAAAGCTCTTTGTAATCGTCATTCAAATACGTATCGCCAAAAGCGTCGGGCCGTGCAATGAGATCCGCCGCCAACGATTCGTCGATAACCGGTCCTGATCGCTTGGATGAGCGTTTCATGCTGCTCTTTCCGTCCATGATTTCGATGTGAATATGCCGGATGCGGCAAGCGCTGGGGTCACATGTTGTCCTTCCCTACGCAGGCGGTTGGCGGCTCCTCGATTGAGCCAATCGGCACCGGCCGGAAGCCGGCGCGACCCAACTCGTCGCTGATCAGGTTCAAAGGGTTTCGCCGGCCGGTCGCGCCGTCGATCTCAGGCCCGCCGCAGCGGACCGCCCCTAGGCCGTGCCAATTATACACCACGCAGCGGTGACTAGCGAAAATCCCAGCCCTGCCGCTCTTCGCCCCGATCGCCCACCGTCGCGCCCGGCAACAGCACGGTTCGCATCGAGCGTACCGCGAACTCCATCGCATTGCGCCGTCCCGGTGCGATGTGCAGCTTACCGTTTCGCCGAATCTGCACGATGTTAAACTCGCACAGATAGAGAATGAGTTGCTTCAAGTCCTCGTGCTCCATCGGCAGCGCGCAGCCGCTCGAAATGTAATATCCCTCGAACGGCACCAACCGACTCAGCAGGCAAAGTTTGGCTGGATTCATCTGACACAATTGCGAATCCAGCATCAGGCCGGATTCCTCGCCGATCACATCCATGAACGGCATGAGCCCGTCGCTTCGCCGCTCGTCGAAGCGGACGATGCGAAGCCGCGACTGCAACATCGCCGCGCTCACCGCCTCATCGGCCGCGTCGCCGGCCGCCGGAGGATGCATCTCAATGAAATTTTGAATCACGCTTCGCGGCGCTTCGCTTTCGAATAGCGCCAGATCAACCATCGCTATCACCGAGTCTTCTCGCTCGGAGTCGATCCTCCCCTGCCGCCATATCCCCAACCGCTCGGCCGAACGGACCAAACTTTGCCGGCCGATTGACCCCAGAATGAGTTCAAGCTTCGCCTTCAAAGCCTGCCGGAACGCGACATAGCGATCAAAAAGCGCTCGGTCCTGAATCACTCCAGCGTTATCGATAATTTCAATCGGCTGTTCATCGCTCATGGCGCATTTCATCATACATGGCACCGGAAGATTCGCACGTGCGTCGACCGGAATTTTCCACCGATCGCATTCCAACCCGCATAACGCCTGTGCGTCACAACTCAGCCGATTTCAGCCCCCCATCACGCTCGCTCAATCACCGTCGCCACCCCCTGCCCCACGCCCACGCACAGTGTCGCCAGACCGCGTTTGACGCGCGCGTTTCGCATCATCTCATGCACGATCGTCGTCACCAGCCGCGCACCCGTCATGCCCAGCGGATGCCCGAACGCAATCGCCCCGCCGTTGATGTTTACGCGGCTCGCATCCAGCCCGAGATCGCGCACGCACGCCAGCGATTGCGACGCAAACGCTTCGTTCAGTTCGATCATGTCGAACGATTCGATCGCATACCCCGTCCGCTCCAGCACTTTTCGCGTCGCCGGAACCGGTCCGACACCCATGCAAGCCGGATCGACACCCGCCGTCGCGGACGCGCCGACGATTGCCAGCGGCCGGAGACCAAGCTGTTCCGCGCGCGAGCGCTCCATCAAAACCAGCGCCGCCGCCCCGTCGTTGATCCCCGATGAATTTCCCGCCGTGACAGTCCCGTTTTCGCGAAATGCCGCCTTGAGCTTCGCGAGACTCTCCATCGTCGTGTCGCCGCGCGGATGCTCGTCCCGCGTCACCAGTAGCGCATCGCCTTTGCGTTGCGGAATTGCCACCGGCACGATCTCCGCGTCCAGCCGCCCGCTTTCCATCGCCCGCTTGCAGCGCATCTGGCTTTCAAGCGCGAAGCGGTCCTGATCCTCTCGGCTGATCTTCCACTTCTCGGCTACATTTTCCGCCGTCTCGCCCATGCTGAACGGCTGGTGCAGCTTCGCGAGCTTCGGATTCGTGAACCGCCAGCCAATCGTCGTGTCGTACGACTCAATCGTGCGGCCAAACGCCTCTGTTGTTTTCGCCGTGACGAACGGCGCGCGCGTCATGCTCTCCACGCCGCCCGCAATCACGCACTCCGCTGCTCCGCCCTCGATCATGCGCGCCGCGAGATTCACCGCCTCCAGCCCCGAAGCGCACAACCGATTCACCGTGCAACCCGCAGTCGTCTCCGGCAGCCCGGCCAGCAACGCGGCCATGCGCGCGACGTTTCGATTGTCCTCGCCGGCCTGATTCGCCGCGCCGAAGTAAACGTCTTCCACCAACGCCGGATCGACGCCGGATTTTTCGACCGCGTTTTTGATGACCAGTGCGGCCAGATCATCCGGCCGCACCGACGCCAACGCACCCGCATATCGCCCGATGGGCGTCCGCACACAAGCCAGAATCGCAGCAGCTCGTTTCATGCGAGAAGTATAACCAAGATGCACGAACCCGCGCCGCATGCCTGCACACGGGAGCCGCGACCTCTAATCTGATCAGAGCCGCGACCGTAAGGGAGCGGTTGCTGCGCCGCCGCGGTTGATCTCGGGCCGGTGGCATGCTTTCGCGATACTCCGCGTAAGCATGTCTTCGATATACCGGCTGGTACGAGATTCCGATCTCGAGCGCCGTCTCTCGGGAGTCCTTTCCCGTGCCGCCGCTGGTCCGTCATTCATCCCCTCGTCCGCCGAACAGCACCGCCAACGCCCCGATGATCAAAATGGCGGGCCCAATGATCCAGCACGTGCAATCGAACGCCAAAAACACCAAAAAAGATTGATTGCCGGGCCACCAACCGCCGTACGTAACCACGGACATCGCCCAGCGCAACCCAACCCAACTCACAATCAACACCGCTCCGAAGACGCGCGCTCCTCCAAACCCACGCCGCCACTCCACTTGCGTCGACGTTTGAACCAACCCACATTCCGGACATCTCACCTCGCCTTGGCCATGCCCGCGCAAGTCATATCCGCATTGCTCGCACCGGCCGAAATGTGGGTTACGCTCCCAGGTCAGATTCAACCCGCCTTCTTCTCTCAGCGCGAACGTGGCTCGTAGCAGTTTACCCGTCTGCAACGATTGTATTTGGGCGAATGGCCGGTGGCATGCTTTCGCGGTACTCCGCGTAAGCATGTCTCGATATACCGGCTGGTACAAGATTCCGATCTCGTGCCTCGTTTTGAGGGAATCCGCTCCCGCGAGACGCCGCGCCCTCGCGGCCGCGTGCCGTGCGGCGGCGGCACCGCTGGACACACCAAAAAACGATCTGCAGACGGTGGCATGCCGCGACCGTTGGAAGTCAAGTTCTTCGTCGCATCGCGCTTTTTCGCCGCCCGTCAGGGCGCACCACCGTTGCCGGGCGGCTTCAGCCCCCGGCCGTGTCACTCCACAACCCCTTCCTCGCGGCCGTGCCGCCCCGTAGTTCGCTTTTTCTTGCAATCCCGCTCGGCGAAATACTATGATGACTGAGATGATAATCAGCGCACCGCGATCGTCGATTCGATATCGGCCGATTTGCAACCTTTCCGGCCGGCAACGGTGGATGGTGCGCGCGGTCGATCCGGAAAAAAGCGGGGCGATGCTGACGGGCGGAACGACGACGAACGGCGGGCCGTTTTATTACACTTCCTTCGGCGAGCGGGTTTACTATGATTCCGGCTCATCAAGTTGGAAGCTCGGCGGCGAATTCCCGATCGGCTCGCCGCGCTACCTCTACGACGGCGGCCATGGCTATGAAACGGGCCTTTTAGCTCTGGCCGGCGCGAACACTTCCCTCGCGCCGATCACGTTCCAGCACGTCGGCGAAAGATGGTATCAACCGGAAATCGGAAGATTCGTGCAGCGCGATCCGATTGGGTTGGGGGGAGGCAGTAATTGTTATGTATATGTTAGAAACAATCCTGCTATGCATGTCGACCCAGCAGGGTTGTGTGGCGATATTTTTGCGGATATTGATAATTGGCTCAACTGGGCCATAAACGGACCTCCAGTTGGCGCGGCAGGTTCGCTCGCTGGTGCGGGATCGGCGGCAAATCATAAGTGGAAATTGGGTATTGGTCGTCCCGTCAATTTGATTACGGTTGTGTGCGCTGGTGCCTGGTTTGGATGGAATGCCGGAAAAGGGGTGATTTGGGTTGTCGACGAGCTTTTTGATGATGTACCCCTTACACCGCCGCCGCCACCACATGATTGGGCAAGCGACCCAAATGGAAACGACATGTCAAATGCTAACGACAATAGTAGTTCCGGTTACGACAATTCTAATGTTAATGATGGAAGAAATGGTAACTATTTCTGTATCGGTGTGTGGCTTCAGCCATGATTCGCAAACCACTAAACCCAGCATCGAGAAGATATTTGGAATGGGTAATGTATTTGGCAGCGAGCGTGGCGGTAGCCTCTGGGATTTGCGCCTTGATAT
>JAEUIR010000260.1 GCA_016795025.1 Phycisphaerales bacterium
GCGAAACGGCAGCGGCTCGCCGTTGGTGATCTGCGGCGGGACGCCGTCGCCGCTCGTGGCATGAGCGCTGTTGTGCCATCCGGTCATCTGATGGCACGAATTGCAGAGCACGCCTTCGCGCGTCGGCAGCCGCAAAAAATCGCCTAACTCGTTGTTAGGTGGGTCATGGCAGGCGATGCATTCGAGTTCGCCGCGGTCACCGAGCTTGATGCGATGATCGACGAGATCAGGCTGGCGCACCTGCGGATCGCGGTTGGCGAGCTGGCGATCGAAACGCAGGCCGATCGGATGATCGTCCGAAAGATCGTTGGTGAGGTCGCCGCCGCCAGTGGGCATGAACGCATGCGTCATGGGAATCGGCGTTTCGCGGCTCAGCACCATGCCGAGCGCGATGCTGCCGTCGTGGCAGCTCAGGCACAACTTGCTCGCGCCTCCCGGCTGATCGATGCGGGCGTCGGTCGTGCTGCTGTCGTAGATGCGATAATGCGTCTGCGGGTTGCTGCGGTTCCATAGCGGTGCTGCGGGGCTGGCGTTGTGCGGCGTGTGGCAGAAAATGCAAACCTGGCTTTCCTCCAGCGCGCGCACCGGACCGGGTCCGACGAATGAGAGGTCGTGCTTCGAGTTCAAGACGGAATCATCGCCGCGGGCGGCGCCGCACGCGGCCGACAACGCCAATAAAACCTGCCACGCGCGAACGATCATGACGGCAACTCCGGCAACAGCTCAAACACCTGCACGCGACGATTGTACGTGTCCGCGACCCAGATGCGCTGCTCGTCGTCGATGGCGATGCCCGATGGGAGATTGAACTGGCCCGGGCCGTTGCCGCCCCGACCGAGCGCCATCAGCAGCCGCGCCTCCCGATCGAATATCTGAATGTTCTCGAATTGATTGTCGAGAACGCACAACCGGCCCGCACGATCCGTGGCGATGTCGCGCGGCAGCGAAAAATCACCGGCGGCATCGCCTTTTTGGCCGAACGTGCGCAGCGGCCGGCCGATTTCGTCCACTAGCTGAACGCGGAAATTCATCGCGTCGGCGATCGCAATTTCCCAAGCGCCGGTTATGTCGACGGCGCGCGCAGCAGCGCCCGGCGAGATGCCGTTCATTGCCGGCACGGCGCAAATTGCGGATGGGAAGTTGAATTCGCCGGCGCGCGTGCCGCGCTGGCCGAAGCGACCGACTTCGCGGCCGATTTGGTCAAACATAATCACCGCGTGCAACCCGGCATCAAGAACATACAAACGGTCGGCAACCCAGGTGACGCTCGCGGGGCGCTTGAGCACGCCCGAGCCGATGGTGCGCGTCGCGCCTCCGTTGATGCTCGTCATGAAAACGGCCGCGCGGCGCGCATCCGCGATTGCCAGCGAGCCATCGTACCACGCAACATCGATCGGCCATTGGAGCGGCGCGCCGGCGACTTCCCGAATCAGCGTCAGCGAGCGAGCTTCCAAATCAATCGCATGCACGCACGGACCGCCCGGCTGCGCGGGATCAGCGACCCACACTCGTCGCCCGTCGGCTGCGACGGCCACGGGCGTCGAAAAGGAAATACGCGGTCGCGGCCCCTGGAGCACTTCGGTGAGCGCTTCGCCGGCGGATTTCTTCCGGCCGAGATCCGCCTCGCCACTGATCGCCCCGATGTAACGAACGCGCGGCTGATCCGGCGGCGGTGGCCAGACGATATTTGTGCCCGCGAATGAGAACGGCGGCGGATCGATTGACTTGCATCCGGCGAGCGCGCCGGCGATCAACGCCGCGAGCGCGAATCGCGCGCGAATGAGTCGCAACAGCCCGGATTTATCCCGGCCGTTCTCGCGGGAATGACGGACTAGTGTTCCGTCAACTCTGAATTGATGGGGAGCATCGGCGTCTCGCCGGTGCGCACCGGCGAGACGCCGATGCTCCCTTCCGTCAATACATGAATGACGGAACAATAGCCTTCCGCGCGTCGCATTCTGCATTGCCTGATGCATTCATCGCCCCCCGATCACTGGAATCTCGCGCCGCAGCTTGACCCAGGCAGCGATCGTTCCGTCATCAGACCCCGGCAAATCCAGCGAGTCGTATTCGATTTCGAAGCTCGCCGTAAACAGCCCGATTCGCCACTGCACGCCGGCGGTTACGTCCACGCCGTGCGTGATCCCCGAACCGCTGTCATCTTCAAAGCGATACGCGGCCGTGACGTCGGCTTCCCAGCGCGTGTCGAGGCGGAGCCGATACGACGCGCCCACATCGAGCATTGAGACATCATGTGCAATCAACCCGTCGCCGCCGCGAAAGTGATAAAACGAATAGCGACCCTGACCGCTGAACGAATGCGGCAATTTGTCGTAAAAAACCGCGTCGCCGCGCAAATGAGCGGCAAGATATGGGTCGATCGAGTCGTCGTTGTATTCGAATTCGCCGCCGACTGACCAGAGCTTTTCTCGATAATCGACGCCGACGCGGTGGCGATTGACGTCGCGCGGCTCAAAGCGGATGAAATTCGTGCGGTCGATGTCTTCGCTCTGATACGACGCGGCGTAATACGGGGTCCACCCGCTCTTGAACGCTTGCTGAACGCGAAAATCCACGCGATCGCGCGTCAGATCATGGTCTTGAGAAACGTCATATCGATAGCTGATGGCGACCGTCTCACCGTCCGCGATGCGCCCCGCGCGGTTGCGGACAAGCGTTGTGCCGCGGCCGGCTTGTACGACGTAATAATCGACGCCGGGGAAATACGTTCGTCGCCGGGCGGCATCGGTGACGACAATCGTCGTACGTCGAACATTGTCATGCTGCAATATCACCGGCAGCGGGTCGCGAAACGTGGCCGACTCGGCAATGACGACGCCGGCGTCGCCGCTGCCGTCGATGCGCTCCGAATTGTGTTGCAACGTCAGGCTCGACGTAAACCGGCCGGCCGCATTGTCGCGATTCACCGCGGCGCTGAGCACGCCGCCCCATTCGTGCAAATCGCCGCCGCGATCAGCTTCTTCAGTGAGGGCGTACATGTTCAGGCTTGTGTCGAACCAATCGGCGGGCTGATATTGCAGGCCGATTTCGCCGCGAAAGCGCTCCACGCCGTAGCCTTCGAACGACTCTTCCAGGTATTGCAAGCGATAGATCGACGCCAGGGCGCTCGTGTGTTGAAGCCGCAGTTGCGGTGCGAATTCGGCGATGTCGCGGGCAAAGTCCCCGGTTTCGTCCTGAAAGCGTGCGACCGTGTCCAGGCGACTGCGGTTGTCCAGGCCGAATTGCACGGTGTGGTCAAGCGTCAGATAGTTTCGAACGGTGTCGAATGTTCGCCGCGTTCCCGAATATTGCTCGCGGCGGTCGTCGTATTCATATTGCAGGCGCAGCGAGTGGGTGTCGCTCGGCTGCCAGGTCGCTTCGTATTCAAGGCGCTTCTGGTGGCGCTGCTCGTCGTCCCAGAGATTTCGCGACCCGCTGCGCAATTCCTCATATTCGCTCTCGAACGACAGCCGCATCGGCAGCAGCGGATCGTTGTATAGCAGTTCCGCCCCATAGCGTTCACGGCGGCGATCCAGACTCGGTAGAAAGCGCCGCGGCACGCGATCTTCGAGATTTGACGCGAAAACGTTGGCGCTGATCTTTCCTGCCGGAAAGAGCGTGGCCCTGATGTCGTACTCAAACTCACCGCCATGCGGGTCGCTGTCGAGATCCGGGCCGGGGCGGCTCTCGTGATACCGCTCTTGCGACAAGCCGCCGCGAATATCGAACTGATAGCGGAAAACGCGCTCGCCGCCGATGTTGCCGGCCGCGCGCATGCCGACGGTTTCTTCAAGCCGTAGCGCCGTATTGGTCTGGCGGAACCGCCGCCTGCCGGTCAGCGAACTGCTGTTCGAGTCGGTCTGGCGGCGCTCGTAGTGACCGTCAAAGCCGAGATCGAACGACAACTCGTCAAAATGAAAGAGTGGCTCAGCGGTTACGGCCGGTTGCGTCGTCGGGGTCGCGGGCTCAGCCGGCTGCATAGTCGGGGGCGCTGCCGCGGGCCGCGCGGCTGATTGACTAGTCAGGGGCGCAGGCGCGGCGGGCGACTGCGCCGGTTGAGAATGCGCGGGTTGGTTTTGGAGTGCAAATGCTGTTGGCCAATCGCGTCCGCACACGCCGGGAAGCGCGAAGATGACGAGAAACCGGCGAATGTATCGTAATCGCGACATTCGGGATTCGCAGATTCATAGCAAACGGCGCGCCAATCAGAGAAAGCAACGTAGATCAGGGGCGACGCGCTGTCCAGCGCGAGGCGAGAAATCACGCCGTGATTCGAACCCGGAACGGCTTGTTCGCGATTGTGCGGGCTGTGCGTCGGGCGGGGTTTTGCGGCGAGAGATACGTCGATTCGCTCGTGCGAGATTCCCATCTCGCACGCATTCCCATCCCGCACGCGGGCAGTCGGGCTTGCCATCCCGCGAGCACGTGCTGCAACGGAATTCCGCTAGTGTTCCGTCATTCGTGTATTGACGGAAGGGAGCATCGGCGTC
>JAEUIR010000261.1:0-4215 GCA_016795025.1 Phycisphaerales bacterium
CGAGGGATGCACGTGCGTGCGCGAGGGCTGCGTACCGAACGAGTGCGGAACACTAAACCGGGTTCTCGACGTGCGGTGAGCGTCTCGTCGGCGGGATGACGCGGTGCGCGACGAACGAGGAGCGCGTTCATGGGCGAGTGGGACGATCTGGATCGACAAATCGGCGAGCGAGTCGCCGCGGCTGAGGCGAAGCAGCGGGAGCACCAAGATCATATCCGCCAACGCATGGAAGAGATCGAGCAACGGCAGAGCCGGTTGGGCATCGTCGCTCAGCATCTGTCCTCGGCGATTATTCGGCCCCGCGTCGAGCGCCTCGCGCAGCATTTCGAGAACGCCGAAGTTCTCGATGCGGCGCAATGCGGGGTCGGCCGTTGCGTGTGCAGCTTCGCGCACACCGAGCGCTTTCCGGCGACGGTCACGCTGGAGCTCTTCGTCTGTTCTGACGACCGGATGAGCAGTGCGCTCGTCTGCTACAAGCTCGAAATCCGGCCGGTGTTCATCCAATTCGAAGGCCGCGATCAGCTCGCCGTGCCACTCGATGCGGTGGACGACGCACGCGTTGCGCTGTGGGTTGATCAGAAGCTGATCACGTTCGTGGACACCTATCTCCGCCTCCTGGAGGTGGAGCAGTATCAGACTGACAACGTCGTCGTGGACCCCGTGTGTGGAATGCGGATCAACAAAAACACCGCCGCAGGCGAAGTTGAGCGCCGTGGGCACAAGTTTTATTTCTGCATCAACGAATGCCGCGAGAAGTTTCTGAAGGAACCAGAGCGATGGATTTCGGAGCGGACGACCGAGTTTTTCACCGGCCAGTCGCCGGATCGGTGACAGATAAGAGCATTGGCCGCAGCACGGCCGTGGGAGCGTAATCATGGCGAATGAAGGAACCGGAGCCCAACCGGCTGGAAAACCGTCGGCGCTGAGACGGGTCTGGCTGTTTATCGAGATTCTAAACGTCCGGCTCCGATTCATCTTCCTGATGGTGATCGTGGGCTTCGTCGTTGGCTACTGGGAGAACATCACCAATTACTACGACCGTTGGCGCAGGCCAGCAAAGGCGGCCGACATGGTCGCCGCCCAGGACGTCGAGTTCTACTGCCCGATGCACCCCAACATCATCCGTTCGGAACCGGGTAACTGCCCGATTTGCGGGATGCCTCTCGCCAAGCGCGCCAAGAGCGGGAAAGCGGAGCTGCCGGACGGCGTGCTCGCGCGACAACATCTCACGCCGCAGAAAGTGCAGATTGGCCGAATCGCCACGTCGTCGGTCGAGTACCGGTTGCTCAGCCGCGAGGTGCGCACGGTGGGAATCGTCGAGTACGACGAGACGCGGCGCAAGTTCATCGCCGCGCGGATCAAGGGCCGCATCGACAAACTGTTCGTCAACTACGTCGGCCAGCACGTCGAGGCAGGCGACCCGCTGGTGTCGATTTACAGCCCGGAACTGTTGACGGCGCAGCAGGAACTCCTGACTGCGGCGACTCGACTCAACGAGAATTCTGGAGCGGATCAGTTCGCGGCGCGGACCAGTCAGTCGCTGCTCGAAGCCTCGAAGCAGAAGCTGCTGCTTTGGGGCATCACGCCTGAGCAGATCGAGACGATTCTCAAGCGTGGCACGACGGAAAATCACCTGACGATTGTTTCGCCGATCACAGGCTTCGTGACCGAGAAGAAAGTGCTCGAAGGCCATTATGTGGACGAAGGCGGCGACCTCTACACCGTCGCTGACCTGAGCAATGTCTGGATGCAAGCGAAGATTTTCGAAGATGAAAGCGGCGGCATGCACGTCGGCACGGCGGTCGAAGTTACCAGTACCGCCGATCCCGGGGAGGTGTTCGCCGGGCGGATCACGTTTATCGCCTATCAGGTCGATCCGGCCACGCGGACGGTCTCGGCCCGTGTCGAAATCGCCAATCCGGACTTGAAGCTCAAACCGGGGATGTATGCGCACGCGACCATTCGCGTGTCCGTCGGTCAGGTCACCGAAATCAAGCCGCCTTCGGCTTCTGCACCCGCCACGGCTGAATCGGTACGCGAGGCCCACGCCGAAACGGGCGAACTGATTCGTGCGTACCTGGCTCTTTCGGCGGCGTATGTTGCTGACAAGGCCGATCCGACTGCGCTCGCTGCCCTGGAAACGACTGCGAACGAACTCGCGAAGAACGCGCACGGCACGATGGTGTCACAGGCGAAAGCAATCGCAGAAGAGGCGGCCAAGCTCAAGGGCACGGACCTGGCGGCGCAGCGCGGTCTCTTCAAATCCGTGAACGCCAAGGTGATCGAGCTGCTTCGCGGCCAGCCGCCGGCCAGCCAAACGCTCTACGTGGTGTACTGCCCAATGGTCGAGGCCGAGTGGCTCCAGGACTCGGAAGACATTGCAAACCCGTACATGGGTAGCCAAATGCCCAAGTGCGGCGTGCTCAGAGGCACAATTACCGCGAAGGCAGTTCAAGAGAACGAACAGTACGTGGTGGGCTACTACTGTCCGATTTCGCCCGACCATCTGTTCGAGAAGCCCGAGCTGTGTCCGATCGACAAGTTCCCGCTCAGATTCGTTCGCGCCGAAAAGATGCTGGCGGTTCCCGCGTCAGCGGTGATCAACACCGGTACGCGGAAGATCGTCTACCGCGAGAGTGAGCCGGGAACGTTCGACATGGTGGAGGTGAAGCTGGGCAAGCGCACTGGCGAATTCTATCCGGTGATCTCGGGGATCAACGCCAGCGATCGGGTCGCAACCGCCGGCGCCTTCCTGGTCGATGCGGAAAACCGGCTGAATCCGGCAGCCAGCGCCCAGTTTTTCGGTGCCAGCGGCGGTCCGCAGCAAGACGGCGGCCATAACCACTGAACGAAGCGCCGGTAATCGAAGCCGCCAGCTGTGGCCCAGTGGTCGTGACATCCTCGAACTGAGAAACTTCCATGATCCCGCGCATCATCGAATTCTGCATCCGCAATCGCTTCATCGTGATCCTGCTCACGGCCGCCGTGGCGGTCTGGGGCGTGTATTGCGTGATGAAGACGCCGATCGACGCCATCCCCGACCTTTCGGAAAACCAGGTGATCGTGTTCACCGACTGGATGGGGCGCAGCCCGCAGGAAATTGACGACCAGATTACGTACCCGCTGTCGGTCAATTTACAGGGCCTGGCTGGCGTGAAGTCGATCCGCTCCGCGAGCGAGTTCAACTTCTCGATGATCAACATAATCTTCGACGAGCACACCGACTTCTACTTCGCCCGCACGCGCGTGCTGGAGCGGCTGAATATCGCGAGCACGATTCTGCCGCCGGGCGTCGTCCCATACCTGGCGCCAGATGCGACCGCGCTCGGTCAGATCTTCTGGTACACCGTCGAAGGCGACGGCTACAGCGTCGATGAGCTGCGCGCCATCCAGGACTGGTACGTTCGCTACCAGCTTTACGTGCCGGGCGTCGCGCAAGTCTCCAGCGTCGGCGGCTTCGTGCGCGAATATCAGATCGATGTGGACCCGGACAAGCTGCGGGCATACGACATTGCGCTAGGCTCCGTCTTCAACGCCGTGGCGCGCAGCAACATCGCCGTGGGCGGCAAGGTCTACTTCGAGACCAACGCGGAGTATCTGATCCGCGCCGTCGGCTGGCTGCGCGGCACGGACGACCTCGAAAAGGTCATCGTTGCCGAGCGTAACGGCGTCCCAATCTACGTCCGCAACGTCGCATCCGTTCAACTGGGTCCGGAATATCGCCGCAGCATGCTCGAGAAGAACGGCGGCGAGGCGGTTGGCGGCGTGGTGATGATGCGCTTGGGCGAAAACCCGCTCACAGTCACCCAGGCGATCAAGCAGCGCATCGAGCAGCTCCAGCCCGGTCTGCCAAAGGGCGTGCGGATTGTGCCGTTCTACGATCGCACGCGCCTGATTGAAGGCGCCATCCACACGTTGGTGGGCACGCTCAAAGAAGAGATCATCATCGCCAGCATCGCGATCCTGCTGATCCTGACGCACGTCCGCAGCGCCATCGTTGTTTGCAGCACTCTTCCGCTCGCGGTGCTGATCTCGTTCATCATGATGTACTACCTGGGCATCCCCAGCAACATCATGTCGCTCTCGGGCATCGCGATTTCAATCGGAATCCTGGTCGACGCCGCGGTCGTCATGGTCGAGAACGCAACTCACGAGCTGACCCAACAGTTCGGCCACGCGAAGGTCCGCGGCGACACGACGGAAGCAGTTGTGAAG
>JAEUIR010000261.1:4225-4483 GCA_016795025.1 Phycisphaerales bacterium
GGCTGGTCGGCAAGCCGATCGTCTTCGCCGTGTTGATCATGTTGATTTCCTTCCTGCCGGTGTTTTCGCTCGGCGGGCAGGAAGGCAAGCAGTTTCACCCACTGGCGTTCACCAAATCGTTCGCAATGGTCGGCGTCGCGATTCTGGCGATCACGTTTGTCCCGGCCATCATCCCGATCCTCATCAGAGGCCGTCTGCGGAGCGAAGAGGAGAACTGGATCGTCCGCAGCTTCATCCACATTTACAAGCCCGTCCTGA
>JAEUIR010000262.1 GCA_016795025.1 Phycisphaerales bacterium
GTATTCGCGGTGGCAAAAGAGCTGAGCAAGCCGGACGATCCGCAGGGCACGACACACCTTTTGCTGATGCCGCGCGCCGGCACGCGTGAAGCCGAGACATACGCGGCGGTCGATTTCTGGATCGCGGCGGAAGGCAAATTCGCCGGATTGCCGATCAAGGTGCGCGCAGCGAAAAAGGACGGCACGGGCGCGGTAAACGCGTACGTCACTGTCGAGTTCGATAAGATTGAGTTGAACACCGGAATAAGCGATTCCGTATTCAAGATCGAGGCGCCGCCGGGATATCAGCGCTTGCCGGATGAGCCACTCCAAGAGCCCGAGCCGAAAAGCGGTGCAACGGCAACGCAGCCCGTTGGTGACCGCAAGTAACCGCGCCGACGATCAATGGCGCGAGAATGGGAAGTGGCTCGCATGTCGCTTGATGCCGTCACACCTTCTCACCTGTCCTATCTGATGCTCATCTTGTGCGGCTATCTGGCGATCCGCCTGGTGTATCGCTACGACCTTTATGAAAAAGAGCACTCGCTGATGGCGCTGATCGCGGTGGCGCTCGGCTACGGCTCCGCGCTGCTTGTCGAGCGCACCGAGGGTTGGATTTACAACCAGCTTGGCGAGCGGGCCGGACTGATCGCCGTGCAGGCGGGCGTGGCCGCGTCGAATGAAGAGTCAGCCAAGCTTCTTATCGTGGTGGCGATTGCTCTGATCGCTCGGCGGCAATTCAATGACCCGCTCGACGGACTTGTGTATGGCTCGCTGGCGGGGCTGGGAATGGCCATCGAGGAGGCGCTGCATTTCTGGCGCGCCGGCGGCGCGAATCAACTTCTGATCGGCGAGCACCTCATCCGCGTATTCGGCCACCTGGTCATGGGCGGGATCATCGGATTTCCGATCGGGCTGATTTGGGCTCGAGCGCGCGGCGCTTTTTTCATGCTCCCTGGCTCCATGTTGGGCGCGATGTCGCTGCATTTTCTGTGGGATGTCATCGCGGAATGGCAACCGCCCACGCCGACATGGGGCCGGATTCGCCTTGGAGCGGCCGCGGCGACGATACTTGGCGGCATGCTCTTTTACGGGTTCTTATGCGAAATCGGCGCGAGACATTCCTATCGCGTGCATGGCCGCGGAAAACGGCTGTCGTTGCTCGATTGGCCGTTTACCTTGTTCTTGCGGCGGTCCGCTGATGGGGCGTCGCAGCGCGAGTAAGATACGCGGAGGTGAAATATCATCCCGCCGAAACATGGATCGCAATCATGAAACTGAACGCAACAAGTTTACTTGCGCCGCACGCGCTGGCGATCATGCTGAGCGCCCTTCTGGTGGATGCGGCGCGGGGCGATCAATCCCTGACGCAAAGCGATTTGCTGTCGCGCGTCATTGACGTCGAACGCCTGATGTTCCCCGCCGCTGCCCCGGACGCGACGCGGGTCCAGAGCGGCGCGGTCGGCGCGGGCGACTCGACCGCTCCAAAACCAGACCCCGAAGGCTGGACGACGATCTACAGCGCGGAAGGCGCGGGATATGTCGCGCGAATTTTCTTCGCCGCGCCGGGCGGCGAGTTGCGCATCAGCATCGACGGCGCGCCCGCCATCACCGCGCCGCTGACAAACCTGTTCGATGGCAAGATCGCCCCGATCGAGGGACCGATCACGCATCGCACGTCACCGGGCGGCGCGGGCGTATGCTACTTTCCGCTCGGCCACGCGAAGAACTGCCGCATTGATGTGCGGAACACAAACTCCAGCTATCAGATCTCAGGCGTCAGAAGTCAACGCCCGATCGCCGCTTTTTCGAGCAGGCTGGATGACGCCGGCCGCGAAACACTCGAACACGTCAATAAGACGCTTGCGGGCGGCTACTCGGAAAAACGGTTGTTCGCAGGCAAAAAGCTCATGCCGGTTCTGGGCAGCGGCGAGATCAAGCCGGGCGATGCACTAACCGAGCAACTGGACGGAGCTGGGACGATCCGGGCGTTGTATGTCAATTTCCCGGATCGCCGCCCAACGCTCATCCCCGGCTTGCTGCATCAGGTCATCGTGCGCATTTTCTTTGACCGCGAAGCCGAGCCGGCCGTCGAGGCTCCGTTGCCGGATTTTTTTGGCTCGGGCCTTGGGATTCAGGACTGCGCTGGTTTGCTGTGCGGCACGCGAAAATGGATCGACGTTCCGGCCGATCGGGTGAATCAGAATGAATTTTGTTACGCGTATTTCCCAATGCCGTATCGCAAAGGCGTTCGAATCGAGTTCAAAAACCAGAGCGATACGAAGATCGAGCTGACTTATTTTTTACGTGTGCAACTGGGCGAGCCGCCGGAGAGCGCGCTGCGGTTTCATGCCCGCTTTCGCCGCGATCATCCGCTGAAAACTTCTGAATATCTGTGTGTCGACACGACCGGGCCGGGGCGATTTCTTGGCCTCGTGCTCAGCGCTGACAGCCCGCGGTATGACTGGTGGGGCGACGGAGGCGAGACGATTCGCATCGACGGCAAAGAAGCCGCGCACAGCGCGGACTTCGCATACGCGGTCGGCGATGTCGCACCGCTGCACCTGATTTCAACCGCGCTGCACGGCGCGACGCGCGTCGCGACGGCCGGCAAATCATCCGCCTATCGCTGGCACCTGAGCGACAGCATGTGCTTTGACAAATCGTTGCGTGTCACGCTCGGTGCGCCAGCCGGCGCCAAGAACGATTTGTATCTGTCGAGCGTCGCATTCTGGTACGCGCCGCCCGACGCGAAGCACAAGTTTCGCCCGCTCAAGAGCGAAGACACAAACCTGACCACGTTGCGATTGCCCGGCGCTGTGGAGATCGAAGGGAACGTAGTCGGTGAAGGCTGGGGCCGTGAAGTCAAGCAGCGCGACGCGATGGGCGTCGAGTATTCAGCGGGTTCCGCCGCGCTGATCGAATCGACCTCGGCTGTGGCGATTGACATTCCCGTCGCAAAGGCGCGTTCCGCGAAGTTGAAGCTGCGCGTCAACGCGATTCGCGGCTTCGATCGCATCGAAGTAACGGACATCAGCGGCAAGCCGATCGGGTCGGCCGTTTTTTCGCGCGAACAGACGACCGGCATTTATGAGATCGGCGCGATCGAGCTAAAGAGCGGTGCAAACCGCGTCCGCGTCATATGCTCGAAGCCCGCGGTGCTGGACTGCTGGTTGCTCGAATAATGAGCGTGGCCCGGCGGCTGGGTTTCGACGGTCGGGCTAATCTTCCGCGTGAAGCGATCGACACAGCAGCATCGCGTCCGCGACGCGATAGGCCTGCTCCGCGATGCGCGAGGCCTTGTCAAGATCAGTGATCTGCGGCGTATCGCGGTGCGCGGCGGCTCCGGCAACCCACATTCCGGCAAACCAGTCGCGCAGGGGGATCGGCAGTTGCTCGGAGGCGCCATCCGGTTCCGAGGATGAGCCATGCGGCTCGTGCGGATTCGTTGACATTCGTTCCATCTCCAGCGATTGACGATCGCCTGAAACCATCAGAGGTCGGCTCGACCGCCAGCCCGCTCTCTGGCGGCAGAGAGCCCGGATCGATCACGTGGCGCCGATCCCCGATTGGGTCAATTCAGGCAAATTCATCGAAAACAACTCAGCGCATTCTCTTAGATCGGCGGATTTACATCAGACCTCAAGTCGAGCAAAACGCCGCCCGCCCAACCACAACGACGCAATCGCGATCGCCAGGCCAAATGCGATCAGCAAAGCGCCCAGCACGTAACTGCGAATCGAAAGGCTCGCCCCGCCGCTCGCGCCGGCCATCACTTCATGCAGGCTGAGCAGCGCCACGCCGCCCATTTCGATGAAAACAAAAAGCATGCTGGCGATCAAATTGAACGTGCCGCCGAAGCCGGATGCGATCCGAGCCGGATTCCGCTGCCCGAGTACCGGGAAACGCGCTCCCATTCCAACGGCCAGACCGCACAACCCGACACACACGCCGCCGCAGATGAGCAAATGCAGGCGAGCCCAGGACGGCGACAAATCGAGCACATTCACTGCCAGCGCCATCACTCCCAGCGACGCCAGACCAGTGATCGTCGCGGCAAAAATGAACTTCGCGACCAAAAGTTGCATGCGCTTCACAGGAAGCAGGCCGACCAGCCAAAGCTGCTGGCTTTCAAGTGAAAGGAGGGGATACACAAAGCGACTGGTGAACGTGGCGAGAATCAAGCTGATCGTCGTGAGATTGAGAAACGCGATCAGCCCCCGCATCGCCGCTCCGCCGATGTCCAGCGGCAGGCGTTGCAGATTCAATGCGTATATCACCAGTAACCCGAACATAATCACCATCTGAGTCCACTGTTTCGCGTCACGCACAAAACCGCGCAGGTCTTTGAGAATCACCATGCGCAGCGACCGCGGCATGTAAAAGAACAGCGTGAAACAGACGATTTCGGTGACCCAGCCCCGACGCAGCGTCGGCGTAAAGCGCCCGTGCTGCGCCCGGTTATACGCATCCGACCATGACGCC
>JAEUIR010000263.1 GCA_016795025.1 Phycisphaerales bacterium
GCGGCAACGCGTCGCGCAGGCCCGTGGGGCCGAAGGCTTTGATGGCCGCGGTCAGCAGCAGCGCATAGGCCGCCACGCGATGCGGCGAATGAGATACTGCTTATGGCGGCTGCGCACGGTCTCGCCGAAGACCTCGGCGTACCGCTGCTGGAGCTGCCCGACCGACATCTGCTCGAGCGCCGCGAGCTCCTTGGCGAGGTTCAGTTTCATGCATCGTCTCCATCGGCCCGCATCGTGAACCCGCGGGTACCGTCAGACACACTGAGCCTCGTCTTGCCGGAAAGCTCAAGGCGATTTTCGCCGGTGGGCGCAGATTCCTGAGCATCGCTGATCGCGGCTAATTTTGCCTGCCGGCGCCATCGAATGACGCCACGCGCGAGAATTGATGCGACCTGTCGGCGACGTTCAGCGGGAGAGAGCGGCGCATCCGTGCGCAACGGCATGGGCAGACTCCTGAGCCGGTCTGCGCGTTATGCATAACGCGCGGGTCGCGGTCTTCTGCCCGTTATGTACGCCGTCTTGTGACAGTCTGTCCGCGCGCGGCGCCGGGCCGCAACAGCGAAGCGCCCCAAGCACAGGTTTTGATGTTGCCCCGCGACCATCGCCCTCGACCGACGAAAAATCTTCGATTTTCCCCTCGGCCTGTCCAATCGCGAACTTGAAGAGCGTACTATGAATATCCGCGGACCGATTCGCCACCGCGTAATTGTGTTCATCTGGAATCGAACGTGCGCGCAATACGAGGTTTTATGGTTCTCTTGATCCCGGCTCGTGCGGCCTTTTCGCATCCGAGCTCGGGCAGCGGGCCCATCGAGGTCGAATCCGCGATAAGCGGCGCGATCTTGCGGGAACGCAAATATCATGAGCCGGTTCGTCTGCGAAATCAGTTGCAATTGTCCTAATGGAGCGTGACGAAATGAACCCAGCGAGTTCGCAACCAGTTGCTTACCGGCGGCTCGCGGGAGATGGTCGCGTTTGGAGCCTCTGCATTGTCGGCGCGATCGGCGTCCTCGTCCCTTTTGCGGCCGGAGACGTCGCCGTAGGCCGCGTTTCAGGCAATTACACATTCGAGAGGGACTTTGCGCAGTGCGAGTCGCAGGATGACAACTCTCTTGATATCGAGCGAGATGTCATTGATCAGTGCGTCGATTTGCAAGCCGGTGACGACGGTGCGCCCCCGGAAATTGAGGCCCACCGCCGCGTCAACGTGCAAACAACCCTCGCCGGTTCTACGAACAACATCCAATCGCTGACGCTCGACTTCGACGTCGAGCTATCCTCGTTCTTCCGGGCATCGCCGAATCTGTTCGGAGGAAGGCAGGCTGCCCAGGTTGAATTCCGCGCCGAGTTTCTGGCGACCGAAGACACGCCTTTTGCCGTAGAGGTGATCGCCGATTTGGAAGGAAGCCCGGCGACTTCCGCCGTGATTGTCGAATTGACGCGATCGTTCCAGGGATGCGTCAAACTCGGCGAGGGGCCTTCGACCAACAACCGTTGCAACGGCTCACCACAAATCAACCGGCTTGGGCCACTGTCGGGCACTCTCGCCGGAAACACGCCCTTGAATCTCGTCCTGGAGATTGCGCTCGAGACCGACTTATCGCTGCTCACACAGGATCCCGGTTTGCAGACGCTGACGAACCATGCCCACGTAACCGTGATATTCGACTTCGCCGTGTCCCGAAATATCCGCTGGTCAAACCCTCTCGGCGGAGAATTCAATGACGCCGCGAATTGGACTCCAGCAATCGTTCCGACCGCAGCAAGCGACACGGCGATTTTTGAGTTGAGCGGAAATTCGCCAGTCCCTATTCAGGCGAGCAACGCAACGGCCGGCAAGTGGGAGATCGGCGTCATGACGCTCGACCTCAACGGCGCGGCCAGCATCCTTGGCAACTCGCCCGGACTCGATGATCTCTTGGTCAACCGCGGCGGCGGATTGCTCCTCGATGGCAATGGTGGCCCGTCGTCGCTCACTACGAACACGATGCTCATTGACAATGGCCAGGTAACGGTAGACGCAAGCGCTGGGAGCGCAGTCCTGGCTCTGGCGGACGCGCTGATCATTACCGGAAGCCCCAACAACGAGCTGTTGATTGCGGGTGGGGGCGAGGTCACTGCCGGAACGCTTTCCGTAGGTCGAATCAGCGGCACGACCGCAGGAGACGTCACTGTGCGCGGCGTGAGCCCGGCGGGTGTCCGATCGACGCTCGCGGTGAACGGAACCAGTGAGCCAGCCGTTTTCGGCGGCACCGCTCCCGGACGCTTGAATGTGCAGGCGGGAGGGTCCGTCGCGCTGTTTGGCGGACTTACGGTCGGCCTGGTCAGCGATGGGTTCGTTCTCGTCTCCGGTCAGGATGCGCCGGACGGCGTGGTCACGGAATTACGAGTAGTGGGCGAGACGAACATCGGCATAGGGGCAGCCAGCAGCGTCGAAATTCAGACCAGCGGACGCATGACGACGAGCGGCAACGTGAACGTCGGCGTAGCAGCTGCGGAAAGTTCGCTATCGATTAGGGAGTCGTCATTTCTCGACGTCGATGGAACTCTCACGATTGGCGCGGGCGCCGCTGCTGAACTGAATATCAACAACGCTCAAGTGTCCTGCGATTCCCTCGCGGTCGGCGGCGGCGACGCGGCGCCTGCCGAAGCCGGGGGCGTTATTACCCTTGACGGATTCACCGGGCTGTTCCAAGTACGCGGCAATGCAAACGTCGGTGTTGGTCAAGGTTCCGGCAACATCATCCTGAATCTCGGGTTATCGATGGTAGTCGATGGCACCATGACCATCGGCGGCGGCCCGAGCGGGGGCAACGTGCTTTTGCTCGATGCCTTTATCGGCGGTGCGGGAAATATCCTCGTTGGTCAAAATGGAATTCTTCGTGGGACCGGCACGGTCAGCGTACCCAAGACGCGGCTGGCGGGCACCAACGCATTCATTTCTCCAGGTTTGTCGCCGGGCACGCTGACGATCGATGGTGACTACGAGCAGGCCGAAGGCGGCACGCTCATCATCGAAGTGGCCGGGTTGAAGCCAGGGCAGTTCGACGTACTACGTGTCACCGGCAACGCGACGCTGTCGGGCAGCGTCGACTTGCGGTTCATCGACGGCTTCGTGCCCCAACCCGGCGACAATGTCAACTTTGTCGTCGTCGACGGCGCCCTCACCGGCAAGCTCACCGGCAGCACATTCATCGACGCTCCCGGCGATCCTGAATCGGGTCAGTCGGGCGCGCAGGCTGAGGTTGTGTGGGAAGTGACGCCCGAAGGGACATGCCGGCTGACGATCACCGATGTAACGCCTGTGGACGCGAACGGCGTCCCGTTGCCGGCCGGCTGTGGCGCCGGCTTGTGCGGCGCAGGAGTGGTCCCGATGGCGGGGCTGACACTGGTTGCGCTGTGCGGTTGGCGCGGTGCCTCGACACGCCGAAGACATCGCCCGAGCTGACAGAGCTAATCGACCTCAGTCGGCATGGTTCGCGCTCGTTGACGCATTACCTTGAACGGACGCATCACCCGCCGGTCGATTTTTCGATGTACTGCGCCGGGTTCTGTCGAAACCGACATAACCCGAGACTTTTCTTTCGCAACGACCGAACGGGATATGGCAGCGCGAGACATCGCGGCCCGTGCGGTTATGGAGCGCCGTTAACCCCACGGTCGGCGCCGCGCAGAGACTCAGAGACTTCCGCCCGTCGGGCGGCACCGGCGCGCCCCAGCGGGTCCATCCGCGTGCGCGAGACGCCGACGCGGAGAGACGCGACCGGGACCGGAGCATTCGTAAACCCTTGCGAAACCTCGCGATAGAAACGACAACGCCCGAGCGTCTCTGCCCGGGCGTCGTGCGTTAACTGGCGGGTCGCATCTTTTCGATACGACGTTTCAACTAGCGGGGGCACGCTATGCCCGCCATCATCATGCCCCGGAGAGCGAAAGAACGCTGATTTTGCGATCAATCCGGGCGGCTTTCTGGCTGCGGTTCGCTGAGGCGGCGTAACGAACGGTCATGAAATCGTGAAGTCGTCGAACTGGCCAGGCTGGGACAAACGCAGCTATTCCTGTTTCAGCGGAAGCACTGCTTTGACGCGCTCGATGTATTTCGGAGACAGATACAAGTCGAGCGTGTACGGATCAAACCATACGCTCACCTCCGGATCATCGGGGTCGCAAAGTCCTCCGTCGCCATCCGACTTCCATCCGCTCTTCTCCATGTCGCGAAGATCGGCCATCGTTTCGTGATATCGGCGCTCGTGGGCATCAATCTCGGCCATCTCTTCCGCAGTGAGCGTCGCGATGTCGTCGCTTGCAACACTATGCGCCACGAAGGGCGGTGCGTCCGGTTTTGCCATCATCGGTCTCCGTTGCCCGTGCAGGGCGATCGCATCTAAATTTCCTTCGTTGAGCACAGCAATCACATGTTAGCTATGTGTTAGGTATTGCGCCAGGC
>JAEUIR010000264.1 GCA_016795025.1 Phycisphaerales bacterium
CATAGCCGCCAAACACGATCAGCCGTCCGAGGCCATCGACGGCAGCGCCCTGAGAAATCACCGGTCCCATGCCGTCGAGCGACGCGGTTTGTGCCCAAGTGCCACCGCTCAACCGATGAACGGCACCATCATGATCCGTGCCGTTTTGCCAAGGCGTTCCGCCGATCGCATATATCAGCCCGTTATAGTTCACTCCGGCGCAATGCACTCGCGCTGCGCCGCTTGTTGGCAGCGAGCCGGTTGATTGCCAGGTTTGCCCAATCGCATCCAAACTCATGGCTGCGATTACGAATGATGTGGCTGAAAGCAAGGTCGATTTCATTGAGGAGTCTCCGTCTCATACGAAGTTCGACCGCTCTCACCTGCCTCACGATGAGCATTTTCCCGCAGTGCATTACAGGATCGAGAACTCCACGCGGCTATCTCGCGCAGCGCCCGCGAAGCCTGGATCGGAGACAAATTTCGAGAGTAATCAGCCGAACTACCAAAGTATGGGGGCAACGCATGCAAGCCGGAACTCGGCAATCGGCCTAGGCAAATGGCTTAGTTCTGCTCGCGAGGAGCGTTTCGTAAGCGTTCATTGTGGGGTGCTCGATTCGCCGTTGAGGTTGTTACAAAACACGGGCCCAGAGCGCCTTGAGATATTCGGATTCGGGGCAGGTGGTCAACACAGGGTGATCGCCGGCCGCTCCGGTGAAATCGAAAATCTGGAGCGTCCTGCGGGCGTCGCGCGCGGCGGCCGCGACAACGTCGGTGAACATCTGACGCGAAACCAAACCGCTGCAACTGCACGTGAGCAGGACACCGCCGGTGCGAACGACCTGCATGACCGTGCGGTTGAGGTCGTAGTAGCGTCGCATGGCGTCGTCGACTTCGCGGCGCGAGGTTGCGAATTTCGGCGGGTCGAGTACGACGCAATCGTACTGTCGGTCGTTCGCGGCCATTTGGCGCAAATATGGAAATGCGTCCGCATGCACGGCGTCGTACCGGAGTTGATTCAGATTCTGATTTTGGCGGACGATGGCGATGGCCGCCTCATCCAGGTCCACGCTGGTTACATCCTTCGCGTGGCCGAGCTTTTTGGCGCACAAGCCGAATCCACCCGTGTAACAGCACAAATCCAGCACGCTGGCGCCGCCGCAAAGACGAGCGAACTTAAGCCGATTGTCGCGCTGATCGCAGAAGAACCCGGTCTTGTGGCCGGTGATTACATCCACGGAATAGCGAATGCCGTGCTCGCGAATGGTGATCGACGGCGGCGCGGTCGTGCCCGCCTCGGAATGTCGCGTGTTGAAGCCCTCGATCTCCTCGATGTGGCGATCAGCGCGATAGAACACATGCCAATCGGCGGCAGCGCGATCCGGCCGGTCCAGCGATTTCGGCGGTCCAAGCGAGGCGGCGATTACGCGCGCGATCATCTCGCGGCGATGAAACATACCGAGCGAGAAAATCTCGCACACCAGGCAATCGGCAAAGCGCTCGACGATCAGGCCGGACAGCCTGTCCCCCTCGGAATGCACGATGCGATACGCATCGGTTACTGCTTCGACGCCGAGGACGCGGCGCAGCTCAAGCGCGGAAGCGATGCGGTCTCGAAAGAAATCCTGGTCGATCGGGCGTTCGGTGAACTCGAGCAGGCGCACGACGATTTGCGAGCGCGGGTTGAACAACCCACCGCCAAAGTAGCGCCCGTGACGGTCGTAGACATTCACGATGTCGCCGGGCCGCGCGGCCGGGTCGATTTGCCGCACCATTTTTTGATAAATGAATGGATGCTGCGAAGCGGAGCGGAGCAACACCCACGGCGAGCGAGCATCGGCGGGTGGGCCGCTCCGCGCGTCCGGGCGCTGCGCATCGCGCGATCGGCTATCGTCAAATTCGGGCGGCATTTCACTCGCTTTCATACGCGAATGGCGGCTTGGAGATCAGCATCGGGCGACGTTGGGCCACATTGATCAGCAGCCCGAGGCCAAGGAAATTCGCCCAGAGGCTGCTGCCGCCGTAACTGACGAAGGGTAACGTCATTCCGGTGATGGGGAAAAACCCGATGACCATGCCAATGTTCAGCAGCGCCTGTGCGACGATCATGATGATGACGCCGACAGCCAGCAATCGTCCGAACGGGTCGTTGGTGAGCAGCGCAATTTCGAGGCCGAGAATCACGATCAGGCCATAGGCGATGAGGACGAGGATCGCGCCGGCCATGCCCCATTGATGCCCGATCATGGCGAAGATGAAATCGTTATGAGCTTCGGGAAGCAGATCCTGCTGAACAAAAACTCCGTGACCGAGGCCTTCGCCCCATACGCCGCCGGTTCCGAGTGCGATTTTCGCCTGTCTAAGCTGATAGCCTTCATTCATGTGCCAGCGCTCGTCGGGGCGCTCCTGACGGAGCAGCACGTCGATGCGTTTCTTTTGATATTCCTTCATGCCAAACATGTAAAACGGCGGCGCGAGCGCGACGCCGATCAACATTACGGCGACGAGATGGCGCTTTTTCGCCGTCGCCGCGAAGAGCATGGCGAAGAGTACGGGCAGCAGCATCAGGAGTGTGCCCAGGTCGGGTTGAAAGTGAATCAAACCCATCGGCAACAGCGTCATCAGGAATGGCAGGACGAGCCCGCGCACCGTTCGCACGGATTCGCGAAAGCGCAGGTGATACGCGAGCGCGAGAATCAGCGCGGGCTTCATGAATTCGGATGGCTGAATACCGAGGCCGTCGGTCACTTCGACCCAGCGCCGCGTATCGCGCCGCACCGGAATGAAAGGTAGGTCGATGAAGCGATCAACAACCAGCAACGCGAGCAGAAACACCACCAGCCAATAGACGGCGTAGGAGTACGGGCCGACATTCTGGTAACTCGGCCAGATCATGAGCAGCATCAGCGCGAAGCCGGCAAGCAGAAACACGGATTGGCGCGTGGTGTATGGTCCGACGATGTGCATCGCGGACGCGAGCCAGTCGGCAATTCCGGCGGCGTCGCTGGCGGTCGTTGCTGTGGACGAAACGGCCGCGCGGTCGGAGTCGGTGACATGAATCGTGGCCAGGCCGATCGTGGAGAGCACTAGAATCGGCGCCATGAGCGCGATCGAAAGCCACGTCAGTCGATGTGGTTCGCGGGCGATCATGCGCTACAAGCCCTCCCGCGAAAGCACCAGATCGATAATCTGCTTGGCGACCGGGCCGGCGACCTTTCCGCCGCCGCCACCGAATTCGATGAGCACGCTGATCGCATACACTCGTTCGTGCGGAGTGCCGCCACGGCGTGTTGATTTAGGCTGGGAATAGCCAATAAACCAGGCGTGCGAGGGGAGCTTGTCGTCCGGCCCGATGTTCGGATAGCGGCCCATGGCGCGCGAGCCGGCGATGCGCGGGCGAACTTCTTCGAATCGCGCGAGCGCTTCGTCCGCGCTCTCCGCGGTTACAGATTCGCGGCGGCCATCCGGCCATTCAAGCGTGTAGAGCCGCGATGTGACGCGCGGGACGGTTTGGGCCGAGCCGGTCTTGCCGCATAGCTCGTAGTCGCGTGCGTCGAGTCGCGCTCCGACCGCTGTGCCGCCTTGCTCATTCACGACGCGCCACATTCCCGTGCGCACCACGCGAAGCGCGGCCTCATCCAGCGGCACGCGCGTCTCGTCGGGGCCGCCGATGCGCCGGCCATCGGCGTCGCGGGCGAGCAGCACCGGCCGCCAGACGCCGCTGGCGATCGTCGCCGCGACATTTGCGGCCTGAAGCGGCGTGCAAGTGACCTCGCCCTGGCCGATCGAGTAATTCCACGCGTCGGCCGCCTGGTGCCGACGCTGAAAGCGGGACCAGAGCCAATCGGATGTGGGAACGATGGCTTCGCTTTCCTCTTCGAGTCCGGTGCCTTGTAGGCGGCCGAGCCCGACGCGCGAGAACCACTCACAAAGGCGGTCGCAACCGAGCCGCTCGCCGACATTGAAGAAGTAAATATTGCACGAGTCGCGCACGGCTTCGGTTGCGGATTCAGCCCCGTGCGTCGCGCCGGGAGTCTGATTGAATATCCAGCAGCGGAACTTCCCCGGCTGATTCGGCAGCAAATGTCCGTTGCAGAAAAACGTCGTATTCTCGTTGATCACGCGCTCGGTAAGCCCGCCGATGAGGGTGGCGGCTTTGCAGATTGAGCCAGGCGGATACTGCGCGGCCACCGCTCGAAACAGTAGCGGCGCGCGGATCGTGTCGGACGCCAGCGCGTTGAAATCCCGTGAGAAACCGTCGAATTCATACGTGGGATAGCTGGCGAGAATGATCACTTCGCGCGAGTCCACGTCGATGACCACCGCCGATGCGCCGGCTGGATGAATGCTGGCTGATACGGCCTGCTCCAGAATCTCCATTGTACGTTGCTGAAGATCGGCATCGAGGGTGAGGACCACGTCGCGCCCGGGGGTGGGTTCGATGTTGTCGGGGTCG
>JAEUIR010000265.1:0-246 GCA_016795025.1 Phycisphaerales bacterium
CTACGTTGCCAACGGCCTTCAATGGGTCACCGGCGACAATGTGGTCGCCAACGGGATGGAATTCCCCACCAACATCTATCCGTGGATGAACCTCGCGTCCCGAGGCGTCACGCTGAAAATGGTGCCCGAGGACAACGGCCGAATCCCGTTCGATCAGCTTGTGCGGGCGATCGATCGCCGCACCCGCCTGGTGACGATCTCTGCCGTGCAATGGTCCAATGGCTTCCGCACTGACCTGAACCGCCT
>JAEUIR010000265.1:256-4425 GCA_016795025.1 Phycisphaerales bacterium
GTATTGCTGTTTGTCGATGCGATTCAGGCTCTCGGCGTGCATCCCTTTGACGTTCGCAACATGCAGATCGACTTTTTGGCGTCGGGCGGGCACAAATGGCTGTGCGGTCCAGAAGGCATCGGCATTTTTTATTGCCGCCAGGAACTGATCGGGCTGCTCAAGCCCAGCGAACTCGGCTACGCCAGCATGAAACACGGGTATGACACCGGCGAGCTGAAAATTGACCTGCACGACGACGCCCGGCGATTCGATAATGGCTCCTACAATCTGGCCGGCATTTGCGGGCTGGGGGCGTCGATCCAGCTTTTGCTCGATGTGGGCGTGGATGCGATCCAAAAGCGCATCAAGCAGCACACGGATCAGTTGGTCGAGGGATTGCGGAACAAGAACTGGCGCGTGCATAGCCCGCGCACACCGAGCGAGTGGAGCGGCATTGTGGCGTTTTCATCCGACCGGCACGATGTGGACCAGCTGCGCAAGCACCTGCGCAGCGAATACAAGATCGTCGTGGCCAACCGCCTCGGGCGGCTGCGAGCCAGCCCGCACTTTTACAATTCGGCCGAGGAAATCCAGCAACTCGTGGACGCATTGCCCGCGGCTTAGGATTCGTCGCAATTTGGCGGCCGCTCTGCCCGAATGCCGTTAACCGCACGCTGAATTTTCGCACACATTCTGCTCATCGGATTGTCGCAAAGTGTCGTGTGGACACGTTCACCAGCCGGCAATCCGGCCGCGCTTTTCCGCGCACCTGCGTTTTTTTCCGGCTTATAAACTAAGACGGCAATTAGACTAACCGCGTATCTTCGCTGATCGTCTAATACTCGGTAGTAGCGTGTCGTCCGATGAATAGGATTTCCCGGACGTGCATGCGACGACTGCGGTTGTCACCGAATGTTTACGTTGACACAGCAGCGCCTGCTATAATGCACGTAGAACGACTGAAGAGTCGTGAGAGGAAGAATACGGTGAGGGCCATGCGACGGGTTGCGACGACTGTGCGATGTGTGCCGCGGTTTGGCTATGCGGGCACCAACGTGCGTACAGTCGATTTGGATCTGCCCAGCGGTGCGGAGCCAGAGGCGCTCCAGACGACGCTGGAGGCCTGGTTCAACCGCCGCGGCATCGCTGACGCCGTCTTCAGCATCGACGTGGACGACGATGGGTATTTTGCGGTCGTCAACGACGAGGCCTACGACGCGGACTGGGGCACGCCGTTGCTTTGAGCCTGCCGCCGGTCTCTCCGAACCAAACGAGCTTTAACATCCAAATTGGCCCGCGTTCGGCTCAGGCCGGCGCGGGCCATCGCGTTTTCATGCGGCCGTTGAGTGACGGCGCGTCAACCGGCGATCAATACGCGGCGCCAGCGATCGGCGGTCACCACCTGGCCTTCGCCAGTTCCACGCCCAGCACCTTGCGGCAGATCGCGTCCAACTGATCAACCGGACCAGTGAAGTGAATCGTACGATGCGTGTGGATCAGCGCTGCGCCAGGCGCGAGCATCGCCGCCGGCGACGAGGTCTCAAGCTCATAGAACGGGCCCAGAGGTTTCGCGCCCGGCGACGGCGGGCCGTCGTTGTAGCTGTTGACGACATCGCCCCCGTATGGATTGTCCTGCATCTGCCACATTGAATTCACATAATCCCGCGCACCGGGCGGCCGCGAATATTGCACAATCGTCAGGACGTTTCTCGCCGCGTCATAACTGCCGACCACCGGCTTCGAGCGCTGCGGGCTCAATCCGATCTTGCTGCGACATTGGCCGTCGCCGCGAAACAGCACCACGCCGCCCTCGATGCGCAGCCGATCCGCCGGCACCTTGCCGAAATACGCATCGTTCACCACCGGCCCGAGCTGATCGATCGGTCCCGGGTGATACGGCGCGATCACCGTGGTTTCCGGCGAATGCTTAAACATGCCCAATATCCAGATCGACAGCAGACCGGCGTCTTTCGTCCAGGGCCGCGTACCGGCGTTGGTCAGGCGGTTTTCAGATTCAAATCCCACGCCGCGCACGCCCGGACCGAGCGCGACTCCCAGCGCCTGCGCGGCGTCGGCGGGCGACACCAGCCGAACCGTGCGATCGATGCGCGTTTCGAGAACCTCGCCCGAGTAGTTAACCAGCTTCGCCTCGTGCCGAAACGTCACTTCTCGCTCGTTTTGCGAGGTGGCCCGCCACGCGGCCGTGTCGATGCAGGCCGGCGTCTGCCAATGCGTAAGGTCGAACGGATCGCCCTTCTTAAAGAAGATCGCGAATTGCCCGCCCTCGGGCCCCATCCAAAAGCGATCTTCGCCCCCGTATGGATTGATATGCTCGCGCGTTTCCCCGGATTGAATCAGTTCGTCGTTGATCCAGCCAAAGCCCTCGCCGTCACCGCTGATTGCGCTGGTCATCACCCGGCCCTGCCAGGTCGGCGTGACGGCCACGCTGGCGCCATCCGCGCCGCGCAGCACGATGACATCGGTATGCTTGCGCATGAAGGCGACATCCTGATCGAACGTGCGCGCGACTTGGGCAGTCGACTTCATCTGCGCGCATCCGGACAGGAAAACGAGGCCGAGTGCTGTGCAAAGCAGTGGACGAAAACGCATAAGTGAATTTCCTTGCATTGGCGTTCCCGGATTGAATGAGCCATCAACATGGTCGCCCGGTCATCAGGGTTTGGACACGTCCCCGGCGAATTTCCACTGCGATGCGTGGTCGCGCTTGAGGGGCGCGTTCAAAAGCGTCGCGCGGATCATCTCGATCGGCACGGGGCCGAGCTTCAGGATCGCGTCGTGAAATTCGCGGTCCGTCATCTTCCGGGTGTCCACCAGCTCGCGCCGCAGCGATCGGATCTGCAAGCCGCCGATCATGTATCCGCATTGATAAAGCGGGGAATAATCGCCGCCGATGAAGCGCCGCACCTCGCTGGTCGCGCCGAATTTCTCCATACCGACGTTTTCGAGCAAAAAGTTAACCATCTCCTGCGGCGTCATCTCGCCCAGATGAAACTTCAGGCTCACGATGATGCGCGCCGCGCGGTGATTCCGCCAGAACAGCATGCCGAGGCGATCGGCGTCATTCGCGGCGTAGTTCAGATCCCAGAGCAACATTTCCCAATACAGGCACCAGCCTTCGACCAGAAACGGCGTGCTGAATAGCTGTCGATATGGCCGCTCGCGCGCCGCCATGAACGCTTGCAGATGATGGCCCGGAATCAACTCGTGCGGCACCACGATGCGCGTGAAGTGCCGATTGTTGCCGCGCATCGACATCAGCTTGTCGTCGTGCTTCATCGACTCCGCGGCATACGCCACCAGCATGCTCTGCCCGCCGTACGCCGCGAACGGCAGCGTTTTCTGCGACTCCGGCGACAGCATGAACAGCCGCCAGGTTTCCTCGCAAAGCGGCGGTATCGTGATCAGGTCGCGAGACTTGAGAAACTCCACGGCGTTGCGGCCGAATTGCGTGACCAATTCGTCCTGCTCGCCCGGTCCGACATGATCCTCCTTGATCTTCTTAAGCGCCGCTTTCCAATCGTCACCCGCCCCCATCGCCGCCGCGATCTTTTTCATCTCAACCTGACACCAGGCCAGCTCCCTCTGCCCGATTTCCACCAGCTCTTCCGGCGAATAGGCGATGAATTCCTCGCGCAGGTCGCTTAGTAGCGCCTCGCGTCCGATCGGATCGCCGACAAGCGGATCGTCATCCTTGCCTTTTAGCCCCGCGATCTCTTCGCGAAGGAATTTTGCGTAATCCTCGATCGCCTTGCTGGCGTCCTCGTAAGGCCGGCGCGTCCACCACGGAAATTCCGGTTGAAACTGGGCGTGATAGTCGTACCACTCGCGTAGTTCCTGGCGCAGCGCGTCGGCCGCCCCCGCCGCGCGTCGAGCCGTCACCGCCGAAACAACAATCGGCGCGTCCGCCGGACGCGTTTCCGGCTGCGATGCCGGCGCGCTGCTGGGTTGCGCCTGCTCGCGCTTGCCTTTCTCGATGCGCTCGCGGAGCGATTTCAACTCTTCCGCGATCTTCGACAGTCGCTCCGCGCTTGCGACGGCGTCGACTCGTTCCATACGAATCAATCCGAACGCGGCCTCGATGATCGTCTTGCGAAATGGCAGCAACTCCTCGATATCGGTAAGTTGCCTGCGGCCGAATTCGATTTCATCCAATTGCCCATCGACGTGGG
>JAEUIR010000266.1 GCA_016795025.1 Phycisphaerales bacterium
TACTTCGCGGAGGCGAGCCAGCGGCCGTAAAAGGTTTGAATCGCGACGTAGAAGTATCCGCCGATGAAGATGCCGAGAAACGGCAGCGCCGCGGCGATTGTTTCGAGCCAGTTTTCAAACATGAAACAGGCCGCGAGACAGGCCAGCAGATAAATGCCGATGAGCAATTCGGCCCACGCCTGCCACGCGCCGCGCATGCGGAAGCCGCGCAGCCGCTGCTGCCAATTGCCGCTGCGATGGGCCTGATCGCCGAATTTCGGTGTGCGCACAAACTCGCCCGCGTTGCCGAAAAACCCCTCCAGCGCCGCGACCGCGTTGTTAAACGCGATGCCGATGCCGATGGCCATTAGCGCCGGAATGACGCGGATCGTATCCCACCAGCTACGCAGCGTTTCCCGCTGGCTGATGACATAAAACGCCAGGGCCGAGCCTGTGCCGATGAAGAACAGCAGCATTTCGATGAATGTCTGAAACGCGGATTGCCCCTGAGCGATCGTGAGCTTCGCGAACATCGCCGGGCCGATCAGCAGCGACAGCAGCACCATCAGCACGTATACGACGCAGCTTGTCAGGTGAAAAAACGCCTCGACCTTGACGCGCCAATTCGGGCCATGGCGCAGAACGCTCGGCAGCATTTTCACGCACGTTTGCGCCCCGCCCTTGGTCCAACGATGCTGCTGGGCTTTGAACGCGTTCATCTCAGGCGGAAGCTCGGCCGGTGTCGTAATGTCCGGCAGAAAGACGAATCGCCAGCCCTTTAGCTGCGCGCGATACGAAAGATCGAGGTCTTCCGTCAGCGTGTCGTGATGCCAGCCGCCGGCTTCTATGATCGCCTCTCGTCGCCAAATACCCGCTGTCCCGTTAAAGCTCATGAATCGGCCGGAGCGATTTCTGGCGGTGTGTTCGATGATGAAATGCCCATCCAGCAGGATTGCCTGCGCCTCGGTGAGCATGGAGACATTGCGATTCAGGTGATCCCAGCGGCACTGCACCGCGCCGACGGTCGGCTCCGTGAAATGGTGAATCGTGTCGTGAAGAATGTTCCGCGGCGGGAGAAAGTCGGCGTCGAAAATCGCGATGAACTCGCCCTTCGCGACTTTCAGCCCCTCGGCCAGCGCGCCGGCCTTGAAGCCGGTGCGATCGGTGCGATGCAGATACACGACGTTCACGCCGGCGGCCTGCATACGACTGACGGTTTCGAGCGCAATTTCGACTGTGTCGTCGGTCGAATCGTCCAAAACCTGCACTTCGAACCGGTTCCGCGGATAGTCGATCTCGCATGCCTTCTCGATGATGCGAGCCGCGACGTAACGCTCATTGAACATCGGAAGCTGAACGGTGACGAATGGCAGCTCCGGGAATGCGCGCGCCGGCACCGCCTTTCTGTTCTTGTGGCGATAAAACTGCACAACAAGAAAGTAGCGATGCAGGCCGTAGATGCATAGCAGGCCTAGTACCGTCGTATAGGCCACCAGCGCGGCCTGACTCAGCCAAATCAGTTCCATCTAACTCTATCCGGCGACCGCCACCGGGGTTAACACGACCCCGACCTTAAGATTATCGATGCTATCTCACGCCGGCAGTAGGTGTCAACGGTCGTCGCTCAGCCGGTCGCCGCGGCCGGTCGATTCGGTTTTGACGCCATCGCTCGGTTTTTTCTCTAATCTTATGCATGAAAATCGCTTGAAACGGCACCAAGCCATCCGCTAAATTCGGCTCTGTGGAAAGAGGCTGGCCGCGGCAAAATTCAAGTCTGCCGCCGGTGTTCGTCTCTCCTGTGCAAATATTGGGCCGTATCAAAAACAAGGTGCTGGGAAATGAAACCACGAATCGGGCGATCAATGTCTGCGCGCTGTGCCGCGCGCGCGGCTGTATTGTTGGGTCTGCTGACCGGCGGGGCGGCCGCGCAGACGGGGCCTGACGTCATTGTCGGCGATTTGCCGGCGACCGCTCATTATGGGCCACTCAGTGGCGTGCATGCCTATGCGGTCGGCACGACTTCATGCAATTTGGGCGATCAGCCGCTCGAGTGGGTGGACAACACGAATCAGCATCCGGTCATCACGCAAAATGTCTATCGGCTCTCCAACGGCCGTTTCGAGCAGCTTGGCCAGGGCTGGATGAAGCACGGGTTCTGCGCGTTGCAGGGGACGGTTTGCTCAGCTTGCACGCCCGGCGGAAGCTGTGCCGCGCTCTTTCCGGGCTGTTCAGACCCCTATTCCGCCAGCCTGAACGGTAGTCAATCCGGCTTGGGCTCGAAAATGGACGTAAACGCTACAACCGGCGCATTTCCATATCCATTTACCGGCCAAGGCGCGAGCGGCGATGCGTTGTTCAAACGCATCCGCGTGAATGAGTCGGATCTGACCACGCCCGGCGCGCTTTATTTCGTGTCGAGCCACTACGTGCATCCCGACGAACCCGCCTTCGGCACGCAGTACAACAACAAGTCCTATCGTCGCGTCACCGTCGGAACGGGTTTTGTGCTGAATGTCGCGGATACGACGCAACGACAGAAGTACGCGCTCCAGGCGTGGCAGGCCCACGATACCGGCGTGCAGTTGACCAACGTCGATGTCGCCGGCGATGGGCGGTTTGTCTTCGGCGTAAAGGTCATCGACCTGGGTGGCGGGGCATATCGCTATGAATACGCGGTGGAAAACTACAATTCACACCGCAGCGGCTATTCATTCCGTGTGCCGTTCCCCACCGGAACGGTGGTGACAAACGCCGGTTTCCGCGATGTCGATTATCACAGCGGCGACCCCGTGGACAACACCAACTGGAATGTATCGATCACGTCGTCAGATATTTCGTGGACGGCTCCGACCACTTTCGCCCAGAATCCCAACAGCAACGCGCTACGCTGGGACACCATCTATAATTTCTGGTTTGAGGCCAACGCTCCGGCAAGCAGCGGCGCGGTCACACTTACGCTATTTCGCCCCGGCACGCCCACGGATATCAGCGCCACATTGCCCATTCCGGGAACGGGCGGCGGCCCGACGCCGCCGGCAAACGACATGTGCGCGAACGCGATCAGCGTCAGCCCCGGCACGCTCGCGTTTTCAACCGTGAACGCGACTACGGACGGCCCGGTCGAACCGACGGCTTGCTCGTTCAATGGCTTTGACGATATCACAAATGACGTGTGGTACCGCTACACGGCTCCTTGCGATGGCACGGCTGTATTTAGCCTATGCGGCAGCGGATTCAACACCAAGTTGGCCGTGTACGCCGGCTCGTGTCCGAGCGCCGCGTCCGCGATCGGGTGCAATGATGATGCGTGCGGCACGGCGTCGGAGGTTTCCATCGCTGTGACGGCCAACGCCAGTTATCTGCTTCGCGTCGGCGGCGTGAACGGCGCGACGGGCAGCGGCACGCTGACCGTAACCGGACCGACCTGCACGCCGACGGGCCCGTTTAACGACCTATGCCAGAATCGCGCGGGCGTCGGGATCGGCGTTACGCCGTTCGACACAACCGGCGCGACGACGGACGGCCCGCCGCACGCGGGCTGCAATTTCTTCAGCTATGACCAGGTGGGCAACGACATTTGGTTCAATTTCCCATCCACCATCAATGGCTCACTCACGGTCAGCTTGTGCGGATCTGGTTTCGATACGAAACTGGCAGTCTATGACGACGCGGGTTGCGCAAATCTCGAGTCGCGATTGCTGGCGTGCGATGATGACACTTGCGGGCTGCAATCCGAAGTGATCGTGAATGTGGTTTCGGGGCGCAATTACACGATTCGCGTAGGCGGTTACAACGGTGCAACCGGCGTCGGCCAGTTGACGCTGTCAGCGGTGGCGGCGCCGACTGAATCAACGTGGGTAGTGTTCACCGGCACAACGGTGGTTCCCGGTGTCGGCAACGCCGAGAACGAGGACGTTGTCGCATATGACGGGGCGTCGCAATCGTGGAATCTGATCTTCGACGGCAGCGACGTGGGCCTGAGCACCGCGGTCATCGACGGCATGGCGGTGCTTCCCGGCGGCGATATCCTCTTGTCCTTCGCCGACGCGCGCAGCATTCCGGGCATAACCGGCGGCCCCAGCGGCAGCACGACCGTGGATGATTCCGACATCGTGCGGTTCCATCCCACCTCGCTGGGCGCGACGACAGCCGGAACGTTTGCCTTCTACTTCGACGGGAGCGATGTCGGACTAACCCAGAACGATGAGGACATCGACGCAATCGCGCTTTTACCTGACGGCCGATTGCTGATTTCGACGAACGGGACGGTTGCGGGCAGGGTAGCGGCAAGGACGGTGAGGTGAGGGCGGATCATTGCGGCGGCTCGGTTGCGGGCGGCACTTCCTTAGAGAATTCGTGCGCCCGCAACAATCGGCCCAAAAGGGAAAGACCCGGACAT
>JAEUIR010000267.1 GCA_016795025.1 Phycisphaerales bacterium
GGCGCGTGCGCGCTCCCGGCGCAAGGGCTTACACGCAAAAATCTCACCAAATTCCGCAAATGGCTGAACTGTTACGAGAACCAATGTTTTTGCGCGCGCGACGTTGCGGGAGAGCTGGCACATCGCGCCCGTGAAGCAGGAGCCGGGACGCGTTTTTCGCTAGCTTGTGTGATCGCCCGCCAAGAAATTGAGAGCTGGCTTTTGGCCGGCCTGAGCTACATTCGTTTAACTGATAACAGTCGATACGTCCGGTTGGTAAAAGCAAATGCTCCGGAAATCGGAGACCCAGACGAAGCCCCGCGCGGCGCCAAGGAATGGCTTCGCGGTTACTGCCTGGATCCGCTTCTTGGATTTCCTAACGCGGAGAACATCGACCAGATTGGTTTTGACAACATCCGCTCGGCTGCGCCGCGCTCTTTTCGACGCTTCGAAAGCGCGATTTGCCAACTATGCGACGCGATCCGCACCGGAGTTCACATCGCCACGCCCGCGCCTACTTCGGCGTCGGCGCAATCCCCAGATCGCTCGTCGTGAAGATCGACGAAAACGGAATATCGGCCGCCGCAAAATTTTCTCGCGCCCCTTCCTGGCGATCGATTACCGCCACACAGCGGGTAACCATCGCCCCGAGTGATCGCAGAACCTTGGCCGCCTCGAGCGCCTGGCCGCCGGTTGTCGCGATGTCCTCGACCAGCAGCACCCGGTCGCCCGATTCGAGCCGGCCCTCAACCAATTTGCCAGTGCCGTAATCCGCTTTTTTCGAATTGCGCACAATCACGAACGGCAAGTTCGTCTGCAGCGACGCCGCGGCTGCCAGCGCCACGCCGCCCAGCTCCGCGCCCGCGATGCGCGTCGTTCCGGACTCCGCGAACTTGGCGAAGCGGATCGCCAGCTCGCGCAGTAGCGCCGGCTGCGTTTCAAACAGATATTTGTCCAGGTAGTATTTGCTTTTTCGGCCGCTGCGCAGCGTGAAATCACCTTCGAGGTAAGCCGCCGCGCGCAGCGCGTCAGCGAGTTCGCGATCGTTCATGTCGGCTCCGAGTGGTTTTCTTCGCGCGTGGACGCTGGCCTTCGCTCGCTCGACGGCTCGTCGCGCCGGAAACGGCCGGGCGCCTATTCGTGACCGCTTCGGTCGCGCGGTTCGCGCCGGCGGCGCCGCCAGGCGGCGGTTGCAGCATTCCCGAGTACATTTTGGCGACTTGCTGCATTGTTTGCGGGCCGAATCTCAACACGAGATCGAACAGCCCGCCGACGGTCGCCAGAAAGTCACGCAGATTCTCCAATCTACGCCGGGACTCGGCAAGCATGGTCGATTCAAGGCGCGGCGCGCCGGATAGCTCGTCGCCGCCCCCGCGCTGCTCGTCGATCCGCCGCAATGTCTCCATGCAGCGATCGATCGTCGCCACAATCGGCTCGACCTCGCGCCGCCGCCGCTCGCGCATGATCGTCTCAAACATGTGCCAAACGTCCGTATCGGCCTGAAAATATTCCTTGCGATCCCCCAGCCGGTGAAAGCGGCGGATCAATCCCCAATCCACCAGCCCGCGCAGATTCATGCTCGCGTTTCCGCGTGATATCTGCAGTTTCTCCATCACATCATCCGTGCACAACGGTTCGGTGGAGATGAACATCAGCGCGTGGATTTCGGCCATGGTGCGATTGATGCCCCAGTATCCGCTCATTTCGCCCCAGCTTCGCACCAGCGAATTGCGAATGTCGTCGAGCTGCGTCTGCATGCGGGCCGCTCCTGTTTGGTAGTTTCAATCTTATCTGAAACTATAACACACACCCGCAAACGAGCCAACTCCGCCCAACTCCCGAATCCAGCCGCCTCGTCGTTTTTTGCGCTGCGCCCGGTCAGCGGCCCAAATCGTCGCCCATTGCCCGATCACTCCTATTCTCAGCCCCAATAGGCCGAGATTTAGGTCATGCCGTGTTTATCGGGCTACGCCAAGCGCTCCGCTTCCTCCCGGTCTTCGCCTCACCATATTTTGTTCCCAAACCAAGGTTTCGATTGCCATCCTCCGATACAGAAAAATGTTCAGTTAAGGGGTGGGCTGGAGTCAGTGGATGGCAGCGCTTACGACGACCAATGCACTAAAAAGCACCGATACGCCCGCGGCCGCAGCTCCGGGAGGATTGCCGCCGCACCTGGCGACCGCCCTGTCGAAGCTCACCGACATCGGGTCTTTGCCTGAAATCACGACCAAAGTGGTCGCCGTTGTTGAAGACCCGAAAGCGACCGCTCATCAATTGCACGAGATCATCAAAAACGACCCGGCGCTCGCGGCCAAAATCCTAAAGGTCGTCAATTCCGCCTTCTACGGCCTGCCTTCGCAGATCGCCAGCCTTGATCGGGCGATCGCGATGCTCGGTCTGAATTCGGTCAAGAACATCGCACTCGCCGCGTCGCTGTCGCGATTTTTCAATGTCGAAAGCAAGGCGAATCGCTTCTCGCCGCGCGAGCTCTGGACACACTGCGTCGCGGTCGGCGTATGCGCCAAGCTGCTCGCGAATGTCGCGCGGATGGGACAGGCAGACGAAGCATTCGTCGCCGGCTTGATGCACGATGTCGGGCTCCTCGCAGAGCTTCAGCTCTTCCCGGAGCAGATCAACAAAGTCGCCGACAAATGTGCGAAGAACCCTCAGGACTTCTGCGCCGCCGAACGTGAGATTATTGGCGCTGATCATCAGGCATTTGGAATGGCCCTGACCACCAAATGGAAATTCCCGCCAGGACTCAGAAACGCAGTCGGTTATCACCATAATCCGACCGGCCTGAAGCCCGAGTTTTTCAAGTTCACCACGCTTGTCTACGCCGCCGACACGCTCTGCTGCGCACAGCAACACGGTTTCAGCCTGACGGCGGCCGGCCAGCCGCTCTCCGACGAGACCATCGCGTTCCTCGGCCTCACCGATGCCGCAATCGGCGAAGTGGTCGATGCACTTCCAGAGCATGTGAAAGACGCTGAGCGAATCTTCGCGGAATAAGGCTCGAAACCTGCCCAATATCGGCCGTGCGATGTCAACGTATCGCACGGCTGTTTTTTTGCGCCAATCTTCTCCCCATGCCGCGAAATCAGCGCCCATTCGCCGCTATCATTGGCGAAACGAGTCGATCATGGACCTTCACATGCGAAGCAATGCACTCAGAGTCAGCGCGCTGGGCTGCCTTCTTACTCTCTGCGCAGCGGCCTCGGCCACCTGGTCGATCATCGTCGTCGATACCCGAACGCGGGAAATCGCCGTCGCTTCGGCCACCTGCGTGCAGAGCATCAACCTGCGCACGCATCTGCCCGTGGTTCGCCCGGAATTTGCAGCCGCGTGTGCGCAGAGTTTCGTCGATACAACCGGCGCGAATCGTCTGCTCATCTGGAATGAATTCGCTAACGGAACCGACCCCGACGTCATCCTCGCGCTGCTCGAAGCCGCCGACCCGCAGCACCAGACACGACAGTATGGACTCGTTGATTGGCTCGGTCGCTCGGCCACCTTCACCGGAAGCGGCGACGGCGCATACGCGAACGGCATCACCGGCACGCACGGCACGCTCGTTTACTCCATTCAGGGAAATGTAATCACCTGCCAGGCCGTCCTGGATGAAGCCGAGCGCGCCATTCGCCAAACTCCCGGCACGCTGCCCGCCAAAGTGATGGCCGCAATGGAGGCGGCCGCCGCGATGGGAGGCGATGGGCGCTGCTCCTGCACCTCCGGTGGACCTACTGATTGCGGCTGTCCACCCACCACGTTCACCAAATCCGCGCATGTCGGCTTTCTGATCGACGCGCGCCGTGGCGACACGCTGGGCACATGCACGCCTTCAGCCGGTTGCGCCACCGGCACGTATTACATGACGCTCAACGTCGCCAATCAGCGTTTCAGCGACCCTGATCCGGTCGTGCAATTGCGGCAGCGTTTCGACACGTTTCGCACGAATCTCCAAAACGCCCCTGATGCAATCGAATCGCGCGCCGAGTTCTCGCACCGCCACCTTGTCGCCGGTTCGCCGATCCCCGCGGACATCGAAATTATCGCGATGGATTGGCGCGGCGAACCGGCCACGCTGACGTTTCTTTCGATTCTCGAGCACGACCCGCGCGGCAGCGCCGGCTCCACAGCCATCGCCCCCGTGGAGATCCTCGGTAACGGGCGTTTTCGATTTCCGCTGACCGCGGGCGACACGACGGGCATCGACCGCTTCATGGTTCGCCTGCTCGAAGCAACCCGCACGCGCATCATGATGCCCAGCCCCGAGATTCGCGTGCTCGAAGCTGGGGACATGAACGGCGATGGTCACGTAAACAACTTCGACATCGAGTATTTCGCTCTCGCGCTCGGAAACCCCGA
>JAEUIR010000268.1 GCA_016795025.1 Phycisphaerales bacterium
AGACGTGAATTCGATCACGATATTCGAAGGCGCGGCTGTGTCGCCGCGCAACGTGATCGCGCGCCCGCCCAGCGCGAGATCTGCATTGCCTTCGCCGCGATACACGCCGTCGGCGAGTTGAACCGTATCGCCGTTCACCGCGATCGCGACGGCCGCCGCGATGGTTCTTTTCGGGCCGCAGGCAGCGCCGTCGTACGTTTCGCAAAGTCCCGTCCAGGCGTTATTGCCGTTCACAGGATCAACGTAGATCGTGCCGGCCAGTCCGCTGAAATTCAGTAACAAGGTGAAACCGAGGAATGCAGAGCGAGACATGATCGATCTCCTGCGTGTGTTTCACCATAAATTGTAGCCCCGCGCGGCTCCTGTCGCCCTGGCGGCGGCTTGGCCGCCTCGTCGCGCATGGCAGGCCCGTGTGGCAGCCACGCCGGGATCAGCAATTTGGCGATGGGATGGCGTAACTTGCACTGCTTGATGCTCCCCTCAAATCCCGTCTCGCGGCGGACACCCTTGCTCAACCTGGCGGTTCCGGTCATCACGACCCGCAGAGGATTTGCACCTCCAACAGTCACGACATGCCTGACAAACATCGGGTAGGAGGGGGCCTTGCGGCCCCCGTCCTCCCACACCACCGGACGTACTCAGCGTATCCGGCGGTTTCTCTTAGAACGCCTAACAAAACAGAGCCGCGACCGTAAGGGAGCGGTCGCCTCGAATCACAGCGAGGTGTTTTGTTAGGCGTTCTTAGTGTAGCAGCGCGGCATATCGACGTTCGAGATTGAGCGGGCCGAGCCGGTTGAACCAGTGGAGCGTCAGAGCCTCTTGCACGCTCGGAGCGCCCGACAATCGCCACCAGCCTTTTCCGCTGAGCGCCGTGATCCCCGCCCGCTTCGAGGGAACGCCGAGGCGATGCAGGAACGCGGCGATCGGCTTCACCCGTTTGCACTGCTTGAGCCGCACGCACCGCAGCTTCCTTCGCAGCCATTGGTCGAGGTCACGCAGGTGACTGCGACATGCTGCGTAGCGGAAGTACATCACCCAACCGCCCAGGAATGAGTTGAGTTCGGAGATCATCCGTTTCAACTCGACGCCCCGGTTCCGCCGGGTGGTCTCGCGGATGCTCGTTGAATTGGCGAAGGCGTGAAAGGAACGACGGCTGGACAAGCTACCTGGCGGCGATGTGCGCGGAGAAGCCGGTGTTGAACGCGGTCTGTCCGGTCGTGATCGGCGTCATGTCGGCCGCGACCAGCCCGAGCGCGGCCACCACGGGTGGCGCGGGCGTCTCGCCCGCGAACCACTTGCCGAAGTTCGTGACCCACGCCTGATCGTCGGCGTCGGGTCCGGGCAAATAGTCGGCCATAAGAGGTGTAACCGCCTTTCGGATTCGCTGGCCCGCTCGCGTTTCGCGCCGCCCACGCCGGACACGCGCGCCCCCGCTACCCGAGCCATCAACCGGCACGCGGGGGAAACTGGGGGAGGGATCGGCTTGCGCAACTAAACGCTTCAGTAACGGGAAGCCAAAAGGTAGAAATTCATGATTCGACAGCGCGAAGCTTCGCGCTCAAACCCTCTTGCTCGAAATGATGGTCGTTGGTTAACGCAACCGTAATGCCGTGGCGCGTCATCGCCAAGAAGGAGACGCAATCGACAAGGCTGTAGTGCTTGTCACCACGGCTTTTGAACAGCACGAAGCCGCCATCGAACGTGGCGCGGGATTGTTCGTCAACGACAACACGGCGATCCCCACGTATCCCCTCGATGATCTGGACAGCTTGTTTACGCCAACTCGGCCCCCACTTACTGAAGTAGTTAAGCACTTCGCCAAGCACTTCATCGGTTGTGAACACCGTCGCATGAGCCGCCTTTTGCTGAGCGGCGAGCGCGGCGGCCCGCAACTCATCGTCGCGGTTGATGAGCGCGATCCAGTAACAGGCATCGGCGAACACGCGGCTCATCAGGTGGTTTTGGGCGCTCCGTACAGGTAGTGATCGAGCTGCGACGCACCGTCGGTCGGCAACTGGGCGACCATTTCCTGCGGCAAGCGCTCCGCGAGGTCGGCGATGCGCTCCCAGATGGGCCGGTCGTCCTGCGGCAGTTCGAGCGATGGCTCGATAGGGCGGCTCGTCCAGCCCGGTGGGTAGCCGCGGAACGTGCAGCCGACTCCGAGCCGATCAACGCCTTCATAGATGGCGAGCAGTTGGCGTTCGAGTTGCGGCGGCAGGCCGTACAGACGGAGCACGGCGGCGTCGAGCACGAGCAGCGCCTGCCGGATGGACGACTCGTCCGGTGAAATAACCATGAACCCTTGCGTGCGAACGGCGAGTTTCAGGTATCCATCGGCGGCAGCTTCAATTTCGGTTCGCTGTGCCGCGGTGGGAACTGGGAGCGGCATCGCCTCCCATTCTTTGACGAGCGTTTGCCGCTTGCCCGACCAGGAGTACGCGTACGCGTTCGCAACTGGGGAGAGCATCACCGCCCAGAGCGAGACAAGAGAATGGCCGCTGATTGCCTTTGGGCGCATAGTCAGAAAACGGCTGCTGACCGCGATTCCATCCTTGTCAACTACGGGGATGAATCGCCACGCGTCTCGCGGTCCCGCATAGTTCAGGATCACTTGAGGGACGCCGGGCTTCGCCCCTCCTCCGCGCGCTCGAAAGGACTTAGGACCAAAATTCAGCCAGCCCGCGATAGGAGCTTTCCACGAGCTGTAATCGTCGCTCGCCTTGAGCGCGACAGGTAACCAACCGTCTCGCTCCGTTCGGACTAGGAGCTTGCGTTCCCGAAGCACAGCCTCCTTCAAGAATTGAAAGCCCTGCTGCACATCGAACGCCGCGCAAAGGCGTGGCATCGCCTCAGTATACTTCCACACATCGCGCAGGTCCGGCTCGTACAGGCTCACATCTTCGCCCCGCCCCAGTTCATTCGGGCTCATGGAGTCCTCACGCGAGAAGTGCAGGGCCGACTTGAAGTCGTCCATGTCCCGGTTGCGCACTCGCCGGTACATGACGCGCGTGACGCGCGACTTGTCGTCTTTCCGCCGGCCGATCAGGATGCACGCCTCGTGGTCGGCGACATTGAACAGCTTGTCCTCAAAGAGCGAAATCTCAGCGATCTCGCAGGACTCGAGCAAGTCCTTGCGCAGTTGCCTGGCTTCGCGGTCATACAGCGTCCCCTGTGGCAGCACGAAGCCGAACACAGCGCCGGACGCGAGGTTTGGCACCACGCGCTTGAGCATCTCGACGGCCTTGGTTTGGGCCGTTACCGGCTCTTCCGAGTTGAGATATCGATTCGCCCTGGTTTTTTTGAACGACTCGTACGGTGGGTTCGACAGCACGAGGGTCGCCCATTTCGCGGCGGCACGAAGAACGCCGGGTTTGAACATGTCCCCCGTCTCGACCTGCCATGTATTGCCGTGCGGAACGTCGGCAAGCGTGAGTGAGAGCTTGGCAATTTCAACGGCGAAGGGGTCTACTTCGATGCCGCGGATGCGCCCGAGCAAGTAACGATGACGGGCGGCGCTGTCATCCATGTTCGACCAGTTTCGGATATCGCGCAGGGCGGCTTTCAGAAATGCGGGCTCGCCACAGGCTGGCTCATAGACGCGCTGGTCAGCCAAGCTGTCGCTGTCTACGAGCGGCCATAACTGCGAGAGCATATGATCAACGAGGATCGAGGGCGTGCTGTGGATTCCGAGCGACTTGCGGACGTCGGGACGGACTTTGCCGCGCTTTCTGCCAACTGTACTCTCAGGTCCATCGATAAGGGCCGTTTCGTACAGGTATGCGAGCGATTCCGCGCTGATGTTGCTGAGGTTCCCCCAACCTGCAATGCTCTCCGCCACGCGGGAGATGGCGGGCCTCCATTTCCGGTCTCCCGGTGGATAATCTCGCGCGTCCTTGTAATGCTCTCCGACTACTTTGAAAACCTGATTCACGTTGATCAGGTCGAGCGTCTTGAAACCGTGGACGCCTTTTTCAGAGAGTAGTTTGGCGGCGAGCATCCAGAAGGTCGTTTTGTACACACCTTCCTCGTCGGCGCGCGACCGCACCTTGCCCCCAAGTTCATCCAATAGGGTGCGGATCGCCTGCGAAACAAGTCGGTTGAGCGCCTCACCGGCTTTTCGTTCCAGCGCGGGCATCAACCCAACATCGACGAACTCCATTTGCACGCCGGTGCCTACGCGGCGGTGCAACTTGGCTGCGTAGATGTTCTCAGGGTTGAGTTGTTCGCCGTGCTGGCGAAAGAAGCCCTCGATCTCGGTGCCGCGAATGGTTTGCGGCTCGCGGGGGCCGGATATCGAAAGCTGCCACCAATCGAGCGAATCACCACGGCAGACCAAGGCGGTTG
>JAEUIR010000269.1 GCA_016795025.1 Phycisphaerales bacterium
CGAACGCGGGAGTGGCGAATTGATTGCAGAGGGGAATCAAATAAGAAAGCAGGCACCAGCCAGTTGACCGCGACAGCAGTTACGGCGGGCAAATGTCCGCCTCACGCGGTCGGTTGTTCATCTGGTCGATGCCTGCGTCAACGCATGATGAAGTTCGTGAACTTCACCACCGCCTTATTCGACGAATCGCCGTGGGCGTTTCGTCGATCGGCCTCGAAAGGCGTTTCTTTCGATTCGCACGTTCGGGCCACTAATAAACCATACGCGCTGCAAATCAAAAGTCCACGTCCATGAAGCCGAATTTACCTCTCCACGCCCTTGACGCCGAATTCAGCGACTCGGTGCATGAACGCGCCTCGCGCGGCTCATTCTGCATCCCAGCGCCTGGCGCACATCCTGCCTCTTGCGAAATCGCACGCCGAAGCTGCGGCTTTCTTCACATTCGCATGAAGGCGGGCTGCTGCACGACCGAGACAGAGGGTATGGCGACGAGCAGACCGCGACGCGCACGCAATGCGCCTGCGTGGCTGGCCGAACCTTGTCATTGAAAATGGACCGCAAGATGATTGGTATTCGAACGTTGAGTTTCACCACCAAGTTGTGTCTCGTGCTGCTTTTCTTCGGGCTGACGCCGCTGAGCATCCTGGCCTATATCGCGAGCGGCGCAATGCAGCGCGTCGAGCAAGGCGCGGGCGGCAGATTTCAGAATCTGGCTGAGAACATCGCCGACAAAATCGATCGCAACCTGTTTGAGCGCTATGGCGATGTGCAGGCGTTCGGGCTGAATCGCATTGTTCACAATGTGGACGATTGGTATGAATGCGAGGAGCGCGACAGCGACATCGTGCGCGCGATGAATCAATATGTGGATACATATGACATCTATGCGCTGACCATTCTGGTTGATCTGGCCGGCAACGTGATCGCGGCCAATTCGCGGGACGCCGATGGCGGGCCAATCGAGACACGATTCATTTTCGGGCAGAACTACCGCTCGGCGCCCTGGTTTGAAGCGTGCCTCACGGAACAATTCACGAAGAAAATGCAGTTCTCAGCGGCGGGAAACGACATTCTCAGCGGCACTTACGTCGAAGACGTGCATGTCGATCAGGACGTGGCCCGCGTGTATGGAGACGAAAACGCGCTGACCATCGGCTTTAGCGCACCGGTTCGCGATGAATCCGGCCAGATTGTTGCGGTATGGACCAATCGCTCGAAGTTCTCGAACGTCGAATCGATTGTGCAGCAGGCTTTTTCGGATGTTGCCGCGGAATTTCCCAACGCGATGCTGACGCTGCTGAATCAAGATGGGCGCGTCATCATGGACTACTATCCGGCGGGCAACGGCGGGCGCGACGTCAAGCATAACTTCTCAAGCCTGCTGCGGCGCGACCTCGCAAACGCGGGGTTCGACGCGGCGAATGAGGCCACAAAAGGAAGGTCGGGTTTTCATGTCGGTGTGGACCCTCGCAGAAGTGTGACGACCGCAACTGGATACACTCACTTACGCGGGGCCATGGGGTTTTGCGGCATGAACTGGTCAGTTCTGGCGCAAGCGCCGTGGCCGGATGTGCAGGCGGCGGCGGGCGTGACGTCCACCCGGCGAAACATCATGCTGACGGTGGCCGTCGCGGCTGTTTCGATTCTGGCTTTCGGTCCGCTGATCGGCCGCAAGCTGTCGGTTGCCGATGCGCTGCGGCACGTCTCATCTGAATTGAACTCGACGGTGGCCCAGATCACGGATGCATCCGCGCAGCTCGCGCAGGCATCGAGCACGGTAGCCAGCGGGGCAAGCCAGCAATCCGAGGCGCTTCAATCAACGGCTGCATCCGTGGAGGCGATCGCTACTTCAACGCGCAGCAATTCGCAAAATGCGCGGCAGGCCGCCGAGTTGAGCAGTTCGGCTCGCGACACAGCCCAGCGCGGCGCCCGGGTGATTGAGAAAATGCAGCAGACGATGGGCGGAATCACCGAAGCGTCTCAGATGATCTCGCGCATCATCAAAACAATCGAGGAAATCGCGTTTCAAACCAATCTGCTGGCGCTGAACGCCGCGGTCGAAGCCGCCAGAGCCGGTGAGCATGGACGTGGCTTTGCAGTCGTTGCCGAAGAAGTGCGGCGGCTGGCGTTGCGCAGCGCGGAAGCGGCCAAAGAGTCGACCGAAGTCATTACGACGTCGGTAGAGCGAAGCAAAAGCGGTGTTGCGGTTTCAAGGGAGGCTGGAGAGTCGCTTTCGGAGATCGTTACCGGCGTGTCGCGCGTCGCGGAACTGATTGAAAGCATCAGTCAAAGCAGCACTGAGCAATCGGTGGGAATCGACCAGATCAGCCAATCCGTTTCGCAGGCGGAGAGCATCACTCGCAACAACGCGGCCGGAGCCGAAGAGACCGCGTCGGTCGCGGAGCAAATGCGCGGCCAAATGCGGTCGCTCCAATCGCTTGGCGAGCAACTGAACCTCATCGTCGCCGGCCGGCGTGACAAATCCAGCTAACCCAACGCTGGATTCCGCAACGGGGCGCGCTAAATTGCGCGGCGTTTCTATTAAGATTCCAGCATGATCCGCGGTCGCGCTGCTCAACCGATAGCGCTTGTCTTCCTATTGGCTTGCGCCTGCGATCCGTCGTCGATTTTCTTGTGCCGGGCAAATGCACAATCGAGCCAAAACTCCGTCAGTGAAGCTTGGGCGCTGGACTTTCTAGGCCCGCAAATTACCACTGCGGATGGGCGGACCATCAACGCCGGCGCGCGATATTGGTCAGAAGTGGTAGGCGTTCCTTTCACCCGCGACGTCATCGTTGATGTTCCGCGCATCGATCTCGACCTGAATCTGGATGGAACGATCGACGCCGCGTTTGAAGCCCGACACGAATTGCGGGGCGGAATACTCGGCAGCGCCGCGCTGGTCGGCCTCGACGCAACCCCGTTTGATCCCGCCGGCACGGTGGGGGAGTACAGCATCAGCACCGGGTTTCTTGGTGTTCGCCAGGAGATGAACCCGACCACCCAGCGCGGCACGGGGCGTTTCGCGTTCAACTGCTGGGTTTGTCACGGATCGGTGGATGCGTCCGGTCGAGTGAATTTCGGAAGTCCCAACACGGATATTCAGCTCGGCCTCATCATGGCGGCTTCTAACGTAATGAATGCCAATTGGGCGATTCGCGAACACCCCGATGCGGAACCGATTTCCACGGCTGAGTTGGGACAGCGCGAGGGGCTGGATGAATCAATTCCGCTGGATCCGAATCACGACGGGCAAGTCACGATCGCGGAGTGGCGCGCCGCGCTGCGGTTGCCGCCGGCCGAGGTGGATGCGGCGCTCATGCTGTTGGCCGGGCCGGGGCGGCTGGATCAGAGCATCGACCGGCGCATGGATGGATACATCCCGCTCGCCAACATGCAGCAGCGAGAGCGTGCGAAAATCGGCGCTGAGCTGTATATCAAACGAGCGAAGGTATCCAAACCGAGCGTTTTCAATCCGGTGAGCATTCCATCGGCTCTGAGCGGGCTGGGCGTGCGCCATTACTCGTATTCAGCAAAGGACTCCTCCACACGGCACGCCGCGGCGATCGCGGCCGGTGAGAAGCTGCAGATGGCGCGCCCGCAATTGCTCGAATTGTTCCACATGCCGGCGGAATGGACCGACGCGGAACGGATTCAGCGGGCGCTGACGCTCGATTTTCGAAACATGGGAACCTTGGGCCTTGAAGTGGATCACCCGGCCGGCATGAGTTGGGCGGGCGATGTGATCGAGCATACCGCTCCGGAACTATGGGCCGGCGTCGCGCCCCAGTTCGGCGCGTTTCAACTTCGCAAAATGCTGACCCAAGAGCCGCCGGGCATCGATCTGTCAGACGAGGCGGCACGGCGCGGCCGCGAGATCTTCACGCGGCGTGTGACAGGAACGGTCATCAATCAGCGAGTCGTGTGGGGTCGCGAAGTAAAGCTCCCCCGTCAACTCGAAGGCATCGCGGCACTGACGCCGATCGACCGGAGCAAATCACTCGATGCAAAAATCGAAGTGCGCTGCGCGACATGCCATAACTATTCGCCGATGTCGCAGGCTGTGCCGATCAAAATGCCGTTGGATGAAATGCAGCGCTGCGATATTTGTCATTTGCATCATCCTGTGTTGGACGATGCCGGCAAAAAGCGAGTAACGCCGGAGCGGTACGAGGCGCTGACGAACTACATGGCGCAGCGGGATGTGAATCGTATTGAGGAGTGCCTCGATTGCCATGAAACGCACCCGGATTTTGGGCCGCAGGTATTTAGCAATTCTTGGGCGCTGCCGTTTGACGCGAACGACAACCGCGCGACGCACGGCGATGAAA
>JAEUIR010000026.1 GCA_016795025.1 Phycisphaerales bacterium
GCGCAAGCGGCCGGGCGCCCGCAACGGACATCCGGGGGTTCATCGGCCGGCGCCGCTGCGAATCGACCGCTGCGTCGAGCACCGCGCCGCCTGTTGTCCCGACTGCGGCGGGGCGCTGCAACGTTGCAACCGCACGCGGAAGCGGATCACCGAAGACCTGCCCGAGAACATCCCGCCGCTGGTCACCGAGCACACGATCCATCGCGACTACTGTCCGCGCTGCAAAAAGGACGTCGAGCCCAGAGTTCCCGACGCCCTGCCCAGCGCTGCGCTCGGCCATCGCGTGGTCAGCTTCGCCAGCTGGTGCCATTACGGCTTGGGGGTGACGATCGACCAACTCCTCGACATTCTGCAGTTCCACCTGCAAACGCGGCTCTCGGCCGGCGGAATGGTTGCGATCTGGCAGCGGCTGGCCGACGTGTTGACGCCCTGGTACGAGCAGATCGCACAGCAAGCCAAAGCCGCGGCCCACCTGCACGCCGACGAGACCGGCTGGCGCGTGCAAGGCCAGACCTGTTGGTTGTGGTGTTTCGCCAACGGCCAGGTTTGTTACTACATGATCGATCGCTGCCGCGGCAGTCCCGTGCTGCACAAGTTCTTCGGCGACGCCTTCGACGGCATTCTGTTGCACGACTTCTGGAGCGCGTACGAGTCGATCGACGTGGCCGATCGACAGTACTGCCTCGTGCATCTGCTGCGCGAATCTGAGAAAGTCGACGAGCACAACGCCACCAGTGAGTGGCGGGCTTTCTCGCGTACGCTGCGCCGCCTGATCCGCGACGGTATCCGCCTGCGCAAAAACAGCCAGTCGAATCGCTCCGAACAAGACGCCGCCGCCCAGGCCGCGCGGATGAGCATCTACCGCACCCTCAAACTCCGCGGCCACGACCCGCTCCGCTTGCTCGAAAACACCCTGCGCCGCTACGTCCAAACCGGCCAGCGCCCGTCGCTACCGGAGACAATCGTTGCAGACGGGGGAACTGTTACGAAAAATCTGACAATCTTTCAGACCGGTGAAGTGTTACCTTTGTTACCTTCCCGCCAGCAGCATCACGAACGGGTCGATGTCGAAGTTATTCAAAACCCCGTCCTCGTTAATATCGCCAATAATCGCGGCCGCGTCTTCGGGGATGTTGTACGCGGCTGCGTAGCCGGGCAGGTTGCTAAGCGCGAAGACGAATGCGTCGATGTCGAAGTTGTTGACCAGGCCGTCGCGGTTCATGTCGCCGGGCGTGAAGGGGCGTAAGGATGACAGATGCATGCGAATCCAACTATTATCCCATTCGTGCCACACGATCCAGAGTGTGTCGTCGTCAAAAGCAGCGGGGCGCATCGGCTGCAAGAACGCCGAGTACGCAGTAGGAATAAGCGGTACGACAAAAGGATCTCCCTGCAGGACAGCGTCTGCATCATAAAGCCTGCCCAAAACCTGATTATCCTCCTCGTCCAAGACGATAAGTCTCCCCGCCGAACTAGCCGCAACATGAGTCAGGCCATGTTCCGAAGTAAACAAGGGCTGTGGTTCTCCGAGCGGCGTACCTGAGAGGCTGAATCGTTGGGCGAATCGCGTCTGGGCTGGATGATCTATGAAAATCACTAATAGTTCCTGACGAGATTGCTCCTCGCCCGTGACAGTGACCGCCTTCAGCGAGACAAGACCAGAAGGCGGCGGCACCAATTCAAGCGGATCCGAAAGCGAAAGGTCGGGGTGGATTCGTCGCATCATCACTCGCGCCGTTTGTCCCTCGAACGGGTCGCCCTCACTCCAGGCAACCACAATCTCGCCTTCGTCCAGGAAGGCAGACATGCCTCCGAAATTCGCGGGATCTCCTGCATTCGTCGCAATGGGTATCACTCCCGAGAGCGCGTTGCCCGACCAGTCTGTTACGACCACGAATACGCCGCGGCTGTTGTCTTCCTGAAGGCGGTCGGTCATGGTGAACACCAGCCGATCGGCATCCATGATGACACGGCCTTCAACCGGATAATTAACCAATTCCTCAGTGATGATAAACGATGGTCCGAGCGGCTGGCCGAGCGCATCAAACACGCGGGCAAAGCGCCACAAGTCAACCCACATGACGCACGAGTGCTCGCTGAACCGAGCCGCGTCGACGGTATGTGAAAACGCCCCCGCGAGTGGCTCGACGTCTACAAAATCGTGTAAGGGCGCGCCCCAGCCGGCGAATTGCGCGAGGTGCGGGTGGCGCTCACCCGTCGGCAGGGTGCGCCGGAATCCGAGGGTAGCCGCGCCGGCATGCGCCGCGACGTAAAACTCCGTTGCGTACCCATCTTGCTCATGGTACGCCACTTGCTCGGTCTGAATGTAGTGTTGATCGCCGATGATGCGGTGGCCGATCGAAATCGCGACATCCGCGCGCGCTGCCGCATACCCAAGCAGCCCGGTCAATGGCGCAGCCATCAATGGGAATCGAAGTAGTTTCGCAGCCATGTCATGGTCTCCAGGAAGCGGTCCCAATCCATCTCATCCTGCCGGTCGGCGCCCTCGCCGTCGCCCGGGGCGCCATACGCGCAGCGCCCATATGCAACAGGAAAGCGGGACTCGAAACAATCGATATCCAGCGCATCAAATACGCCGTCATGATTGCAATCTCCCACGCCGAGGCGATTTACGCCGAATGCATCGCCGTAGCCGGTGCGCCATAACGGTTCGGCCGTTAGCGCAAGTGCGAACGCGTCGATGTCCTCGTCATCAATCACCCCGTTGCCGCTGAAGTCGAAGGCAAAAGGATTGAGGGCAAGGACGTAGCCGCGATTACACACCACTAATGTCCCGTCTTCATCCATGGCGACCTGCCCTTCGAATTTCTGGCGTAGATTGACGGTTTGCCCGCCTATAGTAAGCTGTGGAGGGATGTATTCCCCGCCCTGCCAGGCCTTCAAAATCGTGGATGAACCATCTATCGCGTTTCGAAAAGCCATTACCTTACGATAGTCAGGATATGCGCTAAGTTGACCGAGCGTATTGACGTACCAATTGTTCGTTGCGTCCAAAGCAGGCGCGCCATGAACCCAGCGTTCTTTGAACTGGAGACTTCGTGAACCGGCAAGTTCTATGGTTGGCCCGGTGTCATCGATCCGGTTTAACGCGTTTCCCTCCTCCCACAGCACGCAGTGGCGGTCGGGAAACACCCCGGCTGTTGCTGAGCAATGCTCACCGACAGTGCGCTCCGCCGCTCGTTCTGTAAGCTGACTACCGGCTGGGATAACGTTGTCAAATGCATGGACTTCGCCATCGTCGCCGGGAATGATTACGTCGCCGTTGCCATGGATCGATGCCGATGCAAAGGAGCCGTTTATTTCACCGGTGCCGCCCAGATCGGCCCACAAGGGCGCCGCGGAGTTGTCGGAATAGCAGGCGAAGAAATTTCTCGTTGAGCTGTTGCCAAACGTCGCCACATAGACAAAATTGCGCAGCGCACTATCACCGTCAATCGGTCCTATTGCGGGCGTGACGGCTGCTTGCGTGAACCCATCATCAAGGTTCGCCTGCCAGACAAATGGATTTTGGCCCGTCCCAGTCAGGGGATCCAGCGCCACCAGCGTGGCGCGATGCTCGAGCGCGCCGCCCCCGTCTTCTGGAAGCCGTTTTAGATTACCGGCTACAAATATGTGGCTCGTACGCATGCCCGGTTCACCTTGATTGTTGGCGTACCCGAGCGCCGGCGAAGCGGCTTCCGAGACAAAGCCATCAGTAGGATAGTATTGCCATATGAGCGGTGGAGATTGGAGTGCGCAGTTGTTTGGATTAAAGGTCAATGCATTCGAAAAATCATAACAAAGTACGCGCTTTGTGGTTTGCACAACGATGCGGTCGCTTGGCAATATCAACGGCGTAGAGTTGATTTGCTCTGTCGCGGGCGCGAGGGCAATCTTCGCGAGCGCTGGCGCCTCCGTCATAGTGGGATCATACGCTGCGTCGCATGGATAAAAGCGAAACGCGTAAAGCGTCGGAATGTAACTGTTATCCGGATCTCTACCACACACGAACACGCAACGAACGCCTTGAATCTTCGCAATCGCGGCGCCGCCGCGCCATGCTGGGGGAGCGTTGGCATCGGTCGTTGCGCCATAACCCGCCTTCGACCACCAATGCAACGTGGGGACCGCGTGCGGCCCATACTTGGGCGCGTAACACGTGTTGCGCTCGTTATGAGATTCTTTGGGCCACGGATCATTCGCATCCAACTGCCCCCACGAAGCCGCCGCCGACGCGAGCAAGACAATCACCGTTGCGCTAGAGAGAGAGAGAGAGAGAACGGGTGCGCAGGATTGCGCTTGTGGTGCGCGAGATCGCGCTGCGGCGCGAGGCGGCGGCACCACTGTCGAAAGAGGTGGCCATGTCGTTTCCCCTTTGCTGGGCTCCCGCTTTCGCGGGAATACGGTTGATCGGGCATTCAGCCGGATGAGGCTGCTATGCGCCCGTCCATCCGTGTAAGTCACCCGCGCGGGGCGGCGCACGCCGCAGACACGCGGGGCACCCAAGCATCAAGCATTATGCGTGCCAGACAGAACGAAAGTCAATCCATTTCCGATCGGATTCGCGCGTGGAGAGTGGCCACGGATTTGGGCATAACCATTCCCAGCGGAAAATGAGACACGGCAATGTCTTGTTTCGTTCCCGCCAGGCAGGTTTCTATTTCCGCCCGATCGTTGCCAAAAAGAATGGCCACAGTCTTCTCGCGACTATTTTGCCGGCTGCGTTGCAGGCGCTACCGATGGCGGCGCGGCGGCGGCAGGCTGCGTCGTTGCGGGCTGCGCCGGTGTCACTTGGGGCTTTGCCGTGGGGTTTGGTAGGCTGCTTGAGCCATACATCAGCTCTTTGTATTTCTCATTATTGGTGGTCAGCAATACTTCCACACGTTCAAATCCCGGTTCGGTGGTCTCGATGATGACGGACATGCCCTCCCGAGGAATCTGCGGTCCCGGCGGGATGATCAGCGAGATATTCTGCACCGCGCGCGGGCAGGGGGTCATTTTCTTTTGCCAATCCGGCGGCGGTTGCACCGGCCCGAGCGCGACGTTCACTTTGTCGCTGGTGCAGGTGGCTTTGGTAATCCTCGATTCGTTCGTGCCGTAAAACTCGACATTGATTGCGCGGCGCTGTGGTTGCGTTTCCTCCGGCAGGAACAAGAACGCCTTTGGAACAAGATTTACCTTTGGGATGACGTTGCAGGTGACCGTCACCGAGACCTGTGGCATTCGATCCAGACCAGTGCGCAGCGTCAGCGATTCGCGCGTCATGCCCCACGGAAACGGTGGCCGAGTTTTCGCGACGACTTCGTAAACACGACCCGGCTCGATCTCCTCGATTTTCGCCTCAAACTTCGATAGGTCAGATGCGACGACTTCCGGCCGCATGGGTTTGTCGTCCTGGTTGGTCAGGCGGCAACGCGCTTCGCCGGCGTGGTTGGGGTCGAGCGTGCGGAATACGACGCCCCCCATCGGCTCGACCATCACGGCTCGCTTCACAAAAGCCGTGAGCGTCATCTTGTGGCCGCTCGGCGAGGTCGGGTCGTTGGAGAAAATCGTGACTGTCGAGGAGGTCTCGCCCTGCTTGCCGTGCGAGTCGAACGTGACCGTAATGTCGGTTTGCTCGCTTGGTGCGAGGTCGTATTTCGCGGGCTGCGCAGCCGTACAGCCACAACTGGCTTGCACTCGTGTGATCTTCAGCGGCGCATCGCCCGTGTTTTTCACCTGCATGGTGAGCTTGGGGATCTCTCCCTCCCAAATCGTTCCGATGGTCCATTGCGTGTGCGACAGCGTGATTCTTGGGCCGCCCTTGTCCGCGGGTGGGGCAGCATCCGGCGGAAGAACTTGTGAGAAAGCGGTAGCTGCGAACGCAAAAAACATAGCGATCAGCGCACGACGGGGCATAAGCCATTCTCCAAAATTCGCGTAACCGCGCAACTCGCGGCGTCGTTCAGCCCGGGATTATAGGCGCGACGCCGCGAGTGGTCCGTCTTGTCTGAGTTATTCGAGTTGAGATTGAATTCGCTCGGAAATGGCTTTTCGCGAGCTCCCGGCTGGGATCAATGGCCGACATATTTCGCATACAGCGATCGCGCCACGGCCGGATCGGTCGTCCCGCGGATGATCGCCCGTCCGTCGGGAAAAACGCTTAGCTCGAAGCCATCGATATCGGCCCGGACAAAGTACGCAGTGCGCTTCAGCGGGCCGAGCCCCGCAAGGTTGTCATGCAGCTTCGCCAGATCAAGCGATTCGCCGCGCGGCGCGAGGATTTGGATGGCGTCGCGCCCGCACAACTCCGCGGCGCCGCTGCCGCGCCGCCCGTCCAGAAAATCGAAACTCCGCGTGGCGCAGCAAGGGCAATCCTCGCGCCGCAAGTGCGTCATGTTGTTGACGCGGAATTCGTTGCGCCAAATGTCGATTGCGACGAATTCGCCGGCGCTTGCATCGTCTCCATCGACTATCCAGCGCAGGGCGGCGGTGGCTTGACAATTGGCGATTACGGCGGCCGCCGTTCCCAAGATTCCCACTGTCTCGCACGTTCCTTCGGAACCGGGTGGGGGCGGCTCGGGAAAAACACAGCGCAGGCACGGGCTGCGATCCGGCACGATCAGCATCGAGCGGCCCTCGACGCCGATGCAGCCGCCGTAGACCCACGGAATGTTCAGTTTGACCGCGACATCGTTCAGCAAATAGCGCGTCTCATAGTTGTCGCAGCCGTCGATCATTACGTCGCAGTCACCAAGCAGCGCCTCCGCGTTCGCGCGGTTCAGGTCGGCGACGATTGCTTCGACCGTGATCCGGGAGTCAATGTGCCGGAGCGCTGCAGCCGCCGCGACGGCCTTGGGAACGCCTTCAAGGGCGTCGGCCTCATCAAACAAGACCTGTCGAGGCAAATTGCTCATCTCCACCAGGTCGCGATCGATAATCCGAAGGCCGCGCACACCGGCGCGAGCCAGCGCGGCCGCGGCGTGCGATCCGAGCGCGCCGCAACCGACGAGTACGATTCGGCTTTGGGAGATGCGACGCTGGCCTGCTTCGCCGATTTCCGCCAATCGCAGTTGGCGCGAGAATCGCGCCCGATCGGCGGCTTCGTCCAACCCTTCAAACGACTGTTTCATTTGACGCGCCAGGCTCGAATCGAGCTTGTCGCCGCCGTCGCGCATACGCCGGCGATGATCAGCAATAACACACCTTGCGTATCGCCGAAGGCCAGCCAGATGATGCCGATTGCTCCACTTGCCAGGGCGGCGATCCCTGACAGCACCGCGTCAAGCAGCAAGCCCGCGCGAGCGCCGCTGAGATTCAGCGCCGCGACGATGAACAAACCGATCGCCAGCCCCTTGGCCATCAGCGTGAAACCATTGACGGATGCGTTGTACAGGGCGCTGTCGCTGACGCCGCGCATTCCCACGAAAAAGCCGAAGTATGCGAACGCGGCGGCACTCAGGAATGAGAGAAGCGCATCTGTTCCGCCGGTTGAGGGCGAGGGCTCCTGCCGCGGGGATGGAGACGGCGCATTCGGCTGCATGACGGGCCTCCCACACTTTGGCGCGGCGATTCGACGCGGACAACGTGACCGTCATGGCGTCTCGCGCGGCGCTTGCATATAGTACGCGGACCCGAGTCGTTTGCCACACGAAAGGGTTGATTGCATGAGCTTCGCGTTGGTTTCGATCCAGACAGCGCTCGCGTGCGTCGCGATGTTTTCCATCAGCGGCGCGGCCAATGACAAGGTCATCGTGCTCACCGATGGCCAGACGATTCACGCGGAGATTATCCGAGAATATTCCGATCGAGTCGTCATCGATCTGGGCTTCGACGCCGTGTCGATACCGCGTCAGCACATTCGCAGCATCGAGGACGCGCCAGATGCGACGACGACCAGCGCTCCGGCCTTGGCGGACGCGCGTTCGAGCGAGAACCTCTATTCGACAGCGCGGCTTCAGCCAGACTCGGTGAAAAACCTGGCCGCCCGGTTCGGCGAAGGAGTGCTGCTGATTTCTTCTCCCAGCGGGCTTGGAAGCGGATTCTTCATCAGCGGCGAGGGCCACCTCATCACGAATTTTCATGTTGTGGAGGGCGAAACCAAGCTGACGGCCACAGTTTTTCGGCGCGTGGGCCGCGAGTTTAAGCGGCAGAAGTTCGACGACGTTGACATCGTGGCCACGAATCCGTTTTTGGATCTAGCTTTGCTGAAGGCACAGTTGCCCGAGGGCTACAAACCGGTGGTGACTTACCTGGCGGACGAGGATCACCTGCGTGATGGCGACCTGGTGTTCGCAATCGGCAATCCGCTCGGCCTGGAGCGCAGTGTGTCCGAGGGCATCGTCAGTCGCCGCAACCGCGCCGAAGAGGGCTTGGCATATATCCAGACGACGACACAAATCAATCCCGGCAACTCGGGCGGTCCGTTGTTCAACAATCGGGGCGAGGTCGTCGGCGTAACGAACATGAAAATCGGCGGCGGCGAGGGGCTGGGGTTCGCCATACCGGTTCGATATGTGATCGATTTCCTGCGAAATCGCGACGCCTTCGCCTACAACAGCGAGAGCGCGTCAGCCGGTTTTCGCTATTTGCAGCCGCCGGAGCGCCGCAGCGCTGGTCGCTGCCCGCTGCTCGAAAAGAAATGAATCGGCGTGTACTTGAGCGCGGCACACCAAAAAATTGGCGGCCGGCATTTCAACGCCTGTTTTGTGGTCCATTTGGTCCCCGGTCTCATTCGCTTTGAGGATTGTTCATGCGACATCGGTTGATCTCGATATTGATTCGTGCGCGGCTGGCTGGTCTCTGTGCGATGCTTGCGATGTCGGCTGCGGCGCTCGGCCAGCCGAAAGACCCGGCGACGTGGGCGCCTCCGGAAGCGATCTTCTTCGCCGGCATCACCGATTTTGATCAATTCTCAGAGGCATATAAAAAGACAGCCGATTATCAGATGATGAATGATCCCGCGCTCAAATCTCTATCCGGCGACGAGAGCAAACACTCCCTCACCAAGGTGCGCGAACGACTGGCGACGGTGCTTGGGCTGTCGCCGGAAGACCTCCAGCCTCCTTTCAAAGGCGGCATTGCGCTATACGTCACCGCGCCGCGCGGCGGAACCGTTGAGCAGATCGACGGCGCGCTGGTTTGCGGTATCGGCGACGCTGCGCGAGCCCGCAAGATTTACGACGCACTGACCAAGAAGTGTAAGGAGCGTTCGGATACATCGGAAACCGTATCGGTCGGCTCCAATTCGATCGACGTGTTCACCAAAGCTCAGAAGCCGGATGAAGACGCTGGGGATGAAGAGCCGAATCCCGACGATGGCATGGAGAGCTGGTTGTTCGAAGCTCCCGAGCAGGCGTTCGCCAAGTTGATCGATTCATTCATCGACGAGGTAATCGAAGGCAAGGCCTTTCCCGACAAACTCGCGCTGTGCCTCACAAGCGATCGCTTCATCGCCGGCCCGACGGCGGACGCTGTTCGGGCCGCACTGCGCCAATCGCAAAGCGCTGAGTCTTTGGCCGACTCGGACGACTATAAGGCGTTCGTTCGGAAGTTTCCCGACCCCGGACCGGTTCGGTTGATTGTCAACATCCCGCGCATCATCGAAATGACCGCGGGCGGCGACGAAGAAGCGAAGAAAACTGTGTCGTCGCTCGGCCTCGACGGCATGCGAAGTCTGGTTGTTGCGGTTGACATCGGAAAAAAGGAGTATGAATCGCGCAGCGAAGGCATGTTGTTCATGGGCGGCGAACGCAGCGGCATTCCGCGCCTGCTGACGATGGACAACCGCCCGCTCGCGCCACCGGCCGTCGTTCCGTCGAAGTCGATTTTCGCCATGACGCTGAATCTCAGCCCGATCAGGCTGATTGACGAAATCGAGCGCATGACTCGAAAGTTCTCGCCCGAAAACGCCGACGAAATGCGTCGTCAACTTGAGAACGCGCCGGGCCCCGACGGCGAGCCGATGAACATTCGCAAGGACATTCTCGAAAATCTGCGCGAGCCGCTCACGCTTTCGTTCGGCTTCGCTCGGCCGTTTTCGCCGGAGGCCGCGCGCGGCCTGCTGAGCATCGGCCACCGCAATGCTGAATCGGTGCAAAAGCTGTTTGAAAAAATGATGCCCGCCGCGCCGCGCGATATGCGCGAGGCGCAGGTGTATGACTTTCCGATGTTCGGCATGAGCGTGGCGGTGTCGGCCGATCATATTCACTCGGGTCTGACGCCTTCGGTCGAATCAGCGGTTCAAACAGGCGAGCGCGAAAGCCTGGCCGGTGAGGCGATGTTCAAGCGCGCGGCGAAGTTTCTGCCCGAGGAAGCATGGATGACGCTTTACATCGACAGCGCAGCGTTTCTCGAATCGGTCATCGGATTCGGCGAAAAGCGAGAAGAGCTGAAGGACATGCAGTCGATGATGGGCGGCGCGCTGCTCGCACAGGCCTTTGCCGAGATGTATCACAGTGAGTTCAAATCCGCCAAGCCGGACGAGGTTCGCGCGTTGTTGAAGTATTACACGACGACCGTGGTCTCATTTTCGACCACGCCCGAGGGAATGCGCTTGTCGGAAGTAACGCTGCGCACCGCGAGTGAATAGGGTTCGGCCGGCGAAATTTGCCGGATGAGGATGGGCCGCTGCGCGCTACGGCCGCTGGAGTGTCTGATGTCGTCGTCGCCCGTGTCGTCGCCGTTTGTTCATTTGCACGTTCACACCGAGTACTCGCTGCTCGATGGCGCATGCCGCATCAAGGACGTTGTCGCGAGCGCCAAAAAAATGGAGATGCCGGCCGTGGCGATCACCGACCACGGCAATTTGTTCGGGGCGATCGAGTTCTATCAGGCCGCCAGGGACGCAGGAATCAAGCCGATCGTTGGTTGCGAGATGTACATGGCGCCGGGCGATCGCCGCGACAAGGAGCACAAAGGCCTGCGCGAAGCGGCGTATCACCTGCTGCTGTTGGCGATGAACCTCGACGGCTATCGCAACCTCATCAAGCTGGCCAGCATCGGTTATGTCGAGGGGTTTTATTACAAGCCGCGCATCGACAAGGACGTGCTGCGCGAGTTTTCACGCGGACTGATCTGCACCAGCACATGCCTGGGGGGCGAAATCCCCCAGGCGCTGTTGAATCGCGACGCATCCGCGGCCAAGGAGGTTGCGGAAAGGTATCTTGATATCTTCGGCCCGGATCGGTTCTTCATCGAGTTGCAAAATCACGGTATGAGCGAGCAGCGGATGACGAACCCCGAGCTCCGCGAGCTGGCCGACAAGCTCGGTGTGGGCACGATCGCGACGAACGACGTACATTACCTGACGCACGGCGACGTCGAGGCGCATGAGGTGTTGTGCTGCATCAGCACGCGGGCCCGGATGAGCGAAGAAGATCGCTTTCGCCTGCCGACGGACCAGTTCTACCTCAAATCGCCGCAGGAAATGCAGGCGGCGCTGCCGGAATATCCCGACGCGCTGGGCAATACGCTGCGGGTCGCGGACATGTGCGATGTCGCGTTCGATTTTTCAAAGCGCTACGCGCCGGTGTTTCGGCCGCCGAAGAAAAAGAACGCCGATGAGTATTTGCGCGAGCTGGTCATCGAGGGTGCGCGAGAGCGCTATGGTGACATCTCCGCCGAATTGCAGGAGCGTATTGACTACGAATTGTCGGTCATCGCTTCAAAGGGATTTTCAAGCTACTTTCTGATCGTGTGGGATGTGGTGCGCTACTGCGCCGAGCACGAGATTCCGAGCAGCGCCCGCGGGAGCGGATGCAGCACGGTCGTCGGCTATTGCCTGCGCATCAGCCACGCCGACCCGATTCACTATGAGCTGTATTTCGAGCGTTTCATGGACCCGGAGCGCGACGAAATGCCCGACATCGACGTGGACATTTGCCAGGACCGCCGCGCCGCGGTGATTGACTACGTCCGCGCGAAATACGGCCATGTCGCCCAGATCATCACGTTCGGTCGGCTGAAGGCCAAAGCTGCGATTCGGGACGTGTGCCGCACGTTGGACGTTCCGCTGGTCACCGCCGACCGCCTCGCGAAGCTCGTTCCCGAAGAGCTAAAGATGACGCTCGCCAAAGCCATCGCGCAAGAGCCGGAGCTTAGGAAGCTCTACGACGGCGACGCGCAGATTCGCAAGGTGATCGACATCTCGAAGCGGCTGGAGGGCATCGCGCGGCACGCTTCGGTGCATGCGGCCGGCGTCGTCATCGCCGATGTTCCGCTTGATACGCTGATTCCGCTGCACAAGGCGTCGGACTCGCCCGACGTGACCACGCAGTTCGAAGGCCCGACGGTTGAAAAGGTCGGTCTGCTGAAGATGGACTTTCTCGGCCTGCGGACGTTGTCGCAGGTGCATCTGACGTGCAAGCTGGTGGAGAAGAATCACGGCGTGCGGATTGACCTGGAGCGGCTCGATCTGACTGACCAGCGCGTGTACGAGATGTTATGCCGCGGCGAAACAAAGGGCGTATTTCAATTCGAATCGGGCGGCATGCGCGACGTGCTGATGAAAATGAAGCCGAATCGCATTTATGACCTCATCGCGGCCAACGCGCTGTTTCGCCCCGGCCCGATGGAGTACATCGATGAGTATTGCGCCCGCAAGCACGGCAAGCCGTGGGATACGCCGCATCCGACGATGACCGATGTATTGCGCGAGACATACGGCATTATGGTCTATCAGGAGCAGGTGTCGCGCCTGGTGAATCGTCTCGGAAATGTGCCGCTGCGCCGCGCGTTTCGCCTTGCGAAGGCGATCAGCAAAAAGAAAACCGAGCAGATCAACGCCGAGCGCGGGCCGTTTCTGGAAGGCGCGGAGAAAAGCGGCGTTGCCCGCGCGATCGGCGAGCAGATTTTCGAGGACATTCTGAAGTTCGGCGGTTACGCCTTCAACAAGGCGCATTCCACGGGCTACGCGCTGATCGCATTTCAAACGGCGCATCTGAAAACATACTATCCCGTCGAGTTCATGGCTTCGCTGCTGACATATGAAAGCGGCAGCACTGAGAAGATCGCGGAATACATCGACGAAGCGCGACGCATGCGTCAGGCCGACGGCTCGATTGGCATTCCGGTTCTACCACCGGATGTTAATCAGAGCGAGGAGGGGTTCACCGCGGTTTACGAATCCGACTCGCCGGCGCCGGTCACCGCTTCAGTGAAAACAAACGGCAACGATCGTCAGGGGCCTCCGGCGGGGCGCAGGGGCGTGATCCGCTTTGGTCTTTCCGCAATCAGCGGTCTGGGCCAAAAGGCTGTTCAGGCGATTCTGTCCGCCCGCGCGAAAGGGCCGTTCCGCGACCTGTTTGATTTTTGCGAGCGGGTGGATCTGTCGGCGATGAATCGCGCGGCGCTCGAAGCGCTCATCAAGGCCGGCGCGTTCGATCGCACGGGCGCGATGCGCGCGGGGCTGATGCAGGTGTTGGACAAGGCCATCGCTGCCGGCCAGGAAACAAGCCGCGACCGCAGCGCCGGCCAACTCGACATGTTCGCGGCGTTCACCGAGTCCGCTCCGCCGCCGCCGCCCATCATCCCGCGCACCGAGTGGTCCGACAGCGAGATGCTCGCATTCGAAAAAGAAGTGCTCGGCTTTTACATCACCAAGCATCCGCTTACCCAGCACGCCGAGTTGATCGAGCGCTTCACCAGCGCCACTACCGCCGCACTCAGGAACATGGGCGACGGCCAGCGCGTGCTGCTGGGCGGAATCGTGTCGAAAGTGCGCTTTGTGCCGATCCGCAACGGGCGCAGCGCGGGGCAAAAAATGCTGATCACGCTGGTTGAGGATTTCGCCGGCTCGGTCGAAGCGATCGTTTTTCCGGATCAACTGGAACAATTCACGCCGCTGCTGAAGCCCGATGCGGTTGTGTTTCTGGATGCCACGGTGGATCGCCGCCGCGAAGTGCCAAGCCTGCGTGTGACAGCCGCGACGCCGGTCGAGCATGTGCGGCGAAACCTGAGCCGCGAAGTGATCGTGCGGCTGCAAAGCACGGCCGGCCGGCATGACGCGTTGCCGCGCATCCGCGATCTATGCGATCGAAATCGCGGTCCGACTCCGATGTTCTTTGAGGTCGGTTCGGGCGATGGGTGGGTGGCGACCATTCGCAACCGCGCGGCCGGTGTGGACGCGAGCACGGAGTTTCTGGCCTCGCTGACCGCGCTCGTCGGCGCCGATTGCGTCGAGTTGGGCGGAATCCGCGGTCGCATTCGGGCGGTGTAACGGCGTTGATGCCGCATTCGCGCCTCAACGGCGGAGCGCCGATTCCGGAGCAGTTGCGCCGTGTAGCAGCCTGACGCTCATTGCGCCAGGGATGCACTCTGGCGCAGGGCCACGGGATGCGGCCAATCATCGCGCGTCCGACGGGGTGATCGCGGCGTTGTCAATGAATCGGTCTGGCTTTAGCATCTTCGGCCGGATGGCCGCGTTGCGCGGAACGATCATGACGGGTGCTGCCTCGGCGCACCAGCCCGTCGAAGCCGACGACGGCGGCTGTGTAACAGGAATCGCTCATGCCGAAGGTCACTCTGGTCACGTTTAAGGATGGGGAACGCAAGGATTTTCCATTAACAGCGGCGTCGACGACGGTCGGGCGACGGCCGGATTGCGGTTTGCGCGTCGCGACGGGCGATGTCTCGCGCCAGCACTGCGAGGTGACGGTCGGCAGCAGCGTATGGGTCAAAGACCTCGGCAGTTCAAACGGCACGTTTGTGAATGGCAAGCGCATCGCGGAAAGCAAGTTGAACGCGGGCGATGTGCTGGGAGTGGGGCCGATTCTGTTTGTTGTTCAGGTGGACGGCAAACCCGAGAAAGTCGAGGAACCTGTGCGTCCGGCAGCGCCCGCCGCACCGGCCGCCGGAGCGGCGACAGGCAGCGCGTCAACCGCCAAAAAGTCTGGCCCGCCGCAGGAAATCGACGAAGACGATTTGTTTGAAATGTCCGACGACGATCTTGATATGAATGATCCGCTGTCGGCGCTCGACATGCTCGACGACGATGACGACGATCTTCCGCAGAAAAAGAAGAAGAAGTAAGTTCCCGACGCACTGACACGCGACCGCATTTCGCCGGCTTATCAAGCGAATGAAGCCACTCCGGGATTCTGTTCCGCTTCGCCGACGCCGATTTCGCACGTTTTTGACGCGAATTTCGGGCACTTGTGTTGGCGTTCTTACGCTTGTGGCAGCGGGAGCGGCAACATGCCGGCCCAATTCGTATAAGCCACGCGCTATCAATTACGAGTTGCTTCCGTCCGACAAACAGATGCTCGCGGATACGTTGCAACTTGTCGCAGACCGCCTGAACACGGGGCAAGTCGCCGAGTTTACGCTTGATGATGCTCAGATGAATCGTTGGATCACCGCCCGCCATGAGCTTTGGCCTCAAGACCAACTCCCCGATTTGGGGGTCGCTTCGAATCCGCAGGTGCGTTTTCTCGATGGCGATCAGGTGGAACTGAGTGCCGCGGTTGCACTCGGCTCGATGGACGTCATCGGGTCCGTCAAAATGGAAATCGAGTTTGTGGCCGGAGGGATTCGTTTCGTACCGCGTGCCGCGGCTATCGGCTGCTTGCCCCTGCCAATTGCGTGCGTTCGCAGTGTGATCCGCGAGATGGAAGGCGTTGACCCTAAGACGTGCAGCTTTCCGATCGCACGCCGCGGGGTTTGGCCAAATGGTCGTCGTTCATTCGAAGTGAGCGCGCTCAAGGTCTCGTCGGGGCGCCTGCGGGTTGTCCTGAAACCGTTGGCCCCATAAGCGGTCCGGCCGACGGATCGCGCAAATTCACGAGTGTCTGACGCATAGCGAATCTTATCGGCAGCGTCCAAAGCGCTTTGGCGCAATCAAAGTCTTGCTCGGGGCTGGCTGCGGCGACGGAGCGTTTTTTGTAGGGCGTTGAAGATAACTCGTTGCAATAAATCGACTTGGATTTTTTTTGTTCGAGGTGATTCGGGCTTAACCAATTGCCTATCGTGTGCTAAGATGGCCGCGTAGCTGCCTTTGCCGGATCCGCGCCCTCTTGATTGGCGTCTGTAGGATATGGCACGCAGCGGGCAGTGCGTCGTGGCGTTTGTGCCGGCGCGACCTGCCGAATTTGGACCGGTTCCGCCGAGTGCGGCGGAATCAAAAATTGACCTCAGGCGACAGAAAAGCTCTGGCGAGCGCGACCTCGGGAGGTTCCTCCGAATGACATCCAACTTTCGACGACTAATCGGACTGCTGCCCGTGGCCAGTATGTTGGCGGCATTCCCCTGTGCATGGCTCGTATCGAGCGCCAATGCTGAGGAACGCAAATTTGTCGTCATCCTGGCGGACCCGTCCAAAGATCACGCGGGCGGAGGAGTCCCTCTGCCAAATCGCGCGAATGTTTACGACTATTACTTCGATAAGACGAAAAATGGTCAGAACGGTGGGCCGCGAATCGACTCGTTCGCAGAGTGGTGGGAAGAAGTTTCATATGGCAATGTGACCGTCAGCGGCAACGTGTTCGGCTGGTTCAGCCTTCCGTGGCCTACAAGCCCGCCTGGATTCAACGGCGAAACGGGTTTCGGGGCTACGGGCGTTGTTCCGCACGTCGAATTGCAGGGTGGCTTCAACGCCGAGCCGGGTTCGGGCGAGGATTTCTCCCCGTTTTCAACAAAATATGACTACGATCTCGATGGACAGGGCGAAGACCCGCGCTACGGCAACGGTCCAGCGATCCCCGGACCAGGCGTGCCGGGTCTGTTTATTTTCGATATTGACCGTTATGGCCTGCCGGTGTTTATCCCCGGCGAACGTTTCGTTGATTTGAACGGCAATCGCATTTATGACGCCGGTGTGTTCGAATGGGCGATCGACAAGAACGGAAATGGATTTATCGACACCGATCCCCCGGGTTCACCGCCGGAGGAGCGTCGATACAACGCGCTCAGCTACGGCGAACTGGTTCGCGCCAACCTGAACTTCCCGCCGCCGGACCAGCAAGACGGCGATGTCACGTTTGATAGCTGGGAAAACGAGACCGAGTGGTTTGACTCCAATCGCGACGGCGAGTGGAACAAGGACGGTTTTGCCGGCCCGGCGTTGCAGACGTTCTTCCCGACGCCGACCGGGGGCGTGGCGTATATTTGCTGGTGGGGCGATTGGGGCGCGACGGAGATCTTCGTCGAAGATCCGGAGAACCCGGATGAAATCGGCTCGCGCGCTGAAAACGAGAACAACTCGAATCAGCCGGCGAGCTTCTGGCGCTATATCTCGCTGGTGAACGACAATCGGGCTGAAAACAGCGAGCGAAACGGCGTCACATTCTTCGACCAGCAGTGGAACGCCGTATACGACTTCCCGGAGCCGTTTGAAGATTACACGCGCCGCTGGAACGGCGTGACTACCTGGGTCCGCGTCACCGAGGAATACATCGAAGCCAACTATCCCGGCGACACGGACGCGATCATCGCCCGAATCGGCAACGGGCGCTATGACGGCCCGAACGATTGGGGCAATGTGGGCAATGTGGCGAATTCTTCCAAAGGCCAGCCCTACGCGGCTATTCTTGAAAATCCGGCGGAAGCGGGCGAGCAGCAGATTCGCCAGTCGTTCACGACGCCTGAGCCCGGGTGGCTGAGTGAAATGTGGGAAGAGCGCTACGGCACGAACGCGCCTGAATGGGATGCGAGCATTCCATATGTCCGGTTGATGGACCCGACGATACCGCGTCCGCGTCCCCGCGGGGCTGACGCCAACTGGTCGATTGGCGTCCCATTCGCACCGAACGGCGGCGGGCCGTTAAACGATGGCCGCGAAACCTACGGCGTTGATTTTGGCGACCTCACGCACCCCGAGTCGATGAATATCCTGCCCAGCCCGACGGATGGCCGCGACGGCTTCTATGACGGCCCTCGCGAATACGACGATATGCCGTCGTCGATTTATCACAGCGGCGGCGATGGCGATCTTGGCGAAGTGACTTCCCCCGCGAACAATCGTCGTTGGGGACAGGACGTTGGCACTGGGCCCACCGGCCCGACGCCCGACGGCATTATTCCCGCGTGCGGCCCGATGGCTTTCAATGTGCATGGCGACGGTGGGTACGACGCGGGCAACATGGTGAACCTCGAAGTGCTCACATGGCGCACGGACGGCACGTCTTCGGCTGATCTCCCGGTTGATTTCGATGGCGACGGCATTCCGGATTTTGTCGCGTATCACCGCGACACCAATCTCGATGGTCTGATGGACCTTGGCGAGCGTCCGGGCAACGCCGGCGTGTACGGCATCATCGCCGCAGACAACGAATATTCGAACTACGGCGTCGATATGGACCCCGGCACACCGCCGAACGGCGGACCGGATGGTCAGTATCCGTACAGCCGTCGCCGCTTGATCGAAGATTCCGTCGCGGCGCTGGATGACGGCGTTGACTGGGATGAATTCCTGGGCGGACCGCCGCCCTTCGGCAATGTGATCTCGGGCGTGATTCTGCTGCCGCAAGGCACGTCGGTGGGCATGTTCTTCCTGCCCGCCGCTTCGTGGGATCAGCCGATTCGTACGCGCGATGTGGTTGACCCGAATGGATTCGGAACCGGTCGCTATGTACAGATCCCGTTCTTTAATGGCTTGGGAATCGGGCTCAACGACGGTGCGGGCGAGGGCGACGCATTCGGCGTCGGCAACTTCCATCTGTCCTTCTCCATGCACGAATACGCGCATAGCTGGGAAGGCATGCCCGATTTGTACGACTATGACGTGTATCGCGAGGGATTCACCGGCCGCATTTTGAACAACCCGATTTGCACGTGGTGCATCATGGCGGGCGGCCCGCTTTCGCATCCCGTTCCGATTCTCAAATGGAATTCGAATTGGGTGACGGCGTATGACCTGACGACGGCGCTGACTCCCGCAGGAACAACGACGTTGGAGTTCCGGGCGTATGAGTTTGATCGCGACCGCACCGTATTCCGATTCGCAAATCCGCTGAATGCCGGGGAACAGTTCTGGTTCTGGCGCGATTCGTGGGGAACGCGAAGCGCGAACGGCGCGTTAACCCGTCCGTCGTTTAACCGTTTCGGTCACCCGAACGAAGGTTTAATGATCATGCACGTTGACCTCGGCGATAATCCCGAGGCCGTGCCTCCGCAGCAGCGCATCGAAGGCCACTTTATCTACGCGATCGTTCAAGCAGACGGCTTGGAGCAACTTGAATCGGGTCAGAACTGTGGCGACGCCGGCGATCCCTGGCCGGGTTCGACCAACGCGACTGTGTGGAATCGCGGCACCGACCCGAGCAACCTATGGTACAACGGTCAGGGCAGCGGGCTGGACATCACGAACGTCGAGCACCTGCTGAATTCGAGCCGGGTGACGTTCCGCTGGACGCCGCGCGAGCTTCCCAACCTTGAGTGGATTCAGCCACCGGGCGGCGTGTCAGTGAACAGCATCTATCAGCTTCGTTATTACGCATATGACAACTATGGCGGCACGCAGATCGAGTTCTACGCGTTCCGCAATCAGCCGGGCGTTCCGCTCAGCTATCTCGGCGGCATTCCGGTCGGCGTGGGCACCAAGACGCCGGGCGACGTGGATGGAACGTTTGGCGCTGATATCAGCATTCTCCCGAACGGCACATACACGTTCTTCGCCAAGCTCGTTCCGGGCGTCGGTGCGGACGGCAATAGTGAGAATTCGCACTCGATTCCGCGCGGCAACCTGAACAACGGCGGTGATGGCACGATGGCTGTCACTGGCGTCGATCTCTCGGTCTCGCGCTTGCAGCGCTGGACGGCGACCTGCATCAACGCGACGCCGCCGGGGTCCGAAACCTGGCGGATCGACGCGTCAGCGACCGGAACCCAGGCCGCCAGCGCCGTAACCGGCGTGACGTATCAAGCGGATGCCGAGATCGGTCCCGACGGCCAGCCGCACACTCCCGTCACGTTCCTGATTCAGAGCGGCATTCGTCCGTTCCGCATCGGCGACACATTCGCGTTTCTCACGACGGGCCTGACTCCGCACAGCGCCGCTGTTCTGGTGGTCGATGGCGAAGTTGTTGAGCCGCAGCCGCCGATCGCTCGCGGCCGCATTGAGTCGGGCAATCCGGACGGTTACGCACCGCACACCGTCGTATTCAAGCATGACCTTTCGCAGGATGTGGGCGGCGCGGCGCTGACGTTCAATTGGGACTTCGGCGACGGAACGCCTGCGTTTACGACCGATCAAATCGACCGGCCGGTGACGCATACGTACACCGTGCCGCGTGCCCAGCCGTACTCTGCGACGCTGACGGTGACGAATTCATTCGGCTTGTCGGCGCAGGATGTGGTTGTGGTCACGGTTCGCGATCCGGTTCCGCCGACGATTCGCGCGACCATTGATCCGCAATCCGGTCCGAAGCCGCTGCGCGTGATTTGCACCGCGACGGCCACGACCGATCCGAACACGCCGCCGGCACAGCGTCTCGATTATGTGTGGGACTTCGGCGACGGCACGCCGGTTGCGACAGGCGTTACGACCGAGCACACGTTCCAGGACGCGGGCGTCTATCGCGTCGTGCTGTCGGTCACCAGCCGTCCATACAACAAGACCTCAACGCGGACGTTTGAAATCCGCGCCACAGGCCCGGGCGCGAACCAGCCGCCGACGGCGATCATCAACGCCAACAAGCGTTCGGGTTCGTCGCCGCTGACTGTGACCTTTGACGCTGCCGGTTCGTCCGATCCCGAAGGCCGGGCGCTGACGTATGCCTGGAACTTCGGCGACGGATCGCCCATCGTCCGCGGTGTTTCCACCGTCGAGCACACGTACACGCGATCGCGTACATTTAACGCAACGCTGACCGTGACCGACGACCAAAACCAAAGCGACACAGCGACGATCGCAATCGCGGTGGGCGTTGATTCGACGAACAACGGTGCGCCGGTGGCCCGCATCACGGCCAGCTCGACGCAGGGCGCAGCCCCGTTCGCCGTGACGTTTGACGCTCGCTCGTCGAGCGACCCCGAGGGCGACGCGCTCAGCTTCGCCTGGGACTTCGGCGACGGCTCGGCCCAGGAAGTCGGCGATGTCGTTTCGCACACGTACACTCAGGCCGGGCGCACCTATACGGTGATGCTGGTCGTGCGCGATTCGAACTCGGCGACGGGTGCCGCCACGATCAATGTACAGGTCACGGCCCCGAGCACGACTGATTCCGGTCAGGATCAGCCGGGCACCGACCAACTTCCTGAGCTCAACGCATGCGGGTTGCGGCCCGGCCGGCCTGATGCCGATGCTGTTGACGCTGGCGGGCATTGGTGGTTTGCGGCGCGTTCGATCGCGCATCATCCGCTAGGCCGTCGATCGTTTTTGCGACGCGTTCGCGGGCGTTCCAGCCGAATCAGGCCGGAGCGCCCGCGTTCCTTTTGTCGCCCGCCGGTTAGAATGTGGGTCGCGGTCCAATCCGCACCAAAGCGGCGCATCAGCGAGGCGAGACGAACCTTGGCGAATTCGAACCCGGAGCTTGGCGGTCGCATTCGCGACATTCGCCGGCGGCATTTCGCCGCACCCGGTGGCAAGGCCGAGATCGCGCGCCGCTTGCAGATCGACGCCGGCGAGTACGAGCGATATGAGCGCGGCGAGGTTCCACCCGGCGAACTGTTGGTTCGTCTTTGCGAGGTGACCGGAGAAGACTTGCAGTGGCTGCTCACGGGCGTCGCTTCGCGCGGCACGGTCGTGATCGCGGGAGCGAAGAATCGTCACCAAGCGCTGTTGACGCAGATCGCGCGCATGATCGACGAGCGGCCGGCGCTTGCGGCACCGATCGAGGCGTTTGTAGAGCTGCTAACGCATACTCCGCGCCAGACGCGGGAGCTTCCCGATTCTCCGCTTGCTCCCTCGAACGTGGATGCGGGGCCGCTCATACCGGTGCTCGAAGCTGATGAACTTCCTGACGAATGGCCGCCGGACGACGGCGGCGGTTTGCGATTGGCGAGAGAATTTCACCCTGCGCAGCGGCTCGGCGAGTCGCGATCGGCGACGCTGCTGACGACGCATTCCAGCGGCCAGAGCGAGCGCGTGCGTGATGTTGCAATCGTTTCGCTGGCGCAGCAGAACGGGTCGCGGCGAGAATTTGTGTTGTGTGAAGATCTAGCCGCAGTCGCGCCGCGCTTGTTTGCGGTGCGCGGCCTTACCGGGCCGGGCACGGGCAGTTTCTCCGATAAGCTCGTGGTGTCTTCGCCGGATTGCGCTGCTCGACTCGGCGCGATCGCGGTCTGCAAGTGCGCGGGACGCCCCGCGTTCTGCCGCATCTGGCTCGGCGGCGACGAAGGGGAGGTGCGGCTCGGCCGGGCCGCGGATGGCGCCATCGAGCGCGTGCCGCGCGGCGAGTTTCGCTGGGCGAGCGAAGCGCTCTTCTGGGTGGCGTCGGCCGCATGACCGCGCCGATCGCCTCAGCGGTAGGGTCGGCGATGCGCGTTCAGAGCGCCGGCGCGCTGTTCGGTGCTGTTCGGCCGCCGGGGTCGAAAAGCCTTACGAATCGTTATCTGCAATGCGCAGCTCTCGCCGACGGTGCGTCCACGCTTCGGAACGCCGCGATTTGTGACGATTCCGAGCGGATGCTGTCGGGCTTGTATGCGCTCGGCATCCAAGCAGCGCTTGATCGCGCGTCGGCGGTCGTCAGAATCGCCGGCTGCAACGGGCACATTCCGGCGTCGGAAGCGTTCATCGACGCGGGCGCGGCCGGCACAGCGATGCGATTCCTCACGGCCTGCGCGGCGCTAGGGCAGGGGGTGTATCAGCTCGACGGCAATGCAAGAATGCGCGAGCGTCCAATCGGGCCGCTGGTGGATGCGCTATGCGCGCTCGGGGCAAGCATCGGATATTCGGGGCGAGCGGGGCACCCGCCGTTGGAGGTGCGAGCACGCGGGCTGACAGGGGGGTTGGTGGAGTTCGACTCTCCCGATTCGAGTCAATACGTGAGTGCGTTGCTGATGGCCGCACCGCGCGCCGCGGGAGATGTGTTCCTCCGCGTCACGGGGCGCGGCCTGGTCAGTCGGCCTTACGTTCAAATGACGTTACAGGTGATGCGTTCGATGGGCGTGGAAGTACTGGACGCGACCGACGAGCGGTTCGTGGTGGAGACGCCGCAATCTTATCGAGCGGGCGAGTTCGAGATCGAGCCGGATGCGAGCGCGGCCGCGTACTTCTGGGCGATTGCGGCCGTGACCGGCGGTCGCGTTCGCGTTGGGGGGCTTTCGCGGGCGAGCGCGCAGGGCGACACGGAATTCGTGAACGTGCTGCGCGATATGGGGTGCGCCGTGGTAGCGGGCGCAGATTTTCTGGAAGTGTGCGGTCCGCCGCCGGGTCAGTTGCGCGGCGTTCGGGTTGATCTGAACGCGATGCCGGACACGGTGCAGACTCTTGCGGTCGCGGCGCTTGCGGCGAACAGCCCGACGGTCATCGAAAATGTCGCGAATCTGCGCGTGAAGGAGACCGATCGGCTTGTTGCGCTGTCGCGCGAGCTAAGCAAGCTCGGCGCGAAGGTCGAGCTGCGCGACGACGGCTTGACGATCAATCCCGCGGCCGGGCTTGTCTCGGCCGAAATCGATACGTATGACGATCATCGCATGGCGATGAGTTTCGCGCTCGCGGGGCTGCTGGGGCCGGCGGTTCTGATCCGCGATGCGGCGTGCGTGGCGAAGAGCTTTCCCGGCTTTTTTGCCAGCTTGAACGCGCTGCGTCGAGATTCGGGACTCGAAACGCAGCATACAGACCGCTAAACGAAACCGGATCGAGCGGTCAGCGCGGTGTTTGTCTCGCTTATGGTGCGTTCACCAGGCGGTTTACAAATGGATCAATGTCGAAATTATCAACGCGCCCGTCGCCGTTGATATCCGCTTCGAAAATATTGCACTCCGGGTAAGTCGCCTCATATGCGGCCGGATCGGTGAGCGCAAGCACGAATGCGTCGATGTCAAAGTTATTGAGAACGCCGTCGCAGTTGCAATCGCCGATGACGCGGCGATTGATGCCGATCGCCCAGCGCTGCACGCATTCGAGAATATCGCGACACTCGATGAATTCCAGCATGTCCACATTGTCGTTGTGCTGCAAGCCGAGATCGATCGCCTGCGAATAGAGGGCGAAATCGCCAAACGTATTAATCGTTGTGAACAAATCGGCGGGGCTGCGGCCCTCGAGGCTGGGAGAGCCGCGGGCCAGAGAGAAAATGATTTGATCCGTCGTCGGGTTAAAGCTCTGGTCATTGTTGTAGTCAATGACAATCAGCGCATCGATCTCATCCGCCGCCACCAAGCCCAGCGCCGCAAACGAGGCGTATACGATTTCGCCGCTCGGCGTTCCGGTGTTCAGGTCCACGTAAACATCCGCGCCGCTGTTATTTCCCGGCAGGTTTGGCAACGAAGGACTGCCTTGGCGGACGCAGAAATAAAACTTCGGCGGCGGACCGCCCGCGAGCGCCGTTTCATCCGGGATCGCCCCGGCGTCGACGTCGTCAATGGGCGGCGGCACAGGGTCGTCCGGCGAAGTCGCCGGCTCGAGGCTCATGCCCACGCCGCCGGCGTCGCCTTGATTTCTCACAAGCGTGTTGTTGTTGGTATATGACGACGCGATCACCACCGGGCCGTCGACCGTGTATTGCAGCAGCCCCATGTATACGTCGCCGGCTTCCTGCCCGCGCGTGGCCTGATTCTGCACGTTGTAAAGGAAGCCGAAAGTCACGAGGAGCGGATCAGGCGGCAGCGCGCCGACGCTTGTGCGATCGACGCTGAAAAGCACGGCCAGCGAGGTGGAGGGGCCGATCGAATTGCGGTTAAAAGAGATCGCGTTTAGCTCGTCGATTGGCGAGAAGAGGCTTAGATTTTGCGCGGGAATCACAACCGTCGGCCCCGGATGCACAAGCACCGCGCCAGGCCGAAAGCCGGAGCCCGTCGTGGGCGAGAAACGGTCAATTGAATAAAGCGGCGGCGTGATTGGTTCGTACGCTGTCGGCGGAAGCGTTCCCGCAATGACACCCGCAGCGCATGCCGGTAAGCCAGGTAATACGTATGCCCATCGAAGTTTCATCGTTCGTCCTCCCACATCACATACCGATGGCGTTGGGGTCTTTTCGCGCGACCGGCTGCAATGGGTGCTCGTTGTCGGTACGGCGTTCGACGGCGATGGGAGAACCGCGATCGGCTACAACGCCGGCGGGCAGCGCCCGCACGATCAGTATAGACGTATGTGGCGGGCTTCCGGCCGTCAATTTGTCAAGAATCTCGCGCATGCGCGAGATAAACGCGGTTATCGGTAACGGGTCGTTTTGATTTTTCGTCCGCGAGTCTGACACGCTCTTCTGCGGACCACAGGGGATCCGACCGTCCGGCAACTATCGCCGCGGGTTACGCGCAAGCTCGAATGAATCCGGCAGAAATTGCAAAAGGCGAAGAACATCGCAACGGCGGGCCCGTGGTTTTTCGCCGTCTGATCGCATTCGGCGGCCGCAGGCGGCTCACATCAGCGAATGGCGGGGTTAAATTCCTCTTCACACCTAACGCTTGAAAGTTTGACAGGGTTTCGGAATAAGATTTGCCCGGACTCACCGCAAATCTCGGAGGAGAGCGCCATTTCATCCATGCGAAAGTGTTGGAGAAATAACGGTCTGACGCTGACCCTGCTTCTGATGTTCGCGATCTGCTGGTCTGCTCAAGTCGTAGCCGGCCGGTTGAAGTTGAACGACGAGCGGCGCATCAACCATCAAGCCCCGCTGACACTAACTGAATATGTTGCGAGTGGCGAGTTTTGGTCGGCAACCGGCGAGAACTGGGAGAGCGAATTTCTCCAGATGTTCTTTTTCATCTGGCTCTCGGCGTTTCTTTATCAGAAGGGCTCTCCCGAATCCAACGACCCGGATCACCCCGAGCAGGAGCGGATCGAGTCAGCATTGTCCGCGGCCCAACGGCGGCGCGCCCCTTGGCCTGTGCGTCGTGGGGGGTGGGTTTGTCGCGTCTATGCGCATTCGTTAAGCCTCGCGTTTTTGGCGCTCTTCATCATTAGTTTCGCCGTTCACGTCGTCCATGGGGCGCGGAACATGACCGACGAGCGTATCGCGAGAGGCGACGCACCGGTCACAGCGCTTGAATACCTGGCAACTTCGCGAATGTGGTTTGAGTCAATGCAGAATTGGCAAAGCGAGTTTCTGTCGGTCGCGGCAATGGTCTATTTCGCGGTGTATTTGCGGGAAAAGGGTTCGCCCGAGTCGAAACGCGTGGCGTCGGCTCACGACGAGCATCACTGACGCGTCGGGCATGCGACGCCGGATTGCGGCCCAGGCCGCCCGGCGTGGTCGTGCGCCCTGATGGGCGGGAAACAATAATGACGCGACGAAAAGTAGGGTCGCTGACGGCCGCAGCCATGCCGCTTGCCTGCCGGGCGAACATACCACTGGCCGAAGGCTCAATTTTGCCCACATCTTCGCCCCAGCGGGGCGTTGGAGTGTTGCCACGGGTGGAGGTCGCGAAGCGGCCGAAACCCGTGGTAAGGTGAACGCTCGCTGGCCCGCCCCGGATGGGGCGGAGGATACGAGCGCTGCGACGGACACCGCGTGGCGGACTTCAAACCAGGTCGCGTTCACTCAACAAGATTCCACCGCGCCTACCCGGGAGGATTGGATTCTCCGAATTCACACCCACGGGTTGCACGGCGGACCGCTGCGCAGTCGCGCCGCTCCACCCGTGGCGACCGTCCGTGGCCCAGTAAGGGCCTAGGAAGCTGCGTGGGCACGGCGAGGCTGAGGGAAGACGTATGAATTGTGGGCAAACTTGTGGCCGAAAAGCATGGCTGCCAACAGCCGCAGCCAGTCACTTACTAGTCCTAGTTTTCAGAGTCGGCGCTCATGGGGCCAGATCGATTCCAATCATAGTTGCTTGCGGCATCCCATCTTGCGCGCGTCCATTCATCCCATTCAGCGGTCGGCGAGGCTTTTTGTAAGATGCGGCGCAGTCGAGCAATATCAAACCAGAAGTGAATGTTTGCCTCATTGACACTTGTCGAAATAATGCGTGGGGTTCCGGCTTTGGACGGTGGTCCCGATTCAGGCTGCGCAATTACGAAGAACGGCAGGATGAAGGGGATGCCCTCGCTGGGATTTGCCTCCGCATATTCTAACATTGCAGCTGACAACCCATTAACCGCATCAGACTTTATTTGATTCCCGCGATCGTCGTGTTGCTTCGTGAATCGCGACAGATCGCGAAGGATAACCGGGACGCCGCGACGTAACGCACTTCCGAGTTTGGTTCCCGCTCCATTTTGGCAAAAATGCGCCTTGAACTTCGTACGAGCAAGGTCGTTCAAAGCCTCGTACTGCGACCTATCCAAGATTGAAGCCGCATAGTCAGACGTACCGAAATACCGGCACAGAACCTCGAGCATCGGCAGGTGCGATTCCGCCGATGCTTCGATCATCTGGCGGATTGCATCGAACAATTGTGATCTGTTGGTAAAGCCATGCTTGATTATTGAATATGCAGTGGCTATCCCGATGGGCTGAATAAAATCGGCCCACGCAGTCGCGTCTTCTGAAAGGTGCCGTTCAAAGACCTCTTGCAAGAAACGAATTCGATCATTGCTTGAAAGCTCTATGGCGAGCGCCGCTAGACGCCAGCAATAGTTCTCATCCGTTCCGAGGCGCAACAGTTCACTCTCTGATCTTCTGCCCCACTGTTCAATAGCAATGAGAATGCGTTGATCGCTTTCTGTACTAGGAATTGGAAATCTACGCAGGTATCGAGACCAGTAATCCGTATCACTCAGACTGCATAGCGCCTGCGGACGCCGAGCCATCTCAGTTTGTGATTGGTTTGCCTCTCGCGGGAAATTAGGGAAAATGAACGACACAAGACGGCGACGCGCGATACTACGACGACCTGAGTCCAACTCAATATCTCTGTCGACGATGTTCTCAAGTTCGCCAACAACGCGAAGAGCTTTGCCTTTCTTATCGGCGTCCAGCGAATCTGTGTATACCAAAGCCCGCTTGATTATGTCGGCGTGTTGTTGAAGAAGCGCAAACAACTCAGTTTCGGAAACCCGCAGTGCCGATGCGACAAGCGCGCAATCGAAATCGACTTCGCCAGGCAGGGCCTCCCATGTCTTTAACGCAAGCCGCAAGGTAGCTTTCAGAATTCGTGGGGTGCAGCAAATGTATGCCAAGGCCTGGATGATACCAGGATCCCACTCTAGCTTCCTAAGCTGCGATACGAGCCAATCGACCGTAAAATCCGGTACAATCTCGGAGCGCAAACGGTGCGCCGGGTCGATGATCTTCTTGGGATATCCATTAAGGCATGCCTTACGGACTGATTGAATAAGTTGCCAAGTATGGGCCGCATCTATAGGGCGAAGTTCCTCGATATACCGCGCGGTTTTGGTGAAATCGGAAAGCACGTGTTGCGAGGTTGTTGCGATGACCAGCGATATGTTGTCCCGAGCGTCCAGTATACTAAGGAGTGCTCTTAAGGGCCCCGACACCTGTGCGGCGCCAGTAGCTCGCTCCAAGTCATCTATCCACAATACTACATGGACATTTATTGTGCGCAGAATACTGGATATCCGCTGCACAATTGTGTCTGGCTGCGGGGCGCGCACGCAGAGTCTTGCGAGCCATCCCATCCTGCCCGCCGACTTTTCAATTGACCCTAGATAATCTTCCGGCACACCGACAAGAGACAATGTATCCACGCAGCACGATAAATCGTCAATAAGGCATTTCAAAAGTCCCTTCGCCGCGGCTTCGGTTGTTTCGAACGGCCACAATGAAATTCGGACAAAGCGAATATCAGTGTGGCGCGCAAGACGCTTCCTGACGAGCTCGGCGAGCGAACTTTTTCCTGAGCCGACTGGTCCGACCACGATGAACGAAGGCAACTCCGCGTTGGAGTGTCGGTCGCAGGAATCGTGATCGGAGGGCGCAAGAAGCGAGGAAATGCGGGCGGCAGCGTCATTTGCGTTGAAATAGTCGCTCGTTGTTGAAGAAATTTCCCGGTCGTCTGAGACCCATTCTTGGATAGACTTGAAGTCGAAGGTGCAAACGGCACTTGTGAGTTCGGGCCCATGTTGCGCTTCCCGCGTTGCCACCGCCCATCGATGCATCAGGAAAATAATCACAATCCACAGTGCGAGAAACAAAGGTACGAAGACAAATACTGGCAACCCGAAACTGAATCGAGACACATCAGCGAGTGTCCTGGAATACGGAAGATATGGTGTCACAAGGCCCAGGATTGCAATGACTGCTACCGAGCCTAGCCAAACCGGTGGATACCGCCATGCATACCGAGGTCGTATGAACCCGCAGCGCCCGTGCCATGCCCAAGAGATTACGATTGGCGCGGGTGCGAACACGAGCGCCCACAAGAAAAGCTCATTGAATGTGGACAAATAATCTACGAGCGGGGCAACAGCCCATTCAGTGGGCCAAAGCAGCAGTATGAATACGAACGAGGAAATCCAAGTGCAGATCAGCAGGTCTACCCAGCGTCGGAGCACTAGCTTCTCGATCCTTGGCAACTAAGCCCCCAGTGGTGAATGTAGATTCAGCGCAGCTCCTTCTTCCATATGATTGGAAGAAGGAGCCGGCCATACGGTTTACTTCTTCACTTCAAACTCCGCATCGATCACGTCGTCGGGCTTGGCGCCGGGGGGCGAGCCGCCGGAAGATGGACCGTCGCCGCCGAAGCCCGGGCCGCCGGGGCCGGCTGCTCCGGGTGCGCCGCCGGGAGCAGCGCCGGTTTTCTTGTAGACTTCCTCGGCCAGCTTGAACGACGCCGTCTGAAGCTCGTTGATCGCGCGCTCGATCGCGCTCGCGTCGTCGGCCTTGGCCACGTCCTTGACCTTATTGATGCCGCGCTCGATGTCGCCACGGGCCGCGGCATCGACCTTGTCGCCGTATTCGTTCAGCGACTTTTCGGTTTGATAGATCAACTGGTCGGCTTGGTTGCGCAGGTCGATCAGGCGCCGTTCGGCCTTGTCCTGTTCGGCGTGCTCTTCCGCGTCGCGGACCATTTTCTTTACTTCTTCATCGCTCAGACCGCTGGACGCCTGAATCTTGATCGACTGCTCCTTGCCGGTGCCGAGGTCTTTGGCCGACACGTTCAGAATGCCGTTCGCGTCGATATCAAACGTCACCTCGATCTGCGGGACGCCGCGCGGGGCCGGCGGCAGGCCGGTGAGCTGGAAGCGGCCGAGCGTGCGGTTGTCGCCGGCGCGCTGGCGCTCGCCCTGCAATACGTGGATGTCCACGGCCGGCTGTTGATCGGCCGCGGTCGAAAACACTTCCTTTTTGCTGGTCGGGATCGTCGTATTGCGGGTGATGAGCGGAGTCATCACGCCGCCGAGCGTCTCGACGCCCAGCGAAAGCGGCGTCACGTCGAGCAGCACAATGTCGGTCTTATCGCCGGAGAGAATCGACGCCTGCACGGCCGCGCCGAGCGCGACGACTTCGTCAGGGTTGAGGCTGCGATCCGGGTCTCGACCGAAGATGTCCTTTACGAGGCGCTGCACCATGGGAATGCGCGTTGAACCGCCGACGAGCAGCACTTCGCTCACGTCCTTCGGCGACAGCTTCGCATCCTGAAGCGCGCTCATCACCGGCCGGCGGCAGCGTTCGATGGTCGGCTCGATGATCTGCTCGAACTTCGCGCGCGTGATGGTCATTTGCAGGTGCTTCGGCCCGCTGGCGTCGGCGGTGATGTACGCTAGATTGATCTGGGTTTCCATGCTGCTGGACAGCTCGCACTTGGCGCGCTCGCAACCTTCCTTCAGGCGCTGAAGGGCCATGGGGTCTTTACGCAGCTCGACGCCTTCCTTCTTGCGGAATTCGTCGGCGACGTAGTCGATCAGCACCTGATCGATGTCGTCACCGCCGAGGTGCGTGTCGCCGTTGGTGCTGAGCACCTCGAAGACGTTGTCGCCGACATCCAGAATCGAAATGTCGAACGTACCGCCGCCAAAATCGAAAACGGCGATCTTGGCGTTCAGCTTCTTGTCGCAGCCGTAAGCGAGCGCGGCCGCGGTCGGTTCGTTCAGAATGCGCTCCACCTTCAGACCGGCGATCATGCCGGCTTCCTTGGTGGCCTGGCGCTGGCTGTCGTTGAAATAGGCCGGAACGGTGATGACGGCCCGGTCGACGGTCTCGCCGAGATAGCGCTCGGCGGTGGCTTTCAGATCGCGCAGCACCATCGCGGAAATCTCAGGCGGCGCGTAATCCTTGCCGTCGATATGGACCTTGACGAGTTCTTCAGGCCCGCCGACGACCTTGTATGGGACAAGCTTTTCCTCTGAGCCGACTTCGTTATGACGACGCCCCATGAAGCGTTTGATGGAGTAGATGGTGCGCATGGGGTTGGTGACCATCTGGTTTTTGGCCAGCGTGCCGACGAGCCGATCACCCTTGTCGGTGAAGGCGACCACGGACGGCGTGATGCGGGAACCCTGTTCGTTTATGAGCACTTTGGGCTGACCACCCTCGACGATGGCGACAACGGAGTTGGTCGTTCCCAAGTCGATACCAATAATCTTTGACATTCGATTCCTGCCTTTCGGTTGCCGCTGAGAGTCGTGCGCGGTTTCGCGTTACGCCGGGCAACGGCACGGCGATAAAGCTGCAAGTGATGTACCACCGCCACCGAGAACGCGAACGCATCGTAACAAATTGAAAACAAAATAGTTACGATCTTGCCGCGAGCGGGAAATGCGTGCTGATGCTGCCAAAACGACAGGCGCGGAACTAAACGGCGTGGCAGGCGCGTGCCCGGCGGCTGGCAGGTTCAGGCGCGGGCGATTGGGGCTTCGCGGAGCCACGGCATCGACGCGAAATACAG